>CAIYHO010000236.1 GCA_903925955.1 uncultured Chloroflexota bacterium
CTGGCAGCCGAACTGGGCCAACTCTGGGCCGAAACCACAAAGCCGTGGGTCTGCGTGGTGGACGCGGGCCCGTTGTACGCGCCGTTTGCGGACGCGCTTGCCGCCCAGGGGATCCCTGTTGTGGGCACAGCTGATGCCGCCGCACGCGCACTTGCCGCCTGGTGCACCGCCATCCCGCCGCGACCGGCACGGCGTCAGTCCGCCTGATCCTCGTCGGCGCCAGACGCCGCGTGCGCCGGGTGGGCAGCCAGATGCGCGTACACCGCGTCGCGCACCTCAGGCGTGGCCAGATACCCGTCAAACGAGTGGTGAAACTCGGCGAGGTTGCGCACCTCGGTGGAGTGGATGCGCTCCGCCGGCGCAAAGTCCGCGTGGAGGTCGTCCAGCGCCGAGCCCATGGCCACAACATCGCGCGCCGAGTGAAAGTTGCGCCAGATGGCGATCCCGGCAGGCAGCGGAATGGGGCGCTCGCTTCGGTACGCCATGAGCCGCTCCTGCGCGGGGGCCAAACCAAGCGCCGTGCCCACGCTGATGAAGACCACCTGCCGGCTGGCAAACTCCTCCTCGCCCATCACGTCAAACACAATCACGGACCCCAGGCTGTGCGCCACGATCACGAGCGGGCCCGGGTTTCGCCGCACCGCGTCACGCACCCGGTCGCGGATCCCCTCCGCAAGCACAGGCTCCCCCAGCAGGTAGCCGCTGACGCCACGGTAGAACTCCCGCATCCCCGCGGGGATCCCAACTGACGGGAGGCCGATCCGACCGCGAAAGTCCAGCGGGCCCATCGCCCCCGCAAGCCGAAACAGGAAGCCGTGGGCAGCCGCTTCGCCCGGAGCGGACCGGAGCGACGCGTGCACCGGCGGCAGCCCGTCATCGTCCTCATCGTGATCGGCACGGTCGGCGCCGCCGTCATCGCCGCCGTCATCGTCGCGTCCGGGCAGATCCATCGCGGCCTCCACGATGTCCGCAAAGTACGCAACGTCAGACGGCAGGCGCCTGCGCCCGGCGAACAGCGCCGCATCATGGCTTGGAAGCCACGCATCAGCTGGTGGCTGGTGGCCCGCCCCGTGCACGTACAGGACGGTTGGCGGTGTCGGCGGCATGTGTGAAGGATGACGGCAGTCCTGTGCGCTGACAAGCGCCGCGGCTGTTGTCTGACGTTCGTGTTCGCAGTTGCTGACGCGGCGCATACTGGCTCCTCGGGACGCCCGTAGCGCTCCCGTGCTCAACCCTAGTGAGGCCGTCCCGGGTCATGACCCCGCTCCGCGACGATGCGACCCCCGACCTCGATCGCCAGCTGCGTGCCGCGCTGGAGACGATCTCGCTTCTGGGCGTCGTCCTCGACACGCGCGGACGCGTCGTGTTTGCCAATGACTTCACGCTGCGACTGCTTGGCTGGACGCGCAGCGAACTCGTTGGGCGAGACTGGTTTGAGGCGGCGCTGCCGGCCGACGTTGCCGGAGCGGTCAAGGGCATCTTCCAGAGCGCAATTGGCACCGGCGAGATCCCGGCCCATTTCGACAATGAAGTGCAGCCCAAGACGGGCGGCCGTCGGATTGTGGCCTGGAGCAACACCGTGCTGCGCAATGCGCAGGGGCATGTGGATGGCGTGGCGTCCATCGGCGAAGACGTCACCGAACAGCGCGACGCCGTGGAGCAGCTCCGCAACGTCATCGCGAGCGTAGACGCAATCGTGGGCTACCGGCCCAGTGCGGACGCCCCGCTGCGGATGAGCCCTCAGATCGCCGCGATGCTTGGCCACGACCCGGCGGACATCACCAGTTACGACGCCTGGATCCGGCTCGTCCACCCCGACGACATCGCGCGGTGCCGTGAGGTGTGGGACAGCGAGCCGCCGCGCGACGTGTGGTACCTCGAGTACCGCGTGCAGCGGGCCGACGGCACATGGCTCTGGGTGGACGACCGCGGGCGCCGGACGCCTGCCGTTGGCGGCAATGGGGACGGCATCTATGGCCTTGTCGCCGATGCGTCGGTGCGCCGCGAGGCGGCCGAGCGCCTCCGCGCCAACGAGGCGCGTCTGGAGGCGGTGTTTGAGGAGAACCCCGAGGCCATCGGGATCTGCTCGCCGGAGTTCGACGCAGATGGCCACTTCACAGACGCCCGGCTTGTCGCTGCCAACCGAGTCACGCGCAACCGCTATCTCGGGGGCAAACGGCCCGAGGATCTCAATGCGCCGCTGCTGTTTGCGACGTGGCCAGCCCTAGCGCCGCTCCGCGCGGCGGCCACAGCCGTGTCCGAGCGGCATACGGCCGTCCGGATCGAGCAGCATGCAACCGAGGGCGGCCAGGACATCTGGTCCGACGTGCTGCTGTTCCCGTTTGCAGACGGGTTTGCCTTCATCGGGCGTGACATCACCGAGCAGAGGCGCGCTGAGACCCAGGCGCACGCAGCGAATGCGCGAATGCGGCGGCTGTTTGATGCTGGGATCGTTGGCATGGCCCTCAAGCGCCGCGGCGGACGCGTCCTCGAGGCCAACGACTACTGGCTTGACCTTGCGGGGCGCACGCGTGAGGAACTGGAGCGCGGCGAGATCAACTCGCCGATGCCTACTGAGGACGACGAGCCAGGCCACCCGCAGGAAACGGCGTACGTCCAGCCCGACGGCACCACGGTGCCGGTACTCATCATCAGGACCACTGATCCTGATGAACCCGACCTGGTGACCGTCCTCGTCCTGGACATGCGCCACGAGCGTGACGCCCGCGCAGACCACGCCCGCCTCGCCACAGCTATCGACCAGACCAGCGAGTCAGTGGTCATCACGGACCTTGACGCCAACATCCTGTTTGTGAACCCAGCGTTTGAACGTATCAGCGGCTATACGTTGAGCGAGGCCCGAGGCAAGAACCCCCGCTTGCTCAAGAGCGGTGTCCAGGGCAAGCACTTCTACGAGCACTTGTGGGCAACGCTCCAGGCGGGGGCGACATGGCATGGCGAGTTTGTAAACCGGCGCAAGGACGGCACGCTCTACGCGGAGGAGGCCTCAATCTCCCCCATCCGTGACGCCGGCGGCGTGATCACTTCCTATGTCGCCGTCAAGCGAGACGTCACAGCCGAGCGCGAAACGGAGGCGCAACTCCGTCAGGCGCAGCGTGTAGAGGCAATCGGCCAGCTGGCAGGCGGCGTCGCCCACGACTTCAACAACTACCTCGCGGCAATCCGCGGCTACGGGGAGTTGGTCCAAGGATCGCTTGCGGACGGCAGCCAAGCGCAGGCGGACATGGAGCAAGTGATGCTTGCGACCGTCCGCGCCTCCGATCTGACGCGCCAACTGCTGGCGTTTAGCCGCGGCTCGCCGCTCAAGGCAGACGTGCTGGATCCTGCTGCCGTCATCGATGCACTCGTGCCCATGCTGCGCAGCCTCATCGGCGAGCAAATCACGCTGGTTTCCGTGCGCCAACCGGATCTGGGCGTGGTCTACGCCGATGCCGGCCGTCTCGAGCAGGCAATCGTGAATCTGGCCGTCAACGCCCGCGACGCGATGCCAGATGGCGGACGCCTGACATTTGACTGCCGCAATGTGGAGCCCACGGGCATCGAACCCGCCTGGGTCCGGATCTCCGTGAGCGATACCGGGTCCGGGATCCCGCCCGACGTCCTTGCGCGCATCTTTGATCCGTTCTTCACCACGAAGGATCCCGACAAGGGCACAGGTCAGGGCTTGGCCACCGTCTACGGGATCGTCCGTCAGGCAGGCGGCAGAATCGCTGCCACATCGGTTCCCGGGGCAGGCTCAACCTTCACGATCGATCTGCCGCGCGTGGACGAACGGGCGGCCAGCATCGGGCACCCGTCCGAACCAGCGGCCACGACGCCCGAGGAGGACCACGAGACCGTCCCCACCGGGAAGCGGGTGCTGCTGGTCGAGGACGACAAGGCCGTTCGGGTTCTGCTCAAGAGGCTTCTCGCCCGCCATGGCCACGATGTCGTGGCCGCAGCTGACGGCGCCGAAGCCCTTGAGCAGGCTAAGCGCGGACCTGCACTAGACCTGCTGGTGACCGATGTCCGGATGCCCGGCATGCAGGGGCCGGAACTCGCCCGCCTCCTCAGGGTGAACCAGCCCAACCTTCCGGTGCTGCTGATCTCGGGCTATGCCAACGAGATTGCAGGCGACGTGCTCGCGATGCCACGGGTAGGCGTGCTTGACAAGCCGTTTGACGCGGAAACGTTTGGGGCCGCCGTGCGTGCCGCACTCGACGACGGCCAAGGCCGTTGACCATTCGACCGTGGAGGCGGCACACTCCGTTCCACGGGCGGGGCCCAGCTAGGGCTTCACCGCCAGCATCGAGACGCATGACGCGCCAGCCCGCCACTCCGGCATCCAACGCCGCATCCGCCAGCACTGACATCGTCGCCAGCCACGCGCCGATGCTGAACCAAGCGGACCTGATGACCGCGCTCTTTGAGACCACGCGAGAGGCCATCCTCATCTCGGATGACGCGCGGCGGTTTGTCGCGGCCAACCCGGCCGCCTGCGAGCTCCTGGGACGGCCGCTGGCAGACGTGCTGAAGATGCGCGTCGAAGACCTTGCCCCGCCAGAGGCCCGGCCCGCGGCGGAGCAAGCGTGGGCGCAGTACATGGCCGACGGCGAGCAGCAGGGCCAGCTCACCATCGCGCGGTCCGATGCACAGGTCCGCCATGTGGACTACCGCGCCCGCGCCAACATCCGGCCGGGCTTCCACGCGTCCCTCCTGCGCGACGTGACCGAACAGGTCATCGCAGACCGCGCCGCCGACGCCGAGCGCGCGCACCGCGAACACCAATACCGCCTGATCGCGGAACACGCGAGCGACATGGTCTTCCTGGTGTCTCCCAAGGGCATTGTGGAGTGGGTGTCTCCATCAGTGGAGGCCGCAACCGGCTGGGCGCCCGACGACCTGATGGGCAACCCCACCAGCAAGCTCGTTGACCCAAGCCAACGGGCGGCGCTGCAGGACTTTGCGCGCCACCTGCGGCAAGGC
>CAIYHO010000237.1 GCA_903925955.1 uncultured Chloroflexota bacterium
GCTACCCGGCTCAACTCAACGGCGCGTGGCGGGCGGTGCGCCGGTATGACGACTGTGGAGCTGCGCTGATGGTGCTTGCGCTTGACGGCGGCGAGGCGCCGGGGCGTGGGCGCCTGGTTGCGGCCGGGGCTGGGGCTTCGGCCGGACAGCCAACCGCCAGCGGGCCCGGCATCGACCGCTTTGCGCACGTCCCAAGCGCGGGCGCAAAGGCTGGCTCGCTCTGCTGGGGCGCCGGGCACCCGCCCAATGGTCTGGCAGACGACCTGCGAGCCGAGGACGAGAACGGCCCCATCTGGACCAGCGAGCCGCTGCAGGCGCCCATCGACATCCTTGGGCGGCCGGTGGCGGTGTTCCACCTGTCGGCCAGCCAGCCCGTTGCGCATCTTGTGGTGCGGCTGGCATCGGTTGCCCCCGACGGCGCCACCGAGCAGGTCTGCGAGGGGATCCTCAACCTCACCCACCGGGATTCGCATGTGGACCCTGCGCCGCTGGAGCCCGGCCGCGTGTATGAGGTGCGGGTGGAGCTGCGCTCGGCCGGGTACCGCTTCCCCGCCGGGTACCGCATCAGGCTCACCGCGGCAAGCTCCCATTGGCCGGTGATCTGGCCGTCGCCGGGATTGGCGGTGTTTGCCATCCATCGCGGGCCGTCCACGCCGTCACGGCTGGAGCTGCCGCTGGCGCCCGTCCTTGACACACCCGATGCGGCGGCGCCGCCGGCGTTGCGCAGCGAGGCGCCCGCCCTGCGCGAGTTTGGCTCGGAGACGTCGTCCCCGCTGGAGTGGAGCAACCAGCCAGAAGGCCCGGAGGCCACGGTGCGCACCTTTGAGGGCGCCACGAGCACCCTCCCCGACGGCCGGTCAACCCTCTACGTGGATGAGGGGCTGACGATGACGGCCAGCAACGTCGTGGCCGGCACGGGCGTCTTCACCAACACCTGCGAGTACCGGCTGAAGGCTGACGGCGGCCTTGTGTCTGTGGTGGCCAGCGGGCGGACCGAAGCCACAGCCGATGCGTTCCTGATGGACGTGGAGCTGGTCGTGACCCTGGACGGCGAGCCGTTCTTCACGCGCCGCTGGGACGAGCGGATCCTGCGGGACCTGCTCTAAGGGCTTTGGGGGCGCAGCCCGTCAGTGGGTCTCCCGCGGCGCCGTCAGCGAGACCCTGGTCACCCACACGGTTCGGGCATGGGCGTCTACGGCATACCAGACACGCCCCGACGAGGTCATCTCGTGCTGCCACTGCGGCAGACGCACGCCGTCAACCTGGTGCTCGTGCAGCGGGGGCTTGAGCCGATGGGTCCAATTTGGGTTGTCTGAGCGGTCAAGCGGCCGAGTCCGCAGACGCTCCCGGACAGTGGCCACGAGGTTGGGCTGCGCCGCAGCCGCGTCCTTCCATTGGCGCTCCGCCGCGCGACTCGCCGGCCTGATGACCCAGTCCTCGGGCGGAGGCGTCGGGCGACCCGCCGGATCCGCGCGGCGCGGAGTCACAACGCTGTCTTGCGCACCGGTGCATCGGCCGCGGCAAGCAGTTGCTCACGGGCTTCGGGATCCGCCCACGATCCCGCGGTTGCCTTCCAGTCCCCCATCAGCAGCTCCACGCTGCGCAGGGGCAGCCCCGAGGAGACAACCAGCAGCGCGTCGCTCATCTCCGCGAGGAACTGGCGCTGCGACTCCACGGGCAGCACGCTCACCCAGCCGAGGTCCCCAAAGCTTGCCGCAGACCGGTCATGGCGGGAGATCGCCAGCGCGGCACGCACCAAGTCCAAGGCCAGCCCAGCGACATCGCGCTCCCGCTCCCGCTCTTCAGCCGGGACCATCAGCAGCGCAAGCCCGTCCTTGTCCCGGATGAGCGCCCCCGCCGTTCCGGGCAGCGTCAAGCACCTGCCGATGATTGCGGGCGAGGTCTGTGGCCTGGTACGCGATGGTGGGTGTGCGGGTCATGTAGTGCCTCCGTGCGCACGCTCATCCGCACGATCATCTACATTTCAATGCCTCGTCAGGCCTTCAGGTAGCGGTCAAACCAGTCCAGCATCCGGGTCATCCGGTCAATCCGCCGGTCCGGCCGCCCGCTTGCCTGATAGACGTGGAACTCCTCGGGGTAGAGAACAAACTCCACCGGGCGGCCAAGCACGCGCAGCGCGATAAACAGCTGCTCGTTGTCCGCCGCAGGACAGCGGCGATCCGCCTCCGCCTGGAGCATCAGCAACGGCGTGTGGATCTGCGCCACGTTGGACATTGGGCTCTGGCGCCAGAGCTTCTCCATCCCGCCACGGTCCAGCGGGTTGCCAAGCAGCGACATGCGGTTGTACTCCACGCCCGTGTCGCTGTTGGCCCAGTCCGAGACCTGGTTGCTCACGCCGTTCTCGCTCACGGCGGCTCGGAACCGGTCCGACGTGCCCACAAGCCAGTTCACCATGAACCCGCCGTAGCTCAGGCCCAGGGCTCCCAGCCGCGCCGGGTCTGCCAGGCCAAGCGCAATGGCGTGGTCCAGCGCCGCGTGGACATCGGCTGCGTCCACGCCGCCCCAGTCGCCCAGCTGCGGCGTGATCCAGGCCTGCCCGTACGTGGCGGAGCCGCGGATGTTGGGCAGCACCACGCGATAGCCGCGGGCGCAGAGCAAGACCACTTCAATGGACGGGGCCGGGGCCCAGGCGCCAAGCGGACCGCCGTGGACGTCCACAACTGTGGGCAGGGCCTCGTCGTCACGCGCACCGGCGGGCGAGGCGATCCACGTGTCGATGGGGCCGCCGGGTCCCGGCACCTGGACGTGGCGCATGGTGGGCCATGCGAGGTTGCGAGCCCAGCGGCTGCCGATGCTGGTGCGGACCGTGGGCTGCCCACCGCTGACCGGCACCGTTGCAAGCTCCACTGGGCCACTGCCGATGGTGGCGAGGAACGTCACCACCGGGTTGCCCGTGGCTGCGGTGGCCACGGCCAGGCTGAACGCGGCGATCTCGCCCTCGGTCAGCGGTTCCGGATCGCCCGTCCCGCGCCCGGTGAGGGGGTCAACGCCAAACCGCCAGGGCATCGATCGCCCATCGGCAGACACGGTGGCGATGATGGTGCGCTCATCCGCCCAGCAGGGCGTGCTCCGCTGCGAGGCGATCCAGCCGTGGAGGTCCGAGTCCAGCCACGCGCCAAGCGGCCGGTCAAGCGTTGGCGCAAGCGGCCAGGGGGCTGCGCTGCCATCGGCCGGTCCCACCAGCAGCGTGGGGCTCTGGTCGTCAAGCGCCTCGGCATCCGTCCAGCCTATGGCGGCGATCCAGCGGCTATCCGGGGACCACGCGGGGGCGTACACGTCGCCGCCTGCTGCAAGCACCTCGGCGGGCTGGGGCGTAGCGTCGGCTGCATCCGCCTTGGGGGCTGTGTCGGCATCAACCGTCCAGATGCTCCGGCGCGGGCGCAGGTCCGAGTCCGCCCGCGGGTCTGCGGCAAAGGCAATGCGCGCGCCATCGGGGCTCCAGGCAAGACCGGTGACGTCCCAATCGGCGCTCGTGAGCTGGCGCGGCTTGGCGCGCGGGCCAATGCCGGTGACAAACAGCTGTGTGCGCCGGTCCATGTGGCCGGCCTCGTCATAGCGCCAGTCAATCCGCGTGATGCGCCGGGCCAGCGGCTCCTCGCCCTTGGGCGGCTCCCCGCCAACGATGAACCGGAGGCGGTCTTCCTCCATCGCCAGGGCAAGGCGCTTGCTATCGGGGCTCCAGGCCAGGGCCGAGACGGCTCTCCTGGGCGGCGTGTTCAGGGCGCGGAGCTTCCCGGGCGTCCCGTCGGATCGCAGTGCCAGCACCATCACGCGGCCCTCGCCCATTGGCGTGGCGCGGCGGAAGGCAATGCTGCGGCCGTCGGGTGCAATGCGCGGATACGAGTCGCGGACTGCGCCGGTGGTCAGGCGCGTGGCCTTGCCCTTGCCCGAACCCGTCCCCTTGTCCTTGCCCTCGAGCGGGATCAGCCACAGGTGCGAGCGGTACTCCTTGCCGGCCACAGACCGGCGGACCACAACGGCAAACCGGCCGTGGGGCGCCACATCGTGCTCTTCCAGCACAACCTGGCTGCGGATGACGCGGGAGGGATTGGTATGTGGCGACATGCCCAAAGCATAGGTTGACCGCGGCTTGCGTCAGCGGTCCGCGAGCGCCTTCGGTCGCCAGCGCGCGTCGCCAGCGTCGCTACTGGCAGATCTGGACCGTGAACCCAGGCTTCAGGGCGAGGGTCGTGGCGTTGCCGGCCTTGTCGGTTGCCCGGGCGCCAAGCGCAATGACGAAAGACATCTGGTCCAGCGGCCGCCAGCCCGAGCCCACCGTCGTGTTCAGCGTTGTGCGATAGGTGCTGCCGCCCACAAGGCTCATCGCCTTGCTGATGACGCCGGCATCGCTCGCGCGCCGATAGCGCAGCGTGACCGCGCCAATCCCCGACGGATCGGTGACCGTGACCGTCACGGTGGCCGCCGTGGTTGACGGCGTGGTGTTGGCGCTGCAGGGCGAGTTCAGCGTGGCGACGCCAACCAGTTGGGGGCTCCACCGCAGGTTGGTGATCGACGGCCCGGTGCGGTCGGCCGTGGGGCGTGGCGTTGGCTGCGGGGTTGGCTGCGGGGTTGGGGTGGGCGTTGGGGTGGGCGTGGGCGTGGGCGTGGGCGTGGGCGAGCCGCAAGGCGCGTTGGGGTCGCAGCGGCT
The DNA here is from genome assembly GCA_903925955.1 of uncultured Chloroflexota bacterium. Lineage (GTDB taxonomy): Bacteria > Chloroflexota > Limnocylindria > Limnocylindrales > CSP1-4 > CAIXZV01. The sequence goes on from CAIYHO010000237.1 coordinate 4,670, forward strand.
TGGCAGGGGACTCGGCGTTGGCGTGGCTGTGGCGCACGGCGCGTTTGGTCCGCACCGGGTTGGCAACGGGCTTGGCAGCGTGCTGGCGGACCCGCATGGCGCGTTGGGCAGACAGACGCTGGCGGACGGCGTAACGGTCGCGGACGGCGTGACGGTGCCACCAGGCTGCTGCGTGAGGACCACGATCGTGGTGAGCACGATCACCGTGATGAACGCGCCGATCCAGACCGGCACCCGCTGCCACGGGGGCGGCGGCTGTCCGTGCGGCGTGTCGCGCGGGATCTGCGGCCCGGGCTGGAGCGGCGGAATGGCGGTTGACGGCGGCGCCAAGACTGGCGGCGCCACCTCCAGGATTGGTGCCGACGGCGCACTCACCAGCGGCGGCCGATCCTTGCCGCCGGGTCCGGGGACGCGAGGCTTGGCGCCCTCGAGCCGTGCCGCGGCAAGGTGCGCGGGCTCAATCGCGTCAAACACCCCGGGTTGGGCCACGTCCAGCACAGCCACACGTCCTGAGGCGGGCGCTGCTGCATACGCCGCCAGCGGTCCCTCAAGGGTCCCTGCGGCCCATGCCGCCTCAAACCGGCCCACCGCCTCGCGCGGCACCGCAAGGAAGAACGTCCGCAGCGGATGCACAACGCGCAGAACCGTCTGGTCCCAGGTGGCAACCTCGGGGCTCAGCCGGACGGGACCGCGGGTGCGCGTGCGCAGAGCGGTCGCAGCTCCATCCGACGTCCCGCGGGCCCGCAACGAGCCGGCCGGCACGGGGCGGACCAGCGGCTCCAGCGGCTCATCGCGCTCCATCGGCAGCTTCGCCCGGCCGTCGGCCAGATCGTCCACCAGCGCCAGCTCGGCGGGGGCTGCAAACAGCTGCGCAATCGGCCGCAGATGCGCCCACGTGGCCGTCAGCCGATCGCCGGCCGCCACGTCGGAGCCATCGGCAAGACGAAGCCGGGCTGCGCGCCCAAGCCGGTAGAGGTCATCGCCAAACGCGTCACGCGGCACACACCAGCCGGGCCGCTGCCAAGGCGAGAGCAGCCGGGTGCCGTCCAGCGCGGCAGGCGCGGACGGCGCGGCAGGCGCGGCCGGCGCGGCCAGCGCGTCCACCGGCTCGCCCCGGCACTCACGCCACGCGGCAATGGCCACCGCCAGCGTCACCACGGACGCGGCCACCAGGTCCTCGCGGGTCTCGAGGTACTCCGTCCCAATCTCCAGCCGTCTCGGGCGTGGCCGCACAAGCAGACCCGGCGAGCCCCGCCGCTCCGCAAGGAGCATCAGCGCAGGCGCGTAGGTCACCGCCACGCGCCAGACGAGATCCCAGCCATCCACGTCATCGGCAAAGGCATTGAGGTGGGTTGAGTACCCGCGCAGCTCCACGCGGCCCGGCACCACGGAGCGGAGTCGCCGGCGCAGGGCCTCGCGCTCGGCCAGCGCGTCATCGGCCAGACGGCTTGCGATCCCGGGGCGCAGCGGGCGGGGCGGTGTCGCCACCTCGGCATGCGGCGCGTCCACTGTCCAGATCGCGCCGGAGCGGACGATGCGGGCGCGGTTGTCAAACGCGAAGCGGCGCAGCGAGCCCGGCGGGGCAACCTGGTCGATCAGGTCGCCAAACTCAACCTGGCGGCCATCCACCAGGACGCCGTACTCCTGCTCAATGCCGGCAATCGCGGCGGGCGGCAGCGCAGGGCGCGGGCCATCGTCGGCGAGGAGCCGAGCAACGTCGGCGGCGGGATCCCGCGGGTGTGCGCTTGCGCCACGGGACTCGGGCGGACGCCCGGCACCTCGCCGCCCGCTTGGGGCGGCTTGGAGCGCCATGGGTCAGATCTGGCTTGTCTTGTCAGCCCTTGGACAGCGGACGACGCGTCAGCCCGGCGGGGGCTTGATTGGGCCGGTAGTGGCCGAGCCCATGGAGCCAAGCCCGCTGACCGCGCCCGAGACCCCGCTGCCTGCGCCTCCGGTGGCGCCCGCGATCGCCGCGCCGGCCAACGTCTGCGTGCCGCCGCCGATCGTTCGCGCCGCGTCCATCGCGCTTCCCAGCATGCCCGTGTGGATTGGCGTGCCCGTGATGCCCGTTCCGGCTCCCGCGCCGGGCGTCTCGATGCCCTTCTCGCCCATCGTCACATCCTCCTCGGCGTCTCGCGCCGGCTATTGGACTAGAAGAGCTTGTGGAGGCCAAGCGGATCAAGCACGTCCGCAACCACCTCGGCGGCCGCTTCGCCGGCGCTCGGGCCCTCGTCTGGCTTGGGCGCCATGTCGGCGCCGTCGCCTGCCGCCTCGCCAATCGTCTGGCTGGGCGGCGGGGCCGCCATAACGCCCGGTGTGGCCAAGCCGCCCTGGCCAATCCCCTTCTCGCCCATGGTCCACCTCACGAGCCACACGGCCGGGCTGCAGTGAAGGCCTGACGATGCCGGCCGGTCTGTCGATGATAGACACGTGGCCAGCCGGCCACAAGACGCGCCGGCGGTGGACGGTGCGCGGCCGCGCCTCCCCGTGAGTGTTGATCCCGGTTCCGGCTACGCGCCGTTGGCGGCCTTGACGGCCTTGACCGTGCCGGGGGCTCCAAACCAGTAGATGAGGAACGCAACGCCCCCGCCCACGTAGTAGGCAAGGTCGGCGCCGTGCAGATAGTTGGCCGTGATGTAGTTGAACGGCCCGCCCCACGTGTACCCCAGGGACGAGTTCTGGAACGGGATGCCAACCACAAAGCCCACGATCAGGGCGACGAGCGCCACGGTGCCCATCGGCAGCTGCGAGAAGTTGACGATGGAGCTTGCGTCGGCCTTGCGACCGCGCAGATACCAGTCGGCCAGGACCACGCCCACAAACGGCGTGATCCAGTAGCTGATGAACAGGATGAAGTTGACGAAGTTGCCGGCGAAGTCGCCGTTGTACTGCAGGAACAGCGTGAACAGGAAGCCCAGCACCGCCACGGCCGCTGCCGAGTAGACGCGCGGGATCTTGAGGCCGGCCGCCTGGAGCGACAGGGATCCCGTGTAGTCGTTCATCGCGTTGACCGCCACCGTGCCGATGGCGATGGCC
>CAIYHO010000238.1 GCA_903925955.1 uncultured Chloroflexota bacterium
GAACAAGGCCTCCACGCCGGCCTCCTCGACCTTGCGCCCGGCGTACATCACGATCACGCGCTGCGCCATCTCGGCCACCACACCCAGGTCGTGCGTGATGAGGATGATCGACGCGCCGGTCTCGGCACCCAGCTTACGCATCAGCTGCAGGATCTGCGCCTGGATCGTGACGTCGAGCGCGGTTGTGGGCTCGTCGGCGATCAGCAGCACCGGATCTGTGGAGAGGGCCATCGCGATCATCACGCGCTGGCGCATGCCCCCCGAGAGCTGATGCGGATGCTCCGTGGCCCGGCGCTTTGCGTCCGGGATGCCAACCTGGTCAAGCATGTAGATCGCCCGATCCCACGCCGCCTTCTTGGAGCCGCCCTTGTGGCGCAGGACCGCTTCCGCAATCTGGTCGCCGCACGTGTACACCGGGTTGAGCGACGTCATCGGCTCTTGGAAGATCATGGAGATCTGGTTGCCGCGGACGTCACGCATATCCGGCTCGGACATCGCGACGAGGTCTTGCCCGTCAAAGGTGATCGAGCCACTCACAACACGGCCGGGCCGCTCGATGAGGCGCATGATCGAGAGGGCCGTGATGCTCTTGCCGCAGCCGGACTCGCCCACCACGCCAAGCGTCTTGCCCTCATGGATCCGAAGGCTTACGCCATCAACTGCCTTGACGAGGCCGTCGGCAGTCCTGAACTGGGTTCGGAGGTCGTCAACCCTGAGCAGGGCTTCGCCCTGTTCCCGCCGCTGCGTCACTCGCTACGCCTCGATCCGCTGGCGCGGGTCGAGCGCATCCCGGAGGCCGTCGCCCAGGAAGCTCGCCGCAAGGACAAGAAGGATCAGCATGATGCCGGGGTAGTAGATCCACAGGGGCTGGCGATAGAAGTAGTCCTGTGCACCGGTGAGCATGTTGCCCAGGCTCGCCTCGGGGGGACGCAGCCCAAAGCCGAGGTATGAGAGTGCCGCCTCGGTGACCACCGAGTCAGCGATGCCGAGGGTTGCGGCGACGACAACTGGCGCAATTGCACTCGGCACCATGTGGCGAATGATGATGCGCCGATCGCTTGCGCCAAGAGCTTTCGCCGCCTGGACGAAGTCAGCCTCGCGCAGGCGCAGGAATTCCGCTCGGACAAGACGCGCCGCCGTGGTCCATCCCGTCAAACCGATGGCAAAGATGATCACGAGCACGCTGCCCGACCCAAGGAACGCCACCAGCATCAGGACGAGGAAGAAGCCCGGCAGCGAGAGGACGATGTCAACGATGCGCATGAGCACGTTGTCTAGAAGGCCGCCGGCATAGCCGGAGATGGACCCAAACGCCGTACCGATGCCGGCGATGATCAGGACGGCGAAGAAGCCGATGATCAGCGATGTTCGGAGGGCCTTCATCAGGCGGAAGAAGATGTTGATGCCCAGGTTGTCGTAGCCAAGCGGCGCTGTCAGCGAGACCGGATCCTTGGGACCCTTGAGCAGGTCGGTCCTGAACCAGGAGTCACCGCCGATGATCGGGAAGATGATGGCCGAGAGGATCAGGGCTGCCATCAGGAACAGCGCGATGACCGCCATGCGGTTCTGGAAGAAGCGGCGGCGGACAAGCTGCCAGTAGGTCTGGACGGGGACGAGGTCAACCTCATCGAAACCGCCACCGGGAGCACCCGCAACTGCGGCGATGGGGCGGGGGGCGTCAGAGCGAGCCACAGAACTGCCCCTCCTTTAGTAGTGGATCCGCGGATCGACAATCGCATAGGCGATGTCGGCCAGCAGGTTCCCGATGATGACCATCGTTCCGCCGATCATGACGACCGCCAGAACAACCGGGTAGTCGCGCTCCGTCACGCTCTGCACGCCCAGCCAGCCGAGGCCTGGCCACGAGAAGACGGTCTCAGTGATCGCTGCTCCCGACAACAGCCCCGGAACGGTGAGCCCCAGGAGCGTCACGATTGGGATCATGGCATTGCGCAGGGCGTGCCGGCCGATGACTCGACCCGGCCCAAGGCCCTTGGCCCGGGCGGTTCGGACATAGTCCTGACGCAAGACCTCAAGCATCGCTGCTCGCATGTACCTGCTCCAGCCAGCCACGGAGATGATGGCGAGCGTTGTCACGGGGAGCACAAGGTGAAGCGCCATGTCAGCGATGTCGCCCTGCTTGCCGAGCGTGTTCTGCCCGTAGAGCGGGAGCACCTTGAACTGCACGGCAAGGAGCTGCTTGAGGATCAGGCCCAGCCAGAAGGTGGGCATCGCATAGCCGATGGTCTCAAACGTGGTGATGACCTTGTCGGCCCAGCTGTACTGCTTGACCGCCTGCAGGATCCCAATTGGGATCGCCAGGACCACCGTGACCAAGAGCGACGTTCCCATCAGCAGCAGCGTGCTGGGGATGCGCTGGAAGATCCGGTCACGAACCGGCAGGCCATCGGTGAACGAGTAGCCCCAGGCCGTGTTGTCCCAGGGGAATGACCAGAAGTGGGTGAACCAGTTCCAGAACTGCAGCGGAAGCGGCTGGTCCAGCCCGTAGAGGTGGATCAGGTTCTGGATGGTCGCCGGGCTGACCCGCGGCGTGCGGAACTTGTCAACCGGAGAACCCGGAGTCAAGTAGACGATGGCAAACGAGATAACGCTGATCCCGATGATGATCGGGATGGATTGGATGAGGCGGCGAAGGATATAGGTCGCCATTGGGGGTACTGCCTCGCTGCACGGTGCCCAAGCCGGGATGTCGGCGGGCGACGGCCTGCCCTCACCACGTGACCAGTAACTAGTTCCGGGACGGGCCGTAACCCGTCCCGGAACCGTTGATCACGCGTTTTGGCGACGCGCCTCTGGGACTACTTGGCCTGGACGCTCCAGGTGTCGGTGTTCCAGGCGTAGAGCGGACTGGCCAGGTCAATCGTGCCGTCGGTGACGATGGTGTTCGTCCCGGCGGTGACGGACTTGGTCAGGGCCCCGTGGCCCTGATCGGCCCACAGGAAGTAGTACGGAACATCGTTGTGAACGATGGTCTGGAACTGGGAGTACAGCGTCTTGCGCGTTGCCTGGTCCGTCGTCTGACGGCCCGTGGTCAGCAGCTTGTCCGCCTCCGGGTTGCACCAGCCAACGAAGTTGTTGGCATCGGGCTTCTCCTTGGAGACAACCTGGTCGCAGCCGAAGATCGAGCTGTCGTCCGGGTCAAGCGCCGTGGACCAGCCACCCAGATAGGTGTCGAACTTGTTGGGGTACGAGAGCAGCGGCAGGAGCACGGTTGAGAAGTCGCTCGGGGCGACCACGATCTCGATGCCGCAGTTTGCCTTGAGCTGGTCCGCCGCAAGCTGGGCGAACGAGATGCGCTGCGGGCGGCCCTGGCGAACGTACAGCGTCGTGGACAGGCGCTTGCCGTCCTTGGCGTACACGCCGTCAGAACCGAGCTTCCAGCCGGACGACTCGATGAGCGACTTGCCCTTCGCGACGTCGGTGGTGTACTTCGGCGCGGCCGGATCAAACGCCCACGATGCCGGCGGCACGTTGGCGTAGACCGGGACACCCTGGCCATCAGTGGCCTTCTCAACCGTTGCATCGTGGTCAATGCAGGCCGTGAACGCCTGGCGCAGGTTTGCGTCAGCGTAGATGTGGCCCGGGCGCATGTTGAACGCGATGAAGTAGTAGCCAAAGTCTGCGTAGTTAGCCATCTGGACGTTCGCATCGGCCTGGAGCGCGCCGAGCGCGTCCGAGACGACCGAGTAGATCCAGTTGACGTCGCCCTTCTGGAGGGCGGCTGCGCCGGACGCGGCGTCCTTGATGATCGGGTAGTAGAAGTTGGGCGGCGTGACCGTCCCACCGTAGTACGTCGGGTTGGCCGTCAGCTGAACGGACTGGCCGCTCTGGTAGCTGGCGAACTTGTAGGCGCCGGTGCCAACCGGGTGCTGCTGGAAGTCCAGCAGACGGAAGGAGGCTGCAACCTGGTCGGTCTGCGCCGCCTTGAGGGAGATGTCGAGGTCCTGAAGGCCCCCGTACAGCGCGGTGGCGTAGCCGGTGTTGTCCGTGGACCCGTCGGCTGCCTTGTAGTTGTTCTTGTCAAGGAGACCGGCGAGCTGGACGCCGCCAGCCTGGAGCAGGGCCTCCATCTCGGCGATGTAGGTCGCGTAGTCGCAGCTGGCGGGCGGGGGCGGCGGGGTCGCCGGGTCCACAGCCGTCGGGGAGCAGCCGGCGTCGTTGACGGCGGCGTCGATCTTGGCCAGCTCAGCGGTGACGGCAGCCGGGTCAGCCTTGGCGAGGCCCGTCTGGAACGTCGCGAAGGAGGCCATGACGGCCTTCTGCGGCATGATCGGCGTGGGCAGGTCCGTGACCAGGAACGGCGCAAACTGCGACTTCAGGGTGAAGACGACAGTGGAGGCGTCCGGCGCGGCGACACTGGCAACGTTCGTCTGGATGTCCGAGCAGAAGCTGGGGATGAACGTGCAGTTCTTCGAGGCCGCAAGGTCAAACGTGAACTTCACGTCAGCAGACGAGAAGTCATCGCCGTTCTGCCACTTGATGCCGCTCTTGAGCTTGATGGTCCACGTGAGGCCATCAGCGCTCACAACCGGCAGGGCGGTGGCCATGTCCGGGATGACGGCGAGCTTGTTGTTGACGCGGAACATGCCGCTGTAGATCTGGCCAACGATGTAGCTCGTGGGCAGGTCCGTGTATGCGAGCGAGAAATATGTCGGCTCAGCGTCCATCGCCATCTTGATGTCGCTGGCGACAGGGGCCGCCGTCGGTGCGGGTGTCACCACCGGACCGGGAGTACCAGATGCCTGGGGCGCCGGTGTTGCGGTGCTGCCACCACATGCGGCCACCAGGATTGCAACGGCGCCGATCAGGGCGAGAGACCGCCTTCTCAACGACATGGACCTACCTCCTCCTATTTCGCCATTCCCCAAGGCCGGCAATTCCTGCTGCCTAATTCCGGGGACGTTGATCGCAAGGCCAAGCAGAAACCTGCAGGGCCAAGGCTTGGGCGCATTATAGGGTCCTCGCAAACGGCGTCGTCAAACCCTATGTCAACGACACCCCGTCCGTGCGGACTGTCACCCGGCTCCCGTCAGTCGGGACAGGGAGTCTGCGTCCCAGTCATCCCGCGCCACCGCAGGTTTGGCTGCCTGGCGGCCGTCGCCTCGTCAAGCCTCCGCACCGGCGCCACGTGGGGCGCCGACGTGACGAGGTCGGGATCCGTCTCGGCCTCATGGAAGATCTCAATGAGCGCATCGGCAAAGGCGTCAAGCGTCTCGAGCGACTCGGTCTCGGTGGGCTCGATCAGCATCCCCTCCTCCACCGTGAGCGGGAAGTAGATCGTCGGCGGGTGATAGCCCTTGTCGATCAGCCGCTTGGCGATGTCCAGGGTGCGGACCCCCGTGCGGTGCTTGATGTCCGCGGCCGAGGCCACGAACTCGTGCTTGCAGGCCCGCTCGA
>CAIYHO010000239.1 GCA_903925955.1 uncultured Chloroflexota bacterium
ATGTTGGGGTCAACAATCTCGAGGGTGCCCTTGAGCCACTGCTCGTATGTCGTGGAGGCGCCGACGCACCACTTGGCGTTGACGAGGTCCGCGACCTTCTGCGCCGTGGAGGCCTTGGGCACGGCGACCGAGCCAAAGTCGTAGTAGTACGGGTTCACGAAGTCCACGACTTGCATGCGGGTCTTGGTGACCGACATCGAGCCGATGGAGATGTCCCAGCGGTTGGCCCAGCTGCCGGCGGTGATCAGGTCCCAGTTGGGGGTCTGCCACTCGACGGTGAGCTCCTTGCCGACAGCCTTGGACAGGCGCTTCACAACCTCAACGGCGGTGGCGTTGTCAAAGCCGTCAAACGTGTTGGTGGCCGGGTCAAGGAACGAGAACGGCGCGTAGTTGGGGTCAGTTGAGATGCGGACCTTGCCCGATGCCAGGATCTTGCCCAGCAGGGAGTTCGGGTCCACCGTCGGCGCCGGGGTGGGCGTTGCCGGGGCAGCAGTGGCGCCAACCGACGGAACGGGCGTAGGTGCCGCCGTCGGGGCGGGGGTTGCGGCCGAGCCGCAGGCCGCCACGAGGATCGCGGCTGCAGACAGCAGTGCCGCGAATCGAACGCGATTCGTCACGAGTATCTCCTCCTCCAGTTCACAACGACCGACGGTGCCCAAGACGCGGGACCAACGCTTGAGCAGCCGCAGCCTGACGGGCCATCCGGCCCATCCGAACGGGGGCACTATCGCATGTCCCGGAGTCCCGGACAACGCGATCGTGCACGCCAGTTGGCGCTGACCTATGCGCGGCGCGTTGGTGGCAGGCGGCGCGGCGCACGGGACGCATGACCCAGCGCCTCCCCTACTCCGCGGAGCCGCTGCCTCCGGGGAATGCGGAGCCGGGGCGGCCCGGGGCGAATGGCGCCAGCTCCGCCACCTCTCCGCCGGTCAACTCTTCTGTGATCAGCAGCGCCAGACGGGCAGCCAGCGTGATGCCGCTATGGGTGACCACGTGGTAAAGGTTGCCCACGCCCGCGTCAAAACCGGCCAGCGGGTACCCGTCGCGCGGCACTGCGCGGACCCCCAGCCGCACACTCTCCACCGCCGCCCCGGCCAACGCGGGCAGGACCCCCGCCGCGCGATCCATGGCGTCGCGCACCTGGGCATCGTCTGCCGCCAGCGGCGCCCCTTCCACGGCCAGTGAGTCGAGCGGCTCCCACTGGACCATCACCCGGCCACCGCCATCGGGCCGCAGGTGGATCCCCGGCCCATAGGCCACGCGCCGCAGCCGCGCCGGCACGGGCTCTGAGACCAGCAGCAGCCCTGGCGTGCGCTCCACGGGCAGCGACGTGCCGGCCAGCACCGCAACCCGGCCGCCGTCGGGGCCCGCCGCGTTGACCACGAGGTCCGCCTCGATCACTTGGCCATCGGCCAGGACCACGCGCTCCACCATGCCGCCGGCTACGGGCAGCGCAGCCACGTCGCCGCGCACCACCGTTGCGCCGTACTGCTCGCGTGCCGCGCCCAGCGCACCGGCCACAAGGCGCGAGGGCTCCAGCCAACCGGACCTTGGCACGAGATACACGGCCGACACCTGGTCCTGCTCCAGCACCAGGTCCGGCTCCAGATCACGCCGCACCTGATCAGGGGTTGCGCGGTCCACGCGCATGCCCCAACCGCGAAGCTGGCGCACGGACTCCTCAAGCGCCGCCGTCCGCGCGGTATCGCGCCTGTCCGTCCAGTGGAGCGACCCCGTCACGTGGACCCAGTCCCCGGCCAGCTCGTCCGCCAGATCCTCGTGGTCTCGGATACCCATCACGGACATGCGGTGGTACGGCCGCGGCGGCTTGTCCATCCCGTTGAGCCAGGCGAATGTCCGCCCGCTGGTGCCGGACCCGGGTGTTGCCCGATCGATCACGGTGACGGTTGCCCCCGCCTGCGCAAGCCGATACGCCAGCACCGAGCCCACGGCGCCAGCCCCGATCACAGCCACCCGGGCGTCGCGGATGTAGTCCGACGTGGTCACGCGGTCTCCTCCTCGTTCGTTGGCGTGGCCGACTCCCCGACAGGCTCACCCGACAGCAACCGCCGGAAGCCCTCCTCGTCCAGCACCGCCACGCCCAGCTCGGTGGCCTTGGCCAGCTTGGAACCTGCGCCTGGGCCTGCAACCAAGTAGTCCGTCTTCTTGGACACCGAGCCCGCAGGCTTGCCGCCGGCCGCCCGGACAGCGTCCTCTGCCTCCTCGCGGCTAAAGCCCTCCAGCGACCCGGTCACGACGACCGTCTTGCCGGCGAGCGGCCCGGCATCTGCCGCTTCGCCGGCCACCGGCGGCACGGGACGCTCCGGCACCACGCCCGCCTCAACGAGCTCGCGCAGCACGTCCGCGGTAGCCGCGTCCGCAAACCAGCCCGCAACGGCTGCCGCCACCGTGGGCCCAATGCCGCTGACCTCCTGGATCAGCCCGGGCTCCTCCCGTGCGACGCGGCGCAGTTCCGCCTCCGCGGCCGCAAACCACGGGTCCGGCACCACGGCGCCATCCGCGGCCGGGAACGCGTCCGGCCGCACGCGGCCCGCAAGCCAGCGCGCCAGGTCCACAGCCGTGGACTCCCCCACCTGCGGGATGCCCAGCGCGTTGACCACTTTGGCCATCGGCCGCCCAACGCGGGCCTTCTCAATGGCGGCTGCCAGGTTTTCGGCGCTCTTGGGGCCAAACCGCTCCAGCGTTGCCAGCGTGGCCGCATCCAGGGCAAAGAAGTCCGCACGCCTGTGGATCAGCCCGCGCTCCAGGAGCTGCGTGAGGACGGCCCACCCGGCGCCCTCGATGTCCATCCCGCCACGACCCACAAAGTGGCCGTACGCCTGCGCCAGCCGCGCCGGACACACGGGGTTTGGACAGTAGTGGCGGACCGCACCCTCATCACGCACAACACCCGTGCCGCAGACCGGGCACGCCTCCGGCATGACGAACTCGCGCGCGTCCGGCGGCCGCTTGGCCAGCACCGGGCGGACCACCTCCGGGATGACATCGCCCGCCTTCTGCAGCACGACGGTGTCCCCAATCCGGATGTCCTTGCGGCGCACCTCGTCAAGGTTGTGGAGCGTGGCGCGCGCCACCGTGGAGCCCGCCACCTTGGCCGGCCGCAGATGCGCCACCGGCGTGAGGGACCCCGTCCGCCCCACGTACGGGACGATGTCCTCCACGAGCGTCTCTACCTGCTCCGGCGGGAACTTGTAGGCGATGGCCCAGCGCGGCGCCCGGCTGACCATGCCCAAGCGCTCCTGCTGGTCAAAGCGGTCAACCTTGACCACCACGCCGTCCGTCTCATACGGCAGGTCATGCCGCGCCTCGCGCCACTTCTCTGTAAAGGCGATGACGCCCTCGATGTCAAGCCCCGCCTCCCGGTCAGGGTTCACCGGGAAGCCCACCGCGGCGAGCCGGGCAAGGGCGGCCGACTGGCTGTCCACGCTGGCTGCCGGCGCATCAAACAGCCCACCCGCGGGCGCGTCTTCCAGCAGCTGGTAGATCCAGGTGGCGAGTTGCCGTCCCGCCGTGACCGACGGGTCCTTCTGGCGCAGCGACCCCGCGCCGCTGTTGCGCGGGTTGGCGTACAGGGCCAGACCCGACCCCTCGCGCTCCGCGTTGATGCGGGCAAACTCAGCCTTGGGCATGAAGACCTCGCCCCGCGCCTCCAGCGTGGCGGGCTCGCGCAATCGTTCCGGGATCAGCCGGATGGTGCGCAGGTTTGGCGTGACGTCCTCACCGGTTGTGCCATCCCCGCGGGTGGAGCCCAGCACCAGCCGACCCTTCTCATAGCGCAGCGAGATGGCGAGCCCGTCAATCTTGAGCTCCGCCACATACGTCAGCCCCTCTGCCGGCTCCGGCGCCGCGGGCAGACCCAGGCCCTTGCGGACACGGGTGTCAAACGCGCGCAGATCGTCATGGCCAAACGCATTGCCCAGCGACAGCATGGGCCGCAGGTGACGGACCTCAGGGAAGCGGCCCGCCGATGGCGCCCCGCCAACACGCTGCGTGGGCGACTCCGGCGTGACGAGCGCCGGGAACGCCGTTTCCAGCGCGACCAGCTCACGGAACAGCGCGTCGTACTCCGCATCCGCCAGCTCCGGCGCGTCATCCTCGTAGTACAGGCGGTTTGCGCGGCGGATCTGCTCAGCCAGGTCTGCATGGCGCGCGGCGGCTGCATCCGGCGCAAGCGCGGCGGCCGCCTCCACAAGGGCGGGGTCAACAGGAAGCTGCTCAGTCATCGCCGTCAGTCTAGGGGCCACCCGTGCCACCTGTCCGTCACTGCTGTCCAGTCGGCCTTCGGCAGCCGCATCGTTGGTGGTTGAATGGCGATGGACAGGGGTCACCCACGAGGAGGAGCACGCGATGCGGGCAGCGGGCAAGGTCATCGTCGTCACCGGCGCAGGCTCAGGCATGGGCCGCGAAGTGACCCTCGAGCTGATCCGGCGCGGCGCCAAGGTTGCCGCGGTAGACCTCAACGAGGCAACGCTCAAGGAGACCGAGGGGATGGCCGCCAACGCGGACGCCATCTCCACACACGTGCTCAACATCACGGACAAGGCAGGCGTGGAGGCGCTGCCGCAGGCCGTGATCGACCGGTTTGGCGCCGTGGACGGCGTCTTCAACTGTGCCGGCATCATCCAGCCGTTTGTGAAGCTGGCCGAACTTGACTACGCCGCGATTGACCGTGTGATGGATGTCAACTTCCGCGGCACGCTGTACATGACGAAGACGCTGCTGCCGCACCTGCTCAAGCGGCCAGAAGCCCACATCGTCAACATCTCCAGCATGGGCGGCTTCCTGCCGGTGCCAGGCCAGTCCATCTACGGCGCGTCGAAGGCCGCGGTCAAGCTGATGACCGAGGGTCTCTGGGCCGAACTTGCGGACACCAACGTCCGCGTGACGGTGATCTTCCCGGGCGGCGTGGCCACCAACATCACCACCAACTCGGGCGTGGCCATCCCGGCGATGGGCGGCGGCGGCAAGGTGCCCAAGACGTTGACGGCGCAGCAGGCGGCCCTTGAGATCCTCAAGGCGTTTGAGAAGAACGCGTTCCGCGCCTGCGTCGGCTCGGACTCGCGGATGATGGACCGGTTCTACCGGCTCAGCCCCAAGCGCGCCACCGGTCTTATCGCCAAGCAGATGAAGAGCCTGCTGGCGAAGTAGCGGAGAGCCCAAGCCCAACGATGCCAAGCCTGCGAGGTCTGTTCGACACGCTCTCGCTCTTCCTGCCCACGCCGGGCGACGAGCCTGCCGGCGGCGCGGCCGCCGACGATGCCGACCTGCACGATCTGCCGGCGGCCGAGTGGGTGCCGCGGGCGTCGATTGTCATCGGCACGTTGCGCGGCAGCCCGGTTGCGGGGCAGAGCGTGACCGAAGGGCGGATCGCGGAGATCGCGCACCTCCCGCCCGATGAGCGCGCTGCTCGTCTGCAGGTGCTCATCGAGGAGCAGCGCAGCTTGCGCAGCCACCGCGGCTTCATGGGGGTTGGACGCTAGCGCAAGCTGTCCCTACGCGGCGAACCCTTCAGCCGTCCGTACCGCCGGGGCCGTTCTGGTCCTGCATCTTGGCCTGGAGCGCGGCTCGCTCATAGCCCATGTCGCCGCTGTCGCGTCGGCCGTCGATGTCGGGCCGGTGGTCATCTGACGGAGCGTTGATGCCGCCGAAGATGGCGTTGAACAGGCGGGCGATCACCGATGCCAGTGCTCTGAGGATTGCCATGCGGGCGATGCTGCGCCGCTTGCCCGCGCCGGTCAACAGTGCAACGACTCGCCGCGCGCTAGGCTGCGCGCATGACGAAGGAAGACCTGCTCATCGCGATCCTTGAAGCGCACGCGCCCATCGAGGCTGCGGGACTGCTGCTGCCTGCCGCTGTGCTGGACGAGCCGGGACCCGGCGCTGACATGCCGGGCTGGACGCGCAAGGACATCCTTGCGCATGTGGCGTGGTGGAACGAGCGGTCCACGCGGATGATTGCCGGGGTCCAAGCCGACGTTGACCCCTTCCCGCCCACGGACGCCGGGTGGGACCTCGACACGCAGAACGCCGACACGCTGGCGGCGCACCGGGCGCGCCCCGCCGCCGAGGTGGTGGCCTGGGAGGCGGCGTCGTTCCGCGCGCTGGTGGCAGCCGTCTCGGGCGCCACGCCTGACGAGCTGCTGACGCCGGTCTACCGCGCGTGGCTGGTGGACGGGAGCCTTGCGGATGTGGTTGCCGAGGACTCATACAACCACCACCCCGAGCACGTGCCGCATCTTGCCTGGACGGCGCCCGATGCCGATCTGCGCCTGCACGGGCCTGCGGCTGCCGGCCATGCCGATGCTGTGCGCGCGCTGCTGGCCGCTGGCGCGGGCGTAGACGATCGGAATGCTGCGGGGCAGACGCCGCTGATGGCGGCCGTGCGGGGCGGACATGTGGCGGTGGCGCAGTTGCTGCTGGATGCGGGCGCCGAGGTGGATGCGCGTGACGGGCGGCTGGACACGCCGTTCCTTGCTGCGGGCCCGGCGGGGAACGCCGCGCTGCTGGCGCTGCTCGCCGGGGCTGGCGCCAACCCGGCACTCACCAACCGGTACGGCGGCACGGCGCTGATCCCGGCGTGTGAGCGCGGACACCTGGACGCGGTCCGCGTGCTGCTTGCACAGACGGCCGTGGACGTGAACCACGTCAACCACCTAGGCTGGACCGGGCTCATGGAGGCCGTCATCCTGGCCGACGGCGGGCCGGTGCAGCAGGAGATTGTCCGGCTGCTGCTCGCCCACGGCGCGGACGCGTCCATCGCGGATCTCGGCGGCGTCACGCCGCTGGATCACGCCCGACGTATGGGCTACACCGCGATCACGACGATGCTGGAAGGGCGCTAGCCGATCAGCCGATCAGCCGAGCAGCTCTAGCCCCGCGAGGCTCCCCAGCAGCGTCTTGCGCCCGGCGAGCGGGTCCTTGAAGGCCACCATGACCTCCTCGTCGTCGCGAGTGAGCTTTGAGGAGATGACGATGCCGTCGCCCCAGCGCGGGTGGCGCACGCGGTCGCCGTCGCGGTAGCGGCGCTCGCCCGGCACGATGGGGCGCGGCGGGATGACGCCTCGCGCGCCCGGCCCCGGCCCCGACGCCGGAACGGCCCGAGGCAACTGGCCCAGCGAGCCTGAGGGGGCGCCTGCGGCAAACGCGTCGCGCTTGGCGCCAAGGTCCCGCGACGGCTTGAACGCATCCCCGGCGGTGGGCGCCCCCGGCGTGCCGCTCCCCTGCCGCCATGCGCCGCCAGTTGGGCGCGCGCCGCCCATGAGCCGGGTGCCGCGCTCGCGGAAGACGAGGTCCGGGTCCAGGTCCGCGCCAAACTCGGCCCCGCCGCGGTCAAGCCTTGGGCCGGTCATGAGCTCCGGCGGGATCTCCATGAGGAACCGCGACGGCACGCTGTTGCCCCCGCCGCCCCACGTCGTCCGGCGCCAGGCGTGCGAGAGGAACAGCCGGCGCTTCGCCCGGGTGATGCCCACGTACGCAAGGCGGCGCTCCTCCTCAAGCTCCTTCTCGTCGTCCAGGGCCCGGTTGTGCGGGAACAGCCCCTCCTCCATCCCACCGATAAACACCACGGGGAACTCCAGGCCCTTCGCCGCGTGGAGCGTGATCAGCGTGACCGCGTCCGCCTCGCCCTCGTAGGAGTCCTGGTCCGCCACCAGCGCGGTCTCCTCCAGCAGCCGGTCCAGCGCGTCCATTGGCGCCAGGTCCTCGTACCGCGTGGTGACAGAGCGAAGCTCCAGCAGGTTCGCCCAGCGGTCCTCGCCGTCCTCGGAGCCGTCGGCCAGCATCGCGCGGTACCCCGACGCCTCAAGCACCTCGTCAAGCAGCTCCGGCAGCGGCAGCACGCCCAGCCGTTTGCGCAGCCGCTCCACAAGTGTTGTGAACCCGCCGATGGCCGTCCGGATCCGCGGCGCGAGCCCCTCGATCTGCCCGTCCGCCCCGGCCTGGAGCGCCGCCAGGACGTTGCCGTCGTGGGTGTCGGCCCACTTGCGGACGGCTTCCAGGCTGCGGTCACCGATGCCGCGCGCAGGCACGTTGAGGATGCGGTCAAAGGACACCGAGTCCGTGTCCGAGCGCAGCGTGCGCAGATACGCCAGGGCGTCCTTTACCTCGCGCCGCTGGTAGAACCGGGTCCCGCCCACCAGCTGGTAGCGGATGCCGTAGCGGAGGAACGCCTCCTCGATGGCGCGGGACTGGGCGTTCATCCGGTACATGACCGCGATGTCCTTGGGCCGGAAGCGGGTGGATTCGTCGTCGTCGGCCCGCCGCGTCAGCAGGCCACCGCGCCCCGTGGTGCCGGCCAAACCCTCAACCTGGCGGGCGATCCACTCGGCCTCCTCCTCCTCGTTGTACGCCTCAAACCGCTGGATGGGCACGCCGCCCTGGTTCTCGGTCCAGAGCTTCTTGTCCGTGCGCCGCTCGTTGCGGGACACGATGGCGTGCGCCGCGTCCAGGATCAGCTTTGTGGAGCGGTAGTTCTGCTCAAGCTTCACCACGGTGGCGTCGGGATAGTCACGCTCGAAGTCCAGGATGTTGGCGATGTTGGCGCCGCGCCAGCCGTAGATGCTCTGGTCGTCGTCGCCCACCACGCACAGGTTGTGGTGCGCCGCGGCCAGCGCGCGGACCCACAGGTACTGCGGCCGGTTGGTGTCCTGGTACTCGTCCACGTGGAGGTAGAGCCAGCGCTTCTGGTACTTGTCGAGCACCTCGGGCGCCTGGTCGAACAGCTCCACGGCGCGCAGGAGGATGTCGTCGAAGTCCAGCGCGGCGGCCGCCCGGAGGCGCTCGTCGTAGCGCTTGGCAAGCTTGGCGACAACGCGGTCCTTGTGGGTCTCGGCGTTCTCCGCGAGATAGGTGGCGTCGAGCATCTCGTTCTTGGCGCGGCTGATGGCGCCCAGGATCGCAGCGGGCCGGAACTCGCCGGTGGCCGGGAGGTCCTGCTCGGCGAGGATGCGCTTCATGAGCTGCTGCTGGTCATCGGTGTCATAGATGACGAAGCGGCGGTCAAGGCCGATGGCGTCCCCGTCCGTGCGGAGCACTCTTGCGCACAGCGAATGGAAGGTGCCGGCCTGGACGTCCTTGCCCGTGTCACCGGTGAGCGCGGTGATGCGCTCGCGGAGCTCGCCTGCCGCCCGGTTGGTGAACGTGACCGCGAGGATGCGCCGTGGCTGCACCGCCTTGGCGCCAATGAGATACGCGATGCGGTGGGCGATGACGCGTGTCTTGCCGGAGCCGGCGCCGGCGAGGATCAGCAGCGGGCCATCAACGGTGGTGACGGCGCGGGCCTGCTCTGGGTTGAGACGGCTGACAATCTCGTCTGCCCTGGCGGCACGCCTGGCCGCGATTGCTTGCGCCACGGCTTCGGGGTCCAGCGCGGGACCTGGCGTGATGTCCTCGGGGACGGGCACATCGCGGAGCCACTCGGGCTCCTCAGGCTCTGTCGGGGTGGACTCCCACGCTGTCTCGACGGGCTCCGGCTCCTCGCCAAAGTCCAGCCACGTGCCCTGGCCATCAGGCTCCGGCGCGCGCGCTGCCGCGCGTGACTGGGTGCGGCGCGGTTTGCTGCCGGAGGGGGTGGGACTCACCGGGCCATTCTAGGTTGGACGGCTTGCCTGGCGATTGTCAGGAGCCGACGACGGGCGGGTCAATCACAGACGGGCCGTCCCAGCCGCTGAACACCAGCCGCAACTGCACGGCCAGCGTCCCATCCGCCGACGCGCTGAGCACCTCCAGCACGGCGGGCCGCAGCGTCTGGGCGTCGGTGCTGAGCGTGATCGTCGTGTTGGTGGACGGCAGGTCGGCCGCGGCGGCACCGGGCAGCAGAGCAGCGAGGACGGCTGCGGGATCGGCCCCGGCATCAAGCGTGAGCAGGTGGCAGCGTCCCGAGACGCTTGCGCAGGGCGCCTCCTCGAGCCGCGGCGGCTCGTTGCGGGCGGCCAGATACGAGCGGACGCGGTCCGCGATGGTGAGCGGGTTGAGGTCGATGCCCGTGTTGGCCGCTGACCCCGCCACGCTGTCCGTGCCGACTGCCTGCCACGAGCCGCCGTCGCTGCGGGACCAGATGGACAGCAGCACGGTGACCGCATCGAGGTTGACGCCCACGGCAGGGATGGCGACGTGTGTGCGTGTCCGCAGGTCGCGTGGCCGCAAGTCCGCGCTGAGCGTACTGCCGGCCAGAAGGATCTCCGCGTCGCGGCGGTTGACGAGGCTGCCTGGCAGTTGCCCCTGCAGCGTCCCCTCCACATGGACCGACGATGCCTCAAGCGTCGCCTGGATGCTCCGCGCCAGCATCTCGCGCGGGTCGGTGACGCTGGCGGCTGACTGGCGGCCGGCAAGCGGCCCAAAGCCCAGCACGGCGCCAATCGCTGCGATCACCGCCAGGACCACCGCCAGCGCGAGGGCATCGGCGGCTGCGGCGCGGGCGAGCGCGACATGCCTCGGGCGCTGTGGCGTGGTCATCGCCCGAGTCTACCGGCGAGGCGGTCCCCTTCGGCGTCTAGCGCCAGCCGGGCGGTGGCGGCGGGGTGCCGGCCATGGGGATCGCGCCGGGGTACGGGACATCATCCTGGACGAGGACGCGGATGCCGCCGATCCGCCCGGCTGCAACGTTGTACGCGACGCACGCGACCGCGGTGGTGAACCAGCCCATCACGGCATAGCCCATCACGCCAAACACGTACAGCAGCACGAGCCCCACGACGCTCCCGCCCGGCGACAGCGTGCCAGCGGCGTCGGGTCCGTGACCGACGGCCAGCATCATCAGGCTCAACGGCACCACGAAGACCAGCCCGAGAGCCAGCGCGAGCACCGCAAGCAAGAACGCTGCGACATTGGCCGCGCGCACCACGCCGATGCGCCGGATCGTGACGTTCCTCATCCTCATCCTCCCCTGCCTGCGTCTCCGGCACCGGCAACGCCGGCACTTTTCGCTAGGAATGAACAAGAATGCCGCGCCGAGGGTGCTTCGGGCTGGGAAACTCACCGGATCGGCCGCTGAAAGCGGTTTCGCAACCCCTCAGGCGCCTATTCGGGGGCGAATCGGGGCGACTCGGGGGCGAATCGGGGCGGATTCGACCCCCGAAGTCCGGTCTCCGCCAGATCTTGTTCACTCCTAGCGAAATCTGACCAAACACCGCCCGCCGGACCCGCCGCGGCAACCAGCCCCGCGACGCGACCCCGCCCCCAGAATCGAAACGGCCCCCGGAAGCCGAAGCTCCCGAGGGCCGTCTGCGTTTCGCGTGTGACGCGAGCGACGCGAGTTGCGTGGACTAGAAGTCCATGCCCCCGCCGCCGTGCTCGTGGCCGCCGCCGCCGCCGGCCTTCTCCCGCTCCGGGATGTCCGTGATCAACGTTTCCGTCGTCAGGACCATCGCGGCGATGGAGGCTGCGTTCTGCAGCGCGGACCGGGTGACCTTGGCTGCGTCGACGATGCCCTTCTCGAACATGTCGCCGTACTCGCCCTTGAGCGCGTCGTAGCCATGCCCGATGGGCAGGTTTCGGACGGCGTTCACGACGACTTCACCGGACTGGCCGGCGTTGTCGGCAATCTGGCGGGCCGGGGCCTCAAGGGCCTTGCGGACGATGTCGACACCAACCTGGGCGTCGCCCTCGAGATGGATCGAGTCGAGCGCCGGGATGGCCTGCAGCAGCGTGGTGCCGCCGCCGGCGACGAGGCCCTCTTCAACGGCCGCGCGGGTCGTCGAGAGTGCGTCCTCAATCCGGTGCTTCTTCTCCTTGAGCTCAACCTCGGTGGCCGCGCCAACCTTGATGACGGCAACGCCACCGGCAAGCTTGGCGAGGCGCTCCTGAAGCTTCTCGCGGTCGTAGTCCGAGGTGGTGTCCTCGATCTGCGCCTTGATCTGCGTCATGCGCGCCTTGATCTGGTCGGCAGCGCCCTCGCCGTCGATGATCGTGGTGTCGTCCTTGGTGGCGACGACACGGCGTGCGCGGCCAAGGTCCTCAAAGCTGACGGAGTCAAGCTTGCGGCCAATCTCTTCGGAGATGACGGTGCCGCCGGTGAGGATCGCGATGTCGCGGAGCATCTCCTTGCGGCGATCGCCGAAGCCCGGGGCCTTGACGGCCAGGACCGAGACGGTGCCGCGGAGCTTGTTCACGACCAGCGTGGCCAGGGCCTCGCCGTCGATGTCCTCAGCGATGATCAGCATCGGGCGGCCCTGCTGGACGGCCTTCTCAAGGCCGGGGAGCAGATCCGGGACAGCGCTGATCTTCTTGTCGGTGATCAGGATGACGGGGTTCTCGAGGACAGCTTCCATGCGGTCGCTGTTGGTCACGAAGTACGCCGAGATGTAGCCTCGGTCGAACTGCATGCCCTCGGTGTATTCCTTCTCGAGGCCGAGGGACTGGCCCTCTTCCACGGTGATGACGCCGTCCTTGCCGACTTTGTCCATCACTTCGGCGATGATCTCGCCGACTTCGGGATCCGCAGCGGAGATGGCCGCGACCGCAGCGATCTGCTCGCGGGTCTCAACCGGGCGCGCGGTGCGCTTGATCTCGGCGACGATGGCCTGAACGGCCACTTCGATGCCGCGCTTGACAACCATCGGGTTGGCGCCGGCAGTGACGACCCGAAGGCCCTCAGCAACCATTGCCTGGCCCAGGACCACCGCTGTGGTGGTGCCGTCGCCGGCGACGTCGTCGGTCTTGGTGGCGACTTCCTTGAGAAGCTGCGCGCCCATGTTCTCGAACGGGTCCTCAAGCTCGATGTCTCGAGCGATTGTGACGCCGTCGTTGGTGATGGTGGGAGCGCCGAACTTCTTGTCGAGGACGACGTTGCGGCCCTTGGGGCCGATCGTGACCTTGACGGCGTCAGCGAGGCGGTCAATGCCGCGCTTCAGCGAGCGACGAGCCGTCTCGTCAAAAATGAGCTGCTTGGCCAAGTGAGGAACCCTCCGGGTTTGGTGTGGGCTGTCTTAGCGGCCGAAGAGGACGTCAGTCCTCGACGATCGCGAGGATGTCCTTCTGGCCGACGATGAGGAGTTCCTCACCCTCAACCTTGAACTCGGTCCCGGCGTACTTTGCGTACAGGACCTTGTTGCCCACGGCGACGTCCATCGTCTCGCGTGAGCCGGTGTCGAGCGTGCGGCCCGGACCGACGGCGAGGATGACGCCCTCCTGGGGCTTCTCCTTGGAGGTGTCCGGGAGCACGATGCCGGACTTCGTCATCTCCTCGCGGGGGGCGGGCTTGATGACGACGCGATCGCCCAGCGGGCGGAGCTTCGTCGAAGAGGCGGTTGCCAAGGTGCTTTCCTCCTGCGGCCGTACGGTCGCCGATGGCCTTGTGACTGCGGTGTGGCCGCCTGCGCGCGATGGCGCCGGTGGGGCCCTCCCCAGGTGTAATTGCCGTGCCGCGGGTCGCGGGCCGAGACCGTCCGTGTTCCGCCCGGCACTCATGTTCGGAGCTGCCGAGGGTCCTGCGGGCCGCGTCGCCGCGCTGCGTTGGCACTCTCACCCTGAGAGTGCCAATACGGTAGCCGGGCAGGTGCGAGGCTGTCAACCGGGGGGCGTCTGCCGGGGGCGTCTGCCGCGAGCTGCCGGGGGCGTCTGCCGGGGGCGTCTGCCGGGGGCGTCTGCCGCGAGCTGCCGGGCCGCCTCGGCGCCGCGCGGGTTGGCTCGCCTCGGCCGAGCCCCTTCGCCTCGCCTCTGCCGAGCCCCTTCGCCTCGCCTCGGCGCCCGATGTCGGTGGGCGTATGCACTCCATGACTGCCTCAAGAGCTACGCGGGGCACAAGGGTCCGCGCCGGGCAGCCGAGGGGCGACCGACGGCGGAACGCGGCATGCGTGTCAACCGCGCCATTCACCCCATGCATACGGCGGGGTCGAAGGCGGCCGATTGGACCGGCGGGCGGCGGCGTGGCGCCCGGCGGGGAGCGGTAGCGCCGGCGATGGCCTGCGGGCAGCCATGGAGTGCATACGGCCGGGCGGAAGCGACGCACAGAGGAGGCCGGCGGCGTAGCGGCCGGCGGCGCACAGCGGCGCACAGCGGAGCCCGGCCGGGCGGAAGCGGAGCCCGGCGGGCGAAGGGCAGGGCCGAAACCTCAGCCGCGGGGGCGCGCTCGCGCAAACGCCAGGTCGTACGCGGCAACGAGGCTGTCGCCAAACGCGGCGAGACCCGCCTCGTCGGACTGGGCAATCCCCCGCCTCCCCGCCACCCAGGCCGCGGTGATCGCCACGTTTGCCGGCATGTTGCGGCCCTTTGGGGAGCCCGGCGGCGCAAGAAACGGCGCATCGGTCTCCACCAGGAGCCGGGCAGAAGGCACCAAGACGGCAGCCGATGCCGATGACTCCTCGCCCTGCCGATACACCAGCCCGCTGAAGGAGACCGCCAGACCCATGGCGATGACCTCGGCCGCGTAGTCCACCGGGCCGCTGAACGAGTGGATGATCGCCGGCGGCCGCTCGCCAAACGCCGCCTGCGCGCGCTCCCCGGCAAACCCCGCCGCGCGCAGCTCCGCAACCAGCGCGTCCTGCGCATCGCGCTCCCCCATCTTGGATCGGCAGTGGAGGATCGCGGGTTTGCCCGTGGCCAGCGCCAGGTCCAAGTTCCGGCGCAGGTTCTCCAGCTGCACAGGCCAGGGCGAGAACATCCGGTCCGAGTCCAGCCCGGTCTCCCCGATTGCCACCACGCGAGCATCGCCCGCCCAGCGGCAGATGTCGGCCCACTCCTCGTGCGTCACCTTGGCGGCGTCGTGCGGATGCACGCCCACGGCGGCGTCCAGCCAGGGGCGCGCCTCAGCCAGCTCCAGCGCCCGCGATGACGAGTGGTGGTTCCAGCCCGGGACGAGGATCCGCTCAAGCCCAGCCAGTTGGGCGCCGCCGATCACCTGGTCGACGTCGTCGTCAAACCGGTCCGAGTTCAGGTGCCCGTGGGAATCAACGAGACGCATCGGACGCGGCCGACCGCCGCCCTAGCGCCCGAGCGCGCGCTTGATCTGGTCGATGTGGTCCTGGCGATGCGGCGCGCGGCGGAACCAGCTCCCGCCGTCCCGCTCGATGGCGAGATCGATCGCCTCGTCGTCAAGGTCCGCGATGTACGCGTCAGCGGCATCGGCCGCATCCAGCACCAGCGCCGCAGCGGCGCGTACCGGAAGGGCGCGCCACGTTGTCACGAGCGCCTCGTTCGCGCGGTTTGTCACGGCGGTGTCGGCTGCCGGAGGCGCCAACTCGCCCGCAGCCGCGGCATACAGCCAGCGCGCCACGTGCCACTCGTCCCAGTAGGCGAGATGGGCCAGCGCCATGGACGCCGTCCACCCCTCGCCAAGATCAACGGCCAGATCCGCGTCGGACATGCCCGCAACCAGCGCGCGCAGCTCTGCGGTCACCGCGGCGTTGGCCGCGTCAAACGATCGGTCCGTCATGCCCCGGCTCCTTCGGCAGCTGCTGCTTCGGTCTCAAGCCGCGGGAAGAGCGGCGTGGGTGTCTCGACGACGCGCCCGGCCTCCGTGGCGGAGCCCCACTCCAGCGCAGACGCCAGCGCAGGGCCGTCGTTGCCATCGGCCCCGTACGGATACGCGTAGCCAAGCTGCTCCAGGATGCGCGGCGCCGCACCGGGCATAAACGGCGCAACGGCCAGCCCGATGAGCCGGCACGCCTCCACCAGATCACCCAGCACGGACTTCAGGCGCGCTTCGGCATCGGCATCGCCAGCCTTCGCCGCCTTCGCCAGCGTCCAGGGCTGCTCCGCATCAACCGTCTTGTTCGCCCCGCCCACAAACTCCCACAGCGCGGTGATGGCGTCGTGGAGCAGGTACGCGTCAAGCTTCTCGCCGTACTTGGCCAGCACGCTGGTCCAGCCCTCAGCCAGCGGCGAGTCCGCGGCCGCACGCGGCGCAGGCCGCTGCCCGGCGAAGTACCGGTTCACCATGGACACGGTGCGATTGACCAGGTTGCCAAAGTCGTTGGCGAGGTCCGCGTTGTACCGGCGGACAAACGAGTCCCAGGAGACGTCGGTGTCCTTGTCAAACGCCACTTCGGCCAGCGTGACATAACGCGCGGCATCGGCCCCAAAGGCGCCAACCACGGCCGTCGGGTCAAGGAAGTTGCCGCGGCTCTTGCTCATGCGCTCGCCGGCGGTCAGGAGCCAGCCGTGGACCCAGACGTGCTTTGGCGCCTCGAGCCCCGCGGACCAGAGCATGGCGGGCCAGAAGATCGTGTGGAAGCGCGCGATGTCCTTGCCGATGATGTGGAGGTCAGCCGGCCACCACTTTGCAAAGGCGTCCATGTCGCCGGGGAAGCCGGCGCCCGTGATGTAGTTGATCAGCGCGTCGTACCAGACGTAGATGGTGCCCGCCGCCGCGTCCCAGGTGCCGTCCGCCCGCTGGGCAGACGATCCGTCCGGCATGATCGGGAACGGGATGCCCCACGTGGCGCCTGCGCGCGAGATGGAGAAGTCCTGCAGCCCGCCGCGGATGAACCCCAGCATCTCATTGCGCCGATAGTCCGGCTGCACGAAGTCCGGGTGCGCCTCGTAGTGGTCCAGCAGCCGCTGCTGGTAGGACGAGAGGCGGAAGAACCAGTTGCGCTCGGTCAGCCACTGGAGCGGCACTTCGGGGTGGTTGGGGCACTGCATGCCCTTGGCCGTCTCGTGCAGGTCCGAGGGCGCCTTGAACCCCTCGCTGGGGCAGTACCAGCCCTCGTACGTGTCGAGGTAGATGTCGCCGTTGGCGTACGCCCGGCGAACCATCTCCTGCGCCGAGAGGTAGTGATCCGGATCAGTGGTGCGGATGAAGCGGTCCGGGCTGATCAGCAGCGCGTCTTCGGCTGTGTGGTACAGCGCCACCTTCTCATCGACAAACTCGCGGGGCGTGATCCCGCGGGTTGCGGCCGCCTGCGCAATGTTGACGGAGTGCTCGTCGGTCCCGGTGAGGAACCGCGTCTCATCGCCGCGCATCCGGTGCCAGCGCGCCACAACGTCGGCGCCGATGACCTCGTACACGGTGTGGAGGCCGGGCGCGTTGTTGGCATACGCGATGGCGGTGGTCAGGTAGAAGCGTTCGCGATCGGACATGGCCCGCCGATGGTAGCAGCGCGGCGCGGCGGATGGTCGATGGGCCTGATCGGGAGTCGTCTACCGTTTGACTTATTTGAGTGTCCTTCTATGCTTTGGGAAGTGACGCGAGTGGAAGGACAACCGATGTCGACGACGGACCAGCTCCTGCTGACGGAGCAGGACAGGCAAACGGTGCAGGCCGCCCTGCCCTCTGTGCGGCGCACCTCGCCGGAGGCCGCGAGCATCATCAGTCGGCTGCTCCGGGCGACAACCAGTCGCCCGGAGACTGTGCAGCGCCCGTATGCCTCGGTTCGCGAGGTGGCGCGAGCGTTCTCGGTCACGGATCAGACGGTGCGCAACTGGGTGGACCGAGGGTGGATCGCTGGAGGCCGAGCCACGGAGCGTGGCCCACGCCGCATCCCCCGTTCTGTGCTGGCGTCCGCTGAGGCACTCGCCAGCCCGCGACCGGCAGTCCCGAACCTCTCTGCCGCGGAGCGTGCGGCGATCCTTTCGAGCCCGCGGCGCCAATCGGCCAAGTAGCCGTGCCGAGGCGTCCGCGGCCAATCGTCATCATCGATACCAGCGTCTTCCTGCAGGACGCGATGTCAAAGTCCCGGAGGGGCGCGGCATCGCAGGTGCTCGCGATCCTCCCGGTGATCGCCCACATCGTCTTGTGCGAGGACATCCGCGCAGAGCTCGTGGAGAAGGCGGTCGAACTCCTGGGCTGGACGGAGCAGCAGGTCCTGGCGCGCTATGGACCGGTCCTCGACGCCGCAGTCTGGATCAAGCCAGCACCCGAACAGCCCTGGCACTCGGCGATCGTCAGTGGCGACCCGGACGACACGATGCTCCCCCGCGTGGCCGAAGCCGTCTTCACGGAGTGCGCCCACCTCACCGAGACGGACCAGCACCGCTACATCGTCAGCGAGAACACGAGGGACCTGCGGCCGGGCAGCAGCGCGGCGTCGTTCCTCTTCGTCACGGCGCACGACTTGCTTCGACGCCTTGAGTAGGGCGACCCCCTACTTGCCCAGCGCTCCCTCGAAGAACGCGGTCAGCCGCTGCTCGTACTCCGCCGTGTGGGTGAACGCGGCCTCGATGTGGCGCGCGCCCTGGACAATCCACGGCGTCACCGGGTAGCCGCCCGCGGTGGCCGCCGCCGCAAGCTGGGGCGCCTGCTCCACGCTGATGGTGGCGTCCGCCGTGCCGTGCACGATGAACACCGGGCGTCCGCGCAAACTGGAGCGGAACAGCGCCGCGGGGCCTGGGCTGAAGAAGTTGTCGCCCGAGATCACCGTGCCCATCAGCAGCACGCCCGGGACCAGCCAGCCGGGTTTGCCCGTGGACTCCGCAAAGAACGTGGTGGCCGAGAAGATGTCGGCAAAGCCGCTGTCGATAAAGACCGCCGCGGGCTCGTGGCCCATGGCGATGGACACGGAGCCCGCGCCCATCGACTCGCCAAACAGGCCGATCTTGTCCGCCGCATAGCCCTTTGCGCGCAGCCAGTTCCAGGCGCCGATGACGTCCTGCCACTCGTCGATCCCGCCCGCCCAGTGGCCGTCCTGCCGGGTGGACTCGCCGTGGTTGCGCAGGTCTGGCATCAGGACGCCAAACCCGTGGCGGACCAGCATCCCGGCCGGCAGCAGCGACGTGGGGTCGCGGCGACAGGAGCCCATGCCGTGCACGACGATGACCACGCGGTCGCCGCCGTCCGCAGGAGGCGCAAACCAGGCGCGCAGCGTGATGCCCGCGGTGAGGCTGTCGATGCTGACGTCCTGCGCGTCAAACCGGTACGGCGCGGCATCGATGAACGGGCCATCGGCCTTGTTCCACGCGCCCACGAAGTTGGCCGGCGTCTGCGAACCCCACAGGTCAAGACACCCGCGGTCAACAGTGGTGTTGATGTTCCAGGCAACGCCGCAGACGCCGAGGTAGCCGATGGCGCCCACCAGCGCCGCGAACACCGAGAGCCGAAGGATCCGCCCAAGCCGCATGGCGCGATGGTGTCGGCTGGGCCCACGGCGAGAGAAGTGCCATTTCGCACATGCAGTCCCGAGGACTGCTGCACATACTCGGGCGGCGGCGGTGCGAGAGCAACCCGAGCAGGATCGGGCGTGACCGCCAGGACAGGGAGGGCGCATGAGCGGGCCGTATCCGCCGCAGTACTCGCCGCCCACGGGGTACCCACCGCAGCAGTATCCGCCCGGGTATCAGGGCCCGCCGCAAAGCGGCAACCCATGGGGCGCCCCGCCGCCCGTCAAGCCAAAACGCGGCTGCTTTGGCTGCCTGCTCCGCGGCTGTCTGGTGCTCGTCGTGCTGGTCATCGCGATGAGCGTTGGCGGCTACTTCGCCATCCAGAACGGCCTCATCACGCCCAACATGGTGCTCAATCTGATCGGCATAGGGCCGGCTACGGTCCAGATCGACAACTTCCGCGACGACAAGGTCACCGTGGACGTTCTGCAGACCGGCAGTGACGTGATCGACGTGGGGGCGCAGCCAAGCGAGACACCTGAGCCGTTCGAGACCACCAAGGAGATCGGGGCTCTCGACATCACGTCGCTGGACGTGCCCGAGGCCGGCCGCTACCGGCTCACCATTACCGCAGCCGGCAAGGCCGTTGCCACGTGCACGATGCCCGTGAAGTCCGGCGATCGCATCCAGATCGTGCTCCTGCCGAAGCCATCGCTGATCACCCGGAACGACGACACGCCGTCAACGGGCAGCGAGCTCGTCCTCGGCCAATCCAGCTTGTGTCGGTAGCGGGGAGGCAGCCATGACACCTCTCAAGCGCACGTTCCTCCTGGTCGCTGCCGTCGTGCTGGTGGTGGCCGCGTGCGACGAGCACGTCGAGATCGAGAACAAGGCCACCATCCCCATCCGGGCAATGGTTGACCACGACACGCTCCTGGTGGAGCCCAACGGCTATCGCGCCACGATCGCCAGCTTGGGCAGTGTCACCGTGGCCGTCGTCGTCGACGCCGATTGGGTAGCTGAGGTCACCAAGGCACGTAACGCCATGGTGGCCAAGCTGGGTGATCCCGGCGAGATCACACCAACGGAGATCAAGGACCTCGTCCGCCAGATCAAGGCGCTCCAGGAGCAGCTTGACCAGCTCGCAAAAGCACGTGGCGCGTCATGCTCAGGCACGGTTGTGCAGGACGGCGGCATGACGGTGGAAGTGACCGGCGGCGCCAACGGCAACCTGACCGCGGTCTGCACCGTGCACGCGTCGAAGAGCAACTAGGCCCGGGCGCCCTGGCGCCCTCCGGGCCGGCCGGCAGGATCCGCCGGATGCAGCCCAAAGGCCGCCGCCACCAACACAGCCGTCACCTCGAGCGGTGTCTCGGGCGATCGGGTAACGATCGCGGTGCCGGTGTGGCCGGCATCGGCGACCATGCGCTCTGAGAGGGCGGCGTCCAACGCCAGGAAGCGCGCCACCGGGTCGGCCACGGTGGCGACGGCGGCGACCTCCTCGAGGAACCCGCGCCTCCCAGGATCACTCGTCCAGACGAACGTCGAGCTTCGGGGCGGCATGGCAAGGCAGACAATCGAGGCTGGCGGCACGGCGCGGGCGACCACCGCGAGGCTACCGAAGCCGCCGTCGATCAGCACCGTGACGCCCTCGTCGGCCTCCGCCGCGGCCGCCATCTCCGCCATCTCCTCCGCGAGCAGGTCTAGGGCCTCCGCCGTCGCCGCGGCGTGGAACTGGAGGAACGCCTCGGGCGCAAGGGAGAGTTGCCATGCGAGCGGATCCGCTGCACGCATCCAGGCGCTGTTCGCGGGGTGGCGGGCGGGATCCCACCGATCGCCCCAAGCACCGTACATGCGGGCATCCATGTCAATGACGGGAAGGCGCATCAGTGCGTGCAGGTGGTGGCAGACCGAGCTCTTGCCGGTCCCGGCACCGCCCATCACGAACCGCAGGTTCAGGTTCGCTCGCAGCCTCGCTGTGGCGGCCGCGAGCAGGGCCTCGTCGATGGCGAAGGGCGCGGCGTTCAATGGCGAAAGTGGCGCGTCCCTGTCACCACCATGGCTGCGCCAGCCGCTTCGACAAGGGCAAGCACCTCCGCGTCCCGCACCGAGCCGCCGGGCTGGACGATGGCGGTGATCCCGGCGTCCAGCAGCAGCTTTGGCCCGTCTGCAAACGGGAAGAACGCGTCTGACGCGGCAACCGCGCCCTTCGCGCCAGCCTCGCCCTGGAACGTCCTCGCCTTGTCCACCGCGCCTCGGCAGGCGTCCACGCGGCTGACCTGGCCCGAGCCGAGACCCACCAGCATCCCGTCGCGGACCAGCAGGATGGCGTTGGACACAACGCCGCGGACGAGGCGCCAGGCGAGGTCGAGGTCGCGCAGCTCGGCAGCCGTGGGCGCGCGCGACGTGGTGCAGGTCCAGCTGGCGGGGTCATCGGCAAGGTTGTCGGGCGCTGTGACGAGCACCGCGCCGCCGGCCGTGCGGAAGGAGCCCATCGGGTCCGGCGTCGCGGGACCGGACGCCGCGGACGCCGTGCCAAGCCCGGAATCCACAACCAGGCGCAGGTTTGGCTTGGTGGCAAGGATGGCCAGCGCGTCGGCATCAAAGCCTGGCGCCACCACAACCTCGAGGAAGATCGACACCAACCGCTCCGCCAAGCCGCGGTCCACGATGCCGGTCACGGCCACCACGCCGCCAAACGCGGACACCGGATCGCCGGCCAGTGCCGCCTCCCACGCCGTAAGCAGCGACGGTCGCTCGGCAGCGCCGCAGGGGTTTGTGTGCTTGACGATGACCACGGCCGGCCCGCGCATGAGGCGACCCAGCGATGCGGCAGCCGATGCGTCCAGCACGTTGTTGTACGAGAGCGCCTTGCCCTGGAGCGGCGGCTCCCCGCTTGCGAAGGGCCCATCGGCGGGGCGCGGCTCGCGGTCCGTGCGGCGGTAGCGCGCGGCAGGCTGATGCGGGTTCTCGCCGTACCGGAGGGTCTCCACCTTCTCCATGGACACGGTGAGCACGGGCGGATACGGGTCGGCGGAGCCGGGCATCCCGGGTTCGGCGGGCAGGTCCACGCCCGCGGCGGCCATGCGCCCCGGCAACTCCGCGGCGATCCTCGCGTCATACGCGGCCGTGTGGCGGAACGCCTCCACGGCCAGCGCGGATCGGAGACCCAGCGGGACGGAACCGCCCGCGTCCAGCGCCGCCAGCACCGCGTCATACCGTGCCGGCGACGTGACGATGGCCACGCTCGCGTGGTTCTTGGCGGCGGCGCGGACCATGGACGGCCCGCCAATGTCGATCTCCTCCACCAGCTCGTCAAGCGACAGGCCAGGCTTGCGCGCGGCGGCGGCAAACGGGTAGAGGTTGACCACGACCAGCTCAAAGGGGGCGATGCCAAACGCCGCCAGCGTCTCCCGATGATCGGCGCGGCGACGGTCCGCAAGAAGCCCGGCGTGGACCCGGGGGTGGAGTGTCTTGACGCGCCCGTCCAGCATCTCTGGGAAGCCCGTGACCGCGGCGATATCCGTGACGGGCAGACCAGCGTCACGCAGCGCGCGGGCGGTGCCGCCCGTGGAGATGAGCTGAAAGCCGCGGGCAACAAGGCCGCGGGCGAAACCCGCGAGTCCGGACTTGTCTGAAACCGAGAGCAGCGCCCGCCGCGGGACCGGCACGCGCGCATCCGCGACGGCCGCGTCCAGCACAGCCCGTCGAGCGCCCGGCGCAACGGTCAGCGCGCCCTCCAGCAGCGCCGCCACGGCCGCCGGGAGCAGCCGGTGCTCCACAGGATGGATCCGCGCAAGCAGCGTGTCTTCGGTATCGCCGGGCAGGACCGCCACCGCCTCCTGCGCCACGATGGGCCCACCGTCCAGCGTCGCGTCCACCAGGTGCACGGTCACGCCGGTCACGGCCACGCCCGCGGCCAGCGCATCGGCTGCGCCATGGAGGCCCGGGAAGGACGGCAGCAGCGAGGGGTGGACGTTGAGGATGCGCCCGCCAAAGGCCGCCAGGACCGCGGGGCCAATCAGCCGCAGATAGCCCGCCAGCACCACGACATCGGTCTCGACGGCCTGGAGCGTCTCAGCAAGCACGTCGTCCGCGCCGCGCGGGACGAGGATGGTCTCGATGCCCTGCGCCTCGGCCCAGTCAAGCCCCGCGCACGGCCGATCGGCGTAGACAAGGATGATCTTGCCGCCAAGCTCGCCGCGATCGGCGGCGGCTGCAAGCGCGCGCAGGTTGGACCCGGTGCCCGACACGCCAACCGCGATGCGGCCCGGCCGCCCCAGCCCACTCACGACGCGCTCCCCTCCTCCAGATACCGCTTGCCGCCGATGGACGCAGACTCCACCACGCGGCCCACGACCCACGCTGGCACGCCACGCGCGACGCTGAGCTCTACGGTGCGCGCCGCCGCTTCCGCCGGCACCACAATCGTCATGCCAAGACCGCCGTTGAACGTGGCGCGCAGTTCCACGTCGCCAATCCCGGCGATCGCGCCCAGCATGCGCATCACCGGCGGCATCGGCCACGTCGTCGGGTCCACAACGGCGGCCAGATGCGTGGGCAGCGCCCGCGGCGCGTTCCCCGGCATACCGCCGCCCGTGATGTGGGCAATCCCGCGAACCTCAAAGCCTTCCGCAGCCAGCGAGGCCCGGATCGAGAGCAGGTCAAGCGCATAGATCCGCGTGGGCGTCAGCAGCTCGTCGCCAAGCGTCCGGTCCTCAAACGGCGCATCCAGCCGCAACCCGTGGTCCGCGATGATCCGCCGCACCAGCGAATACCCGTTGGCGTGCAACCCGGACGACGCCAGCCCCACAATCGCGTCGCCCGCCTGCGCAGCCTGGCCGTCCAAGAGCCGCGAGCGCTCCCCCACGCCCATCGCAAACCCGGCGAGGTCAAACTCGTCGGGCTCCATGAGCCCCGGATGTTCAGCCGTCTCGCCGCCGGTCAGCGCACAGCCCGCCTGGCGGCAGCCCTCCGCAATCCCGGCCACCAGCGACGCCACCCGCTCCGGGTCCAGTTTGCCGATGGCGATGTAGTCAAGGAACGCCACCGGCTCCGCGCCCGTACAGGCCACATCGTCCGCACACATGGCGACAAGGTCGATGCCGATGGTGTCGAGTTTGCCCATCGCCGCCGCAATCGCGGTCTTCGTCCCCACGCCGTCGGTGGACGAGACGATGACGGGCTCGCGATAGCCAACAGGGATGGTGAAGGCTGAGCCAAAGCCGCCAAGCCCGCCCAGGATCTCCGGGCGCATCGTGGAGGCCACGGACGCGCGCATCAGCTCCACCGCGCGGTCGCCGGCCGCGACGTCCACGCCCGCCCGGGCATAGGCGCTCCGGTCAGCTGCGGTCTTGCCGCTCACGTGCCGCTCACGTGGGCGCGGCCTCGGGCTCTTCTTCAAGGACGAACTTGCGGGCACGCGCGTCATACGGCACGGGCTCCGGATAGTTGCCGTCAAAACAGGCGAAGCAGAACTGCTCATACGGCAGGTCAAGCGCGGCCAGCACGCCCGGCACCGAGAGGTACCCCAGCGAATCCGCGCCGATGAACGCCCGGATCTCCTCCTCGGAGTGGGTTGTCGCAATCAGCTCTGTGGGGATGGCCGTGTCGATGCCATAGAAGCAGGGGTGGTAGATGGGCGGCGCGCTGATCCGGACGTGGACCTCGCGGGCGCCGGCACGCCGCAGCAGGCCCACGATCTGCTTGGTGGTGGTGCCGCGGACGATCGAGTCGTCCACAACCACGAGGCGCCGGTCCCGGACAACCTCGCGCAATGGCGACAGCTTCACGTTGACGCCGCGCTGGCGCATGGCCTGCGACGGCTGGATAAACGTCCGGCCGCTGTAGCGGTTGCGGACCAGACCGTCGCGGTACGGGATGCCCGAGGCCTCCGCGTAGCCGGCTGCCGCCGGTCCGCCGGTGTCCGGCACGGGCATCACCATGTCGGCTTCCACCGCGTGTTCGCGTGCCAGCTGCATGCCCATGTGGCGGCGCGCCTCGTAAAGGTTGCGCCCCTCCATGTACGAGTCCGGTCGGGCGAAGTAGATCAGCTCAAACACACAGAGCGCCGGTGTTGCCTTGGCGTACTGGATGGACACGGGCTCACGCCCGGGCTCAAGCACCACCATCTCGCCGGGCGCCACGTCGCGCACCACCTCGGCGCCAACGATGTCCAGCGCGGCCGTCTCGGACGCGAGGATCCAGCCGGCGGTCTTCGTCTCATCGTCAGGCTCAGGCAGGCGGCCCAGCACCAGGGGCCGGAATCCGTGGGGATCGCGGACGCCGATGACGCGCCGCTCGTCGAGGACCACCAGGCTAAACGCGCCCTTCACCCGGGGCAGCACGCGGCGCAGGGCCACCACCGTGTCCAGCGCGGGCTCATCAGCGAGGATGGCGGTGAGCAGCTCCGTATCCGTGGTTGCCGCAAGACGGCTTTTGCCGCCCTCAAGCTGGGAGAGCAGCTCGCGGGTGTTGACGAGGTTGCCGTTGTGGCCGATGGCGATGGACCGGCGCGGGCCAAGGCGCAGCGTGGGCTGGGCGTTCTCCCACACGGTGGAGCCCGTGGTGGAGTAGCGGCAGTGGGCCACGGCCAAGTCGCCCGTAAGCGAGGGGATCCGGCGCTCGTCAAGCACCTGGGACACCATGCCCAGATCCTTGTAGATCATCAGGTGGCCCGCATCGGCCACCCCAACGCCTGCGGACTCCTGTCCGCGGTGCTGTAGCGCAAAGAGCGCCGTTGCGGCAACGCCCGCGGCCTCATGGCCGCGACCGGGCAGGACCACCCCCACCACGCCGCACATCAGCCCGCAACCTCAAGACCCGGCAGGGCGGCGCCGTCTGCCCGGGCGTCACTGGCATCATCGCCGCCCTCCCAGCCAAGCGCTCTGGGCAGCCCGTGCTCCCACGCGTGGCGGAGAGACGCCACGGGGACGTCGAGAGCGTCCGCAATGCGGCTCCCTCGCTCCTCCGCAGCGCCTGTGGCGCCTTCGCCGGCCAGTTCAATCCGCAGCGTGTCGCCACCGGTGGCGCCCAGCGCGTGGACCGGCAGGCCATAGTGGCGAGCCAGCAATTCACATGCGGGTGCGTGGCGCGGCGCAACCTCCACCACGAGGCGTGATGGGCTCTCGCCAAACAGCGCAATCGCAGGCGAGTCGCCCACGCCCAGCCGCAGCGTGGCGCCCCGGCCGCCCCACATGGCCATCTCCGCAACGGCCACCGCAAAGCCGCCGCCAGACACGTCCTGACAGGCTTCCACAAGACCGCGGCCAATTGCCTCGCGGATGAACTCCTGCAGTTTGGCCTCAAGCGCCAGGTCAATGGACGGCGGCCCGTCCACGTCACCGCCGCCCGCCAGCCTGGCGTACTCGGACCCGGCCAGACCCGGCCCAGCCTCGCCCACCAGCAGCACCGTGTTGCCATCGGCCGTGAAGGCCGGGCCGCGCCGGATGGCGATGTCGTCAAACAGGCCCACGATGCCAATCTCAGGCGTGGGCGCGATGGCCGAGCCTGGTGCCTCGTTGTACAGCGAGACGTTGCCGCCGGTGACCGGCAGCCCCAGCGCAATGCACGCGTCAGAGAGGCCGCGGACGCCCTCGGCAAGCGCCCAGAAGGCCTCGGGCCGTGTGGGGTCGCCATAGTTGAGACAGTTGGTGACGCCCAGCGGCCGCGCCCCGGTGATGGACACGTTGCGCGCGGCCTCGGCCACGGAGAACGCGGCGCCAAGCCACGGGTCAATCGCTGAGACCGGCGCGTTGCCGTCCGTCGTGGCAACGAGGCCCTTGGTGGTGCCCTTGATCCGCAGGACGGCAGCACCGCGCCCGGGACCTGCCACCGTGTTGGCCTGGACGTTGTGGTCGTACTGCTCGTAGACCTGGCGACGGCTGGACAGGTTTGGCGAGCCCAGCAGCGCAAGCAGCACGGCACCCGGGTCCTGGCCGCGCATCGGCAGGCTGTCGGGCGTCTCTGCCGGCGCACCCGGGGCGGGCGCGTTGCGGCGCTTTGCAGGCGGCGTGGCAAGGCGGTTGAAGACGATGGCCTCAGACGTGAGCGCCGGCGCAGGAATGCGGGCCAGCTCCACGGCGCCGGCCACCGGATGGCCGTCGGCGTCAAGGGCGCCGGACCCGTTTGGCGCGGTCAGCACCACGATGTCGCCATCGGTGGTCACGCGGCCGATGATCGCGACGGGCAGCTCCCAGCGCAGGCACACGTCGCGGACGGCCTCCCACTGGCCGGGCTCCACGATGGCAACCATGCGCTCCTGGGACTCGGAGATCATCACTTCAAAGGGCGCCATGCCGGGCTCGCGCCGCGGGATGGCGTCAAGATCCACCAGCATGCCGGTGCCGCCGCGGTCCGCGGTCTCGCACGTGGCGCAGGTGATCCCCGCAGCGCCCAGGTCCTGGATGCTCACGACAAGCTTGCGCGAGATCAGCTCAAGGGTTGCCTCGATGAGCAGCTTCTCGGCAAACGGGTCGCCCACCTGGACGGATGGGCGCTTGCTGGGGTCCTGGTCGCCAAACGTGGCGCTGGCGAGGACCGAGGCGCCGCCGATGCCGTCACGGCCCGTGGCGGAGCCGTAGAGGACCACGAGGTTGCCGGGGCCATCGGCCGAAGCACGCGTGAGCATGCCGTCCTCAAGCAGCCCGATGGCCATCACGTTGACGAGCGGGTTGCCCTGATAGGAGGGGTCGAAGACGAGTTCGCCACCCACGGTGGGCACGCCCACGCAGTTGCCGTAGCCGCCGACGCCCCGGACAACGCCATCCACAAGATGGCGCGTGCGCGCATCGGACGGGTTGCCAAAGCGCAGCGCGTCCAGCACGGCGATGGGCCGGGCGCCCATGGCAAAGATGTCGCGCAGGATCCCGCCCACGCCGGTGGCCGCGCCCTGGTAGGGCTCCACGGCGGACGGGTGGTTGTGGCTCTCAATCTTGAAGGCCACCGCGAGGCCATCGCCGATGGAGACGACGCCGGCCTGCTCGCCGATGCCCGCCAGCACGTCCTTGCCCTTGGTGGGCAGCGTCTTGAGCAGCGGCCGGCTGCTCTTGTAGGAGCAGTGCTCGCTCCACATGACGCTAAACATGGCAAGTTCAAGATCGTTGGGGTCTCGGCTGAGCTTGCCGCGGATGGCGTCAAGCTCCTCGTCCGTGAGGCCAAGCGCGCGGTGGAGCGGAACTTGGATGGGCGTCGGCGCGGTCATGCGGACACTCCCGCGGCCGCGCCCGCACCGGCGGGGCGCGTGTACTTGATGCGGCCCGTCGTGGACCATTCGCCCGCGCTCACCACAAGGGAGCGCACGATGCCCAGACCGTCCTCAGACCCGATGATCGCCTCCACGGCGGTCTCCGGATGCGGCATGAGCCCGGCCACATTGCCCACGGCGTTGCGCACGCCGGCAATCCCGCGCAGGGACCCGTTGGGGTTGCCCGCGTCGTCCGGCCCCGCCACAGACCCGTCATCGTTGGCGTAGCGCCACAGGACGGCGCCATCGGCCTCAAGCGCGTCCAGCGTGGCGTCATCGGCGTAGTAGCAGCCTTCACCGTGCGCCACGGGCATCCGCAGCGGCCGACGACCGGCGATCTCGCGGGTGAACGGCGTGTCGAGGTGCTCCGGCAGCAGCGCCACTTCCTTGCAGACAAAGCGCAGACCGCGGTTGCGCAGCAGCGCGCCCGGGACAAGCCCCGCCTCCGCCAGCACTTGGAAACCGTTGCAGATGCCAAGCACCGGGCCACCGCGCGCGGCGAAGTCCGCCACCGCCCGCATCACGGGGCTAAACCGCGCGATGACGCCAGCCCTGATGTAGTCCCCGTAGGCAAACCCGCCCGGGATCAGGATCCCCGCGACGCCCGCAAGATCCGTGTCCTCATGCCAGAGGATCTGGGCCTCGGCGCCTGCCACCTGCAGCGCGTTGACCGCGTCGATGTCCCGGTTGTACCCCGGGAACAGGACGATGCCGATGCGGACGCTCACGCGGCGGGCCCCGCCGGGTCGAGCGCCTCAACCACGAAGAGCTCCATCAGCGGGTTCGAGAGCATCTCGCCCGCCAGCTTGT
Source organism: uncultured Chloroflexota bacterium (assembly GCA_903925955.1). Lineage (GTDB taxonomy): Bacteria > Chloroflexota > Limnocylindria > Limnocylindrales > CSP1-4 > CAIXZV01. The sequence continues at coordinate 29,048 of CAIYHO010000239.1, forward strand.
CCACCACGGCGCGCGCGGCTGCGGCATCTGCCGCCTCAACCGTCAGCTCCACGCGGCGGCCAACGCGGACGCCGGTGACACCACGGATGCCCAGGTGGGGCAGGCTCTTCTCCACGGCGCGACCCTGCGGATCAAGGATGCCGGGCTTGGGGGTGACGTTGACGGCGAACCGGTACTGGCTTGCGGGCGTGCTCATCAGGCGATGGTGTCCTCCATGAGGTAGCGGCCGAAGCTCGCTCCGGTGATGCGCTCGAAGGCCTCGAGATAGCGGGCGCGGGTGCCCTCAACAACGTCTGCGGGGAGATCAGGTCCAGGCGCGGTCTTGTCCCAGGGCTGGGCTTCCAGCCAGTCGCGGACAAACTGCTTGTCAAAGCTCTCCTGAGCGCGGCCGGGGGCGTACGCCGCGGCGTCCCAGAAGCGTGAGGAGTCCGGGGTCATGACCTCGTCGATGAGCAGCAGCTCGCCGTCGGGCGTGAGGCCAAACTCAAACTTGGTGTCGGCAAGGATGATCCCCGCGCGCTCGCAGACGGCGGCGCCGTGGGCGTACAGCGCCAGCGAGGCGTCACGCAGCCTGGCGGCCATCACCTCGCCGCCCACAAGCTCTGCCACACGGGCAAGCGTGATGTTCTCGTCGTGCTGCCCTGCGGGGGCCTTCCAGGCGGGCGTGAAGATGGGCTCCGGGAGCCGGTCTGACTCGCGCAGGTTGGCGGGGAGCGCGATGCCGCAGACCTCGCCGGTCTGGCGGTACTCCTTCCATCCGGATCCCGAGATGTAGCCGCGGACGATGCACTCCACCTGGAGCACCTCAGCCCGACGGCCCAGCATCATGCGGCCGCGCAGGTACGCAAGGGTGGCTGCGTCCCCACCCGTCAGTTCCGGGGGGAGCGCGGCGGGATCCGTGGCCAGCAGGTGGTTGGCGATGATGTGCGCCGTGCCGGCAAACCAGAACCGCGAGAGCCCGGTGAGGACGCGGCCCTTGTCAGCAATGGGCGTGGGCAGGACCACGTCAAAGGCGCTGAGCCGGTCGCTGGCCACCAGGAGCAGCCGGTCGTCGTCAACCGTATAGAGGTCGCGGACCTTGCCCGCCCGGACAAAGGCGTCAGTGAGCGCCATGCGCACTCCCCTCCCCGTGCGTGTGCCCGTCGTGACTGTGGCCATGCCCGCGGCCGTGCCCGGACGCCAAGAGCCCCGCATCGGCGCGTCGCGCGTGCGCGGCCGCTTCAATCGGGTCAAGCCGCGCAATCACCTCGGCCACGTGGCGCAGGACGATCGAGTCGTCAAAACAGGCCTCAAGCGCCCCGGCCGGCACATGTGCCGCCACGGCAGGATCGGCCTCAAGCAGGCCGCGCAGCGGCACCCGCGTGTCGGCTGCCTGCATCGCGCAACGCTGGACGATGGCGTAGGCGTCCTCACGCGAGAGCCCGCCCTGCTCCACGAGCACCAGCAGCACGCGGGAGGAGGCGTGCAGGCCAAGCCCGCGCTCGATGTTCTCGCGCATCCGGTCCGGCCGCACCACCAGACGCTCCACCAGGCCTGCGGTCTTGGCCAGCATGTAGTCCAGCAGGATCGTCGCGTCCGGCAGGATCACGCGCTCCGCGCTGCTGTGGCTGATGTCGCGCTCGTGCCAGAGCGGCTGATTCTCAAAGCCCGTCTGGGCATAGCCGCGCAACAGTCGCGCAAGCCCCGCGATCCGTTCCGACAGGATGGGGTTGCGCTTGTGGGGCATCGCCGAAGAGCCCTTCTGGCCCGTCTTGAACGGCTCCATGACCTCGGCAATCTCGGTGTGCTGGAGGTTGCGCACCTCCGTGGCGATCCGCTCCAACGTGCCGCCCAGGATGGCGATGGCCGCAAGGAATGCCGCGTGGCGGTCGCGCTGGACAATCTGCGTGCTCACCGGGTCAACCCGCAGACCCAGATCTGCCAGGACTTCGGCCTCGATATCTGGGCCTAGGTGGCTGTACGTGCCCACCGGGCCGCTGATCTTGCCCGTGGCGATCTCTGCGGTGGCGGCGGCAAGCCGCTGGCGGCCGCGAGCCACCTCAAACGCCCAGCCGGCGCACTTGAGGCCAAACGTGGTGGGCTCCGCGTGGACCGAGTGGGTCCGGCCCATCATCACCGTGGTGGCCTCTTTGCGCGCGCGGGCAACGCAGGCGAGGACCAGCTCGTCGGCGTCGTCAAGCAGGCGCTGGCCAACCGAGCGCAGCTGGAGCGCAAGCGCCGTGTCCACCACATCGCTGCTGGTGAGCCCAAGGTGCAGATAGCGACCCTCGGGCCCAACGGTCTCAGCCACCTGACTGACGAAGGCGATGACGTCGTGGTCTGTGGTGGCCTCAATCTCGTTGATCCGGTCAACGTCGACGCGCGCTCGCTCCTCGATGGCGGCAAGCGCCTCGGCGGGCACCATCCCGCGGCGGACCTGCGCGCGGCAGACGGCAATCTCCACGGCGAGCATGTGCTCAAACCGTGCCTGCTCGGCCCAGGCGGCGCCCATCTCCGGCAGCGTGTAGCGCTTGATCACGAGGTGGCTCCGGTTGCTTCAGCGGCTGTGGCGGCTGGCACGGTTGCGGCTGGCACAGTGGCCGCGATGTCGTGGCGGCGCTGCATTCCGGTCCAGCCCACCGTGTCGGCAGCGCGCTCTGCCGCTGCGCGAGCGTTGGCAAGATCGCCGCCCCGCCCAACAACTGCCAGCACTCGACCGCCACCGACAGTGAAACCGCCATCAGGTCCGGCGGCTGACCCCGCGTGGAACACCAGGGCCCCATCCGCCAGGGCCCCGTCGATCCCTTCGATACGGTCGCCACGGCTCGGGTCCCCTGGGTAGCCCGCGGCTGCCAGCACAATCGCCACGGCAGCCCCCTCAACGGCCGGCAGCACTTCGGGCGCCCGGGGCAGCGCGCCGCGAGCAGCGGCCAGAAGCAGCGGCGCAAGCGGCACGCCAAGACGGGGCAGGATCACCTGTGTCTCTGGGTCGCCAAGACGGACGTTGGTCTCCAGCAGCGCAGGGCCCTCCGCGGTGAGCATCATCCCGGCATAGAGGAACCCGCGAAACGGCATCCCGCGACGCGCCATCTCCACAAGGATTGGCCGGTGGACGGTTGCAAGCACGTGCGCCACATCCGCGTCTGAGACGTCGGGCAGCGGCGAGTAGGCGCCCATGCCCCCGGTGTTTGGCCCGCCATCCCCGTCAAGCAGCCGCTTGTGGTCCCGTGCCGCAGGCAGCGCAAGCGCGTTCTGGCCGTCACACAGGGCGATCACGCTGGCCTCGGGGCCGATGAGCCGCTCCTCCACCACCAGCGCGGGCCGATCCGCCGGCCGATCGCTGAGGAAGGAGGGCAGCAGCGCAAGCGCCTCGTCCAGGCTCTCAGTCACCACCACGCCCTTGCCGCCCGCAAGGCCATCCGCCTTGAGCACGATGCCGGCGCCCGACACCGCAAGTTCCTGCGCAAATGCCCTGGCCGCTGTCAGTGACTCGGCGCCGCCGGCAAAGGAGCGTGCCCGGGCCATCCGCACACCTGCGGCCTCGGCGATCTCGTGGCAGAACGACTTGCTTGACTCCAGCCGCGCAGCCGACGCGTCGGGGCCAAACACGGGCACCTGGGCTGCCTCCAGCGCATCCGCAACACCGGCGGCCAGTGGCGCCTCAGGCCCAATCACCACAAGGTCAATGGACTCGGAGCGCGCCAGCGCAACCACGGACCCGCCGCTGAGTTGATCCACGGGCACGCACCGCACGCCCGGAGTCAACGCAATCCCGGCCGACCCCGGCGCCACAAGCACCTGCTCAACCCCGGCTTCGGCCGCCAGCTTCCAGGCAAGCGCGTGCTCGCGGCCGCCCGAGCCGATGACCAGAATGCGGCGCGGAACCTCGAGGGTCACGGGTGGACGCTCCGCCGCGTGCTCAGGCGCCCAGGCCCGACCGGTGGCGCATCGGCCGCCAGGCCCGCTCGATCGTCTGGGTACGCTCAGACCCCACCGACACAAACACGATGGGGACGGCCGCGTGCTCTTCAAGCGCGGTCACGTAGCGGCGCGCGTTCTCGGGCAGGTCTGCCAGCGACCGGACGTTGTGGATGGGCTCCTCCCAACCCGGGAAGTCCTCGTAGATGGGCGTGGCGCGCGACAGGGCGGCGCCGCTGGACGGCCACACGTCCACGCGCTTGCCGTCAATCTCGTAGGCGACGCAGACCTTGATGGTCTCGATGCCCGAGAGGATGTCGAGCTTGTTGAGCACGATGGCCGAGTTGGAGTTGACGGCTACCGCATAGCGGAGCGGGACCGTGTCAAACCAGCCAACGCGTCGGGGCCGACCGGTGACGGTGCCAAACTCGCGGCCGCGCTCGGCAATGCCCTTGCCAACCTCGTCAAAGAGCTCCGTGGGGAAGGGGCCAGACCCAACGCGTGTCGAGTAGGCCTTCATCACGCCGATGACCTCGTCCACCTGGAGCGGGCCGATGCCGCCACCGGTGCAGGCGCCGCCAGCGACCGGGTTGGAGCTCGTCACGAAGGGGTAGCTCCCGTGGTCCAGGTCCAGCAGGGTGCCCTGAGCGCCCTCAAGCAGGACGTGGTCCCCGCGGCGAAGGGCGTCCTGGACAATCCACGTGGAGTCGTCGAGATGCGGGCGGAGGCGCTCGCCCCAGGCAAGCCCCTGCGCCACAAGCGGTTCAACCTCAAACGTGTCGACACCCATCGCGGCCAGCAGCAGGTTCTTGTCCACGAGCGAGCGGGTGATGCGCTCGCGCAGCGTGGGCTCGTCCACAAGGTCTTCCATGCGGAGCCCAAGACGCCACGCGCGGTCCCCGTAGGTGGGCCCGATGCCGCGCCCGGTGGTCCCCACCTTGGCGTCGGCAAGGCGCGTTTCATTGCCCTTATCGAGCGCCACGTGGTACGGCATGATCACGTGCGCGCTGCGGCTGACACGCACCTTGGACACGTCGACCCCGCGGGCCATGAGCATGTCCAGCTCGCGGATCAGCGTGGCCGGATTGACCACCACGCCGTTCCCAATCACGGACGTGATGTGCGGATACAGCACGCCCGACGGGCACAGCTGCAGCTTGACGGTCTCGTCGCCCACCACAACCGTGTGGCCGGCGTTGTCGCCGCCCTGATAGCGAACAACCACGGCCACCTGTTCCGCAAGGAAGTCGGTGGTCTTCCCCTTGCCCTCATCGCCCCACTGGAGACCGACGATTACGGTCGCAGGCATCGAGACCCTCCGGACATGCAAAGACCCCGGTCCATGCCGGGGTCCTGGATAGACCTCTCCCGCGTCCGCCCACCGAACTGTCGGCGGACCCGGTCACTGAAGGTCCGCTCCCGGCTCACGGGGCGGCGCCCTCCTCGCGCAATGTCCATTCCTCCTTCGCGGGTGTGGCCCCGCGCGGCCCCGAGGACCGGCTGAGCATACCAAACGGCGGCTCGAGCCAACGGATGCGTTTTGGGGTCGAAGGACAGCGCTGGCTGTGAAGTGGCCGATAAGTGCCCGTTGAGTGGCGCATAAGCGGCGCTCGCTACGGTTCGTGGTGCCCGTCGGAGCTCGCGGTCGCAGCCGGTCCGTCCTTCGGGGCATGGCCGGACCGGGTCAGTCCCGGATGTTGTTGCCCGCCGGCAAGAGACAGGAGACGCGGACCGATGAACAGGGTCCTTCTGACCGGGCGCCTCACGCGAGACCCGGACATGCGCACCACGGCCACGGGCAAGACGGTTGCCCAGTTCGCGGTCGCCACCCACGAGTACGTGGGCGGCGGCAAGGAGAAGTCGGAGTTCCACACGGTTGTGGTCTGGGGCAAGCTGGCAGAGACGTGTGGCCGCTACCTGGGCAAGGGCCAGCAGGTGGCCATCGAGGGCCGGCTGCAGACCCGCTCGTGGGACGACGCCAACAACCAGCGCCACTGGCGCACGGAGATTGTGGCGGCACACGTGGAGATGCTGGCAGGGCGCCGGCGCCGGGACTACTCGGCAGAGGCAGCGGCCAGCTCGCTTGAGGCCCAGGCACTGGCCGCCGGGATTGCCCCGGATAGCGCGGAGCCCGCGGCGGATGACGCTCCGGACGGCGGCAGCTTCAGCATCACGCCTGCGGCTGACGAGGACGACGAGGAGGACGAGCTCCTCGAGGAGGCCGTGGCGGCCTGACACCATCGCATCTTGACCCCCGGCGGCGACGCGGCCCCCCTAACGCGTTGCCGCCGGTTTCGGCTGTCCCGGGGCTGGTGGCCGGCGTGCGGGCGTCTCGCCGCTGCGCCCGGTGCAACGACATGAGGTACGGCTAGGGCCGCGGCTCCTCCACGGTGAGCAGTTCGCCCGTGCGCGGCAGGAAGTACGCAGTGGTCTCGTCGTCCCCAGAGACCGCCGCGAACAGGCCGCGACCCACGCGAAACGCCTGGTCAGCCACCTGGATCTGGTACCGGCGATTTCGCGACAGGCCGCCCGTGCTGATCCATGACTCCTTGCGGACCGTGCCGGACACCGCCTCAGCACGTCCGCTCACCAGGTCCAGCAGCGGCGGAAGCACCTGAAACACCAGGAGCACCACGGCCAGCACGGCTAACACCACCACGCCCAGAACCAGCCCTGCCGTGCCCGTGGCCTCGGCGCGGATCGTGTACAGCATGAACGCCAGGGAGCCGCTCACCACATAGCCGATGACGCGCAGGACAACCGTGCGAAGCAGGCGTGCGGCCTGGGTGGGCGCAAGACGGCCGGCGCGGTTGGCCGCAATGGCCGCTGGGTCGAAGAAGCGCGCGACGCCCGGCGGAAGCTCAGTCGTCATGCCCGGCCGTGCCGTACAGCGCGCGTCGCGGGATGCCGGTGGCCGCGGCAACGCGCTTGGCAGCCTCACCGCGCGCAGTTCCGGAAGCCACCAGCCGCTCCACCTCGGCTTTGGCCGCCGTGAGGGCGTCTTCGCGCGCGGCGGGTCCGTCAGCGGCAGCATCGGCCGCCTCCATCGCCCAGCCAACCACCACGACAACCTCGCCCCGAGCCGGAATGGCACCCGAGG
>CAIYHO010000240.1 GCA_903925955.1 uncultured Chloroflexota bacterium
AGGCGCTGACCACGGCCAGGTCCACAGAGGTTGTGAAGCCGGTGACCGCCACGGGGCGCGCCGAGTCAAGGGTGGCGCCGTAGCCAAGCTCTGCAAACGAGCCGTAGCCCCAGACGCTGACCGTGCCGTTGGTCGCTAGCGCACACGTTGACCGAGACCCCGACGAGATCTTGGCTATCCGGATGAACGCGTTGACCGGCACGGGCTTCTTGGCGGCCGTGGTGGAGCCATTGCCAAGCTGGCGCTGCGCGTTGGCGCCCCAGCACTTGACGGCGTCGGGGCCATCCATGACGCAGGTGGAGTTGCCGCCGGCGGCAACCCAGGACGCGCTGGTCATGCCGCTGACCGCCACCCGGACCAGGCGCCGCGTGGTGGTGCCGTCGCCCAGCTGGCCGCTGCTGTTCAGGCCCCAGCAGCGCGCCGCACCCGAGGTCAGAGCCGCGCAGGTGTGGGCGGTACCCAGGGAGATCGATGCCACGCCGGTCAGGCTCTTCACCGCCACCGGCGTCTTGCGGGTGATCGTGGTGCCATCGCCCAGCTGCCCGCTGGAGTTGAGGCCCCAGCACTTGGCGGCGCCAGACGTGAGGATGGCGCAGGCGTGCGACGCGCCCACCGAGACGGAGCGAGCGCCCAGGAGGTTCTTCACCGCCACCGGGAGCTTGCGCGCCGTGGTGGTGCCGTCGCCAAGCTGGCCCTTGGTGTTGGCGCCCCAGCACTTGGCCACGCCCGTGGTGAGCACCGCGCACGTTGAGTTGCCGCCAGCGGCAATCGCCTGGACACCGGTGAGCCCCGTCACGGGTGTGGGACTGGAGTAGTTGGAGGTGTTGCCGTTGCCAAGCTGGCCGCTGCTGTTTAGGCCCCAGCAGACCACGGTCCCGGCCACACGCAGCGCACAGGCATGGCTGTCACCGGCGGTGATGGCCAGGGCATCAGTGAGCCCGAACACAGACACCGCCGTCGTGGAGTTGCCCCCGAGGCTGCCTGAGCCCAGCTGGCCCTTGGCGTTGTTGCCCCAGCACACCACATGGGAGTTGACCAGGAGAGCGCAGGCGAACGCGGCACCAGCGGCGACGGCGGCAGGGGCCGGGATCGCGGCAAGACTGGTGATGGTGACGGGCGTGGTCCGGATTGCGTACGAGCCGTCGCCAAGCTGACCGATGACGTTCGAGCCCCAGCAGCGCACGTTCGAGTGCTCAACGGCACAGGCAAACGTGAGGCCCACGGCAATCGTGTTGGGCGGGACCAGGCTGACAGTTGCCGGGGTGGCGGCCGGGGTACGCGTGGCCGGCAGGGCGGAATCCGGCGCAGGGGTTGGCACCACGTCACGGACCGAGGCCACGGCAGCAGATCCGTCGGCTGCGGCGACGGGCGCCACGAGAGCCGGACCCATGCCAGAGCCAACGAGGGCCAGTGCCATGACGAGGGCATTGATGCCCCGAAGTGCGAGACGCCCCTGCATATCACCCTCTGCGCCGCACGGGTCGCGGCAAGACGCGGGGATCCCCTCCCCAAGTTTGCGTAGTACACCGCAACGCGCGGAACCTTGCACGGCCCAGCCGCAGCGGCCAACGCAGCTGCGGTTTGCCCCCGCCACCACCTACGCTGGCCCAGCGTGGTATCGCGCGGATTGGCACATTGCGCCGCCACCTACGCTGGCGCGGCGTAATAACCCCATGCTTGACGACGCGTCGCGGGGTGGCGGCGGATACCACGCCCCCGCGGCGTAGGTGGTGGCGCGGGAGTACAGGGCCCGGCGGCGGCGGGACGGCAGCGCAGCCCCCGCAGCCCCCGCAGCCCCGACGCGGAGCCCCCGCAGCCCCGACGCGGAGCCCCTGAGAATCGAAGCGGCCGGCTCCTCGCGGAACCGGCCGTCGAAACGTGCGGGTTGAGACCCGGCAACCCGGGCCGGGCCGTCAGTCCTTGACCGCCTGGTCGGTGATGTCCAGGGCGCGGTCGATGATTGCGAACGCCTCGTCCATCTCTGCCTCGTTGATGCAGAGCGGCGGGTTGGTGTGGACCGAGTTGTTGGCCATCATCACGTAGAGCCCCTCCTCGCGGAAGAACTTGCCAATCGCCTTCATCTCGTCGCTGGTCCCGTTAAACGGCGTCATCGGCGTCCACGGATTGTGGCTCCGGACCAGGTCCAGGATGCCGAAGAGGCCGATGCTGCGGTGGGCGCCCACGGACGGGTGCTTGGCCGCAAGCTTCTCGTGCCAGGCGCGCATCTTCTCGCCCATGCGGACGCTGTTGCCGATGAGGTCGTCCTCCTCGTAGACGCGGATGGTCGCGAGGGCGGCAGCGAGGCTCATGGGATGCGAGCTGTAGGTGAGGCCGCCGTAGAACATCTTGGTGTTCATGGCCTCGGCGATGGAATCGCGCATGGCGACAGCGCCCAAAGGCAGGTACGAGGACGTCAGGCCCTTGGCCATCGTCATCAGGTCCGGCACCACGTTCCAGTGGTCAACGGCAAACCACTTGCCGGTGCGGCCAAAGCCCGCCATCACCTCGTCGGCCACCATGAGGATCCCGTACTTGTCGCACAGGTCCCGGACGCCCTTGAGGTACCCATCGGGCGGAATGAGGATGCCGTTGGTGCCCACGACCGTCTCAAGGAAGATCGCCGCAATCGTCTGGGCGCCCTCGTACTTGATGACGTCCTCAAGGCCGTTGAGCGCCTCGTCCGCGCTCCGCGGCTCCTTCTCGCCCCAGCGGTGGGTGTCCGGATAGCGGACCACGCCCACGATGCCCGGCTCGTTGGCCCAGCGGCGGTAGTCGCCGGTGAGGGTCATCGCGCCAGCCGTGGCGCCGTGGTAGGCGCGATAGCGGGCAAGGAGCTTGTGCTTGCCCGTGTAGTGGCGGGCGAGCTTGATGGCGTTCTCGATGGCCTCGGCGCCGCCAAGGGTGAAGAACACCTTGTTCATGTCGCCGGGCAGGATCTGGGCCATCTTCTGGCCCAGCCGCGCGCGGATCTCCGTGGCAAACGCCGGCTGCACAAACTGGAGCTTGGCCGCCTGCTCGGCGATCGCGTCCACCACGCGCTGGTCGCTGTGGCCGATGTTGACCGACATCAACTGGCTGTTGAAGTCGATGATCCGCTTGCCTTCGGGGGTCCACATGTAGACACCCTTGGCGTGGTCGATGGCGATTGGGTCCAGCTGCCCTTGGATGGACCACGAGAAGAGCGTGTGTGCGCGGGAGAGCCCGACAATCTCCTCACTTGTCATCCCGGGTTCGGTGCTGTTGCCCATTGATCCTCCAGTTGGGCGGCACTGTTGGGCCTACCCGTGCGGTGCGTCGTGGCGGCGCGTGATAGTGGCGTGGCACCCATTACAGCACAGCGCCGGACCCTGTTGGCGGGCCTCTTGGGCCATGTGCCCGGTGCTCGGGATCACCGTCCGGTGACCAGCCAGACCCAGGACCTTGGAGTAGTGGCATGATCGCCCCGCAAGTGGCACGCTACACCCGCAACCGCTGCACCTCGCCTGCGCGGGGACAACCTATCGAGGTCCCAATGCGCCGCCTGAGCCCCATGCTCCTTGCCGCCGTCCTGCTGGCCGCTCTGCTGCCGGCCGGGTCTGCGGTCGCCTCCCCTGTGGCGCCCATCACGCCCCTCAAGACCGTCACGCCGTTTGCTGAGACCCTCAATCAGGCGGTCGCCCCAGGCGTCGTCCGCCGGGCGGGCTCCTGGACCACCACCAGCGGCGATCAGGTCGTCCAGCTGATCGACGTGAACCAGCAGGCAGACGGGATCGGCATCGAGGCCTCGATGTCCAGTTCAGGCGTGCACGGCCTCCAGACGGTTGGGGCCCAGGCGGCCCGAGTCTCCACTGAGGGCCATCGCGTGATCGCCGCCATCAACGGCGACACCTGGGCCATCGACAGCGCCAGCAAGCGCACGGCCCCCACGGGCGTGCTGGTCCACAACGGCGAGTTGCTGACCGGATCCACCACGGCTCGCCCGTCCATCGGGTTTGACGCAGCCGAGACGGCGCTGGCAGCCGATGTCGCCGTGGTCATGACCGTGACGCTGCCCGACGGCCTGACAACGCTCAACGTGGACAAGATCAACAAGCCGCGCCCGGCTGGAACCCTTGTCGCGTACACGCGCCGCTGGTCCACAACAACGCTGACGGTTGCCGGCGGCACCGAGGTGGTCCTCACGGGCGTCGCGCTGCCGCTGCGCCTCTCCGGCAGCTGGACGGGGACCGTGGCGAAGGTCCTGCCAACGGGCTCCAACACGGCAATCCCGACAGGCGCCGTTGTGCTCTCGGGCCAGGGCGCAGATGCCGCAACCCTGAACACCCTGACGGTGGGCGCCGTCGTCACCATGACCACAACGGTCAACGCGGGCTGGGAGAACGTCCGCGAGGCAATCTCGGGCCGCGAGTGGCTTGCCAAGGACGGCGTCGCCGGGGTTGACCCCGTGACGCCCACGTCCCTCTATGCGCATCCCCGCACCGCCATCGGCGTCCGCGCCGACGGAACCGTCGTGTTGGCGGTCGTGGACGGACGCCAGGCCCCGCTGAGTGCCGGCGTATCGGGCGCGGACCTCGCCGATCTGCTTGTGGCGCAGGGCGCGGTCACCGCGATCAACTTTGACGGCGGCGGCTCCACCACGATGCTCGCCCGCGTGCCGGGCGACGTGTCAGCGTCGGTGGTCAACAGCCCGTCCAGCGGCTATCAGCGATCCGTGGACGACGCGCTCCTGATCGTCTCCACGCTGCCCACCGGGCCCCTGAGCCAGGTTGTCGTCCGGCCCGGGACAAGCACCGCCGTGGTGGGCCAGGTGATCCCGCTCGCCGCCAAGGGCACAGATGTCTCGGGCAATGGCGTCGCGGTGGCCCCCACTGCAGTCGCATGGTCGCTGGACGGCACGGCCGGCAGTCTTGTCGCAGGCGGCCGCTTCGCCGCAGCCGTTCCGGGGAGCGCCACAATCTCGGCGTCTGTGGCAACGCCCGCGGGAGCGCTTCCGGGCGTCGCCGCCATCACGGTTGTCCCCGACACGATTGCACCAGTTGCCCAGAAGCCAATCGTACGGATCACGAAGGGGGCCACCCTCTCGTCCTCATCCGCCGTGGTGAGCGTCAGCTGGTCCGCCGCCACCGATGTGGGCACCGGAGTTGCCAGCTATGCGCTTGACGAACGAGTAGGCACCGGCGACTGGACACCCGTCCCGCTCGCCACACCGCTGAGTCGCTCCGTCCTCATCACCGTCGTCCCGGGCGACGCCGTCCAGCTCCGGGTGCGCGCGACAGACAACGCCGCCAACACGTCGTCCAGTACGTATGGCGGCATCTTCCAGGTCCGCCTCATCCCAAACACGTCGGTCAGCGTCCGGGGCGCATGGCTCACCAAGCTGCGCGCCTGGTACGTGGACGGGCGCCTGCGGTACACAAAGGTGGCGGGCGCCTATGCCACGTACTCGTTCACCGGCAGCTCCGTCGCCTGGGTCGCACCCACCAGTCTGGCGGGTGGCTCCGCAAAGGTGGAGATCGACGGCAAGCTTGCCGCCACGGTCAGCCTGCGGACGACGGTCGCCACCAACGGCAAGACCGTCTACAGCTACGCGTGGTCATCGGTGGGGCGCCACAAGATCACCATCCGCGCCCTGGGCACTGTCGGCCACCCGTGGGTGTATCTGGACGCGCTTGCGGTGATCGACGTGGCAAGCCCCTACCCGGTGCTTGCGGGAGCGGGCGACATCGGCGTGTGCGGCTCTTCCTATGACTCGGCCACGGCCGCCCTGATGGACCAGATGCCGGGTACCGCGTTCACGGCGGGCGACCTCGCCTACCCCACCGGATCTGCACTTCAGTTCAAGAACTGCTATGGCCCCACGTGGGGCTACTTCAAGAACCGCACGATGCCAACTCCGGGCAACCACGAGTACGGCACAGCCGGGGCCGCCCCCTACTTTGCGTACTTTGGCTCCCGTGCAGGAACCAAGGGCGAGGGTTGGTACGCCTACAACGTGGGCACGTGGCGCGTCTACAGCCTCAATTCACAGGTGTGCTGGAGTGGCGGCTGCGGGGTCGGGTCGGCGCAGGAAGCGTGGCTCAAGGCTGACCTCGAGGCCAACCCAACGGCCTGCATCGCGGCCATCTGGCACCACCCGCGCTTTAGTTCGGGACCGCACGGCAACAACCCAATGGTCGCGCCACTGTGGGATGACCTGCAGGCGGCGGGGGCCGAGTTCATCGTCAACGGCCACGATCATGACTACCAGCGCTTTGCCCCGCAGACGTCAGCGGGCGTCCTCGACAACGCCGCCGGCATCCGGGAGTTTGTGGTGGGCACCGGCGGCGCCAGCATGTACGCCTTCACCACCGCGCGGGCAAACAGCGAGGTGTTCAACACCGGCGTCCACGGGATCATCAAGTTCACCATGCTTGACGGGTCCTACACGTGGAAGTTTGTGCCCGTGGCGGGCAGCACCTGGTCTGACTCGGGCTCTGCCACCTGCCACTAGGCCCGGATCCGAGCCGGGGTACGGGGGTTCCCTCCCGGGGCGTACCTGCATGTACTTCGGGCTATACCGAAGCACCTTCGGCGCGGGGGGGGCCGGGGCACCGCGCCGGGGCACACCTGCATGTACTTCGGGCCATACCGAAGCACCTTCGGCGCAGGCGGCGGATAAGCGGCGCAGGCGGCGGTGCGGCGGATAAGCGGCGGATAAGCGGCGTCACGCAGTATCTGCGCATGCCCAAACGAAGCGGAGCCGGCATCGCGCTCCTGGCGGACCCAACGCGGCGCCAGATCATCACGTTCCTCGCGCAACACCCGCGGCGCCCAAAAGGGCTTGCAAAGGAACTCGGCCTCAGTTTCTCGTCGGTCAGCGAGCACCTGGCGCTCCTGTGCGAAGCCGGTCTGGTGCGGCGAATGGCAACCCCAGCGGACGGCCGTGGCGTCCTCTACCTTCTCGCACCCAACGCGCAAGGGCGGATCATCGCCTGGCTCGCCGGGACCGAGGTAGGCATCGAGCACGGCCGGCCGAGATCCGGCGAGGTCTAGCCAGCGCCCAGAGCACCCGGCGTGGCGACGCAGTCGCGCAACAACTTCGGCTTGGCCCGAAGCACTTGCAGGTACACCTCCAGGACAACCCTCCTCCGGCGGAGCAACCGGGGCCCGAGGTGGGCGCGGCCGACATGAAACCCCCCAACGTGCGGCGTATGCTCTGGTTCTTCACCGCCGCGGGCGCAGACACCCGCAGGTGCGCCGACACGGCTGGACGACCCGGTCGATGGTTGGCTCGATAGCTTTAGGAGGCCGTTCACGATGCCCCGTATCGTCCGTGGTGCGCTCCTGCAGGCAAGCTGGACAGGCGACAAAGAGTCGATGATCCAGAAGCACGAGGGCTACGCGCACGAGGCCAAGAAGCAAGGCGCCCAGGTCATGCTCTTCCAGGAGCTGTTCTACGGGCCCTACTTCTGCCAGGTGCAGGATGCGAAGTACTACTCCTACACGGAGTTCATCCCGGACGGCCCAACCACCCAGCGCATGCAGTCGCTGGCGAAGGAACTGGGCATGGTCATCATCGTGCCGATGTATGAAGAGGACTCCCACACCTCGGGCATCTTCTACAACACCGCGGCCGTGATCGACGCGGACGGCAAGTACTTGGGCAAGTACCGCAAGACCCACATCCCGCACGTCAAGGGCTTTTGGGAGAAGTTCTACTTCCGCCCCGGCAACCTCGGCTACCCGGTCTTCGAGACCGCCGTCGGCCGCGTCGGCGTCTACATCTGCTACGACCGCCACTTCCCGGAGGGCGCCCGCGCCCTTGGCCTCAACGGCGCCGACATGGTGTTTATCCCCAGTGCCACCAGCCGCGGCCTGTCTGAGTACCTCTGGCGCATCGAGCAGGTCAGCCACGCGGTGGCCAATGGCTATTTCGTGGGCACCATCAACCGTGTGGGCATCGAAGCCGAAATCGGCGACGACGACTTCTACGGGCAGAGCTACTTCTGCAACCCGCGCGGCCAGTTCATCGGCGGCGTCGGCTCGGCACACGACGAGGAGCTCATCATCCGGGACATGGACCTCGGCATGATTGAGGAGGTCCGCCAGACCTGGCAGTTCTACCGGGACCGCCGCCCCGACCAGTACGGCGACCTCGTCAAGCCGTAACGACGCGGGCCGCGCGTCGGCCTCAAGGACAGCCCCAGGGGCTCGACTGCTCGGAGGAGGGCAGTCGAGCCGCCCGATTCTCCGGGTCGTCCCCGGCGGAGGATCACGATGCAGTTTGGGTTCACGCTCAAGCCAGAGCACTCGGTCAAGCGCTCAATCGCGCTCACCAAGCAGGCTGAGGCCGCGGGCTTCAGCTACGGCTGGCTCTTCGACAGCCACGTCCTGTGGCGGGATCCGTATCCGCTCCTCACGCTCATGGCGGAGGCGACCACGACGATGCGGCTGGGGACGTGTGTCACCAACCCCGCCACCCGCGAGCCCTCGGTCACGGCGTCCGCCCTTGCCGTCCTGCAGGAGCTCTCGGACGGGCGCATGGACCTTGGCATCGGCCGCGGCGATTCGGCCCGACGCGTGCTGGGCAAGGGGCCCACCACGATGAAGGACCTGGAGCAGGCCGTCCACGTCATCCGGGCGCTGGCCGAGGGACGGTCCATCGAGTTTGAGGGCACGATGCTGGAGCTGCCCTGGGCATCCGAGCACCAGCTTCCCGTCTGGATTGCCGGGTATGGCCCCGTGGCGCTCAAGCTCACCGGGCGCATCGCCAACGGCGCGATGCTCCAGATTGGCGACCCGGACCTTGTCCGGTGGTTTGTCTCGCAGGTCCGCTCGTCAGCCGCTGAGGCCGGACGTGACCCGAACGCCGTGTCCGTCATGGCGGCGGCGCCCGCACATGTGGGCGATCTCGCCGACGGCCGCGACCGCACCCGCTGGTTCCCGGCTCTGGTGAGCAACCATGTGGTTGACCTTGTCAACAAGTACCCGCGTGAGGACCTGCCGCCTGAGCTGACGGCGTACGTCCGCGACCGCGAGGGCTACGACTACCTGCACCACGCCGAAGTTGGCTCAACCAACGCCTCGTTTGTCACGGACGAGATCGTGGACCGCTTCTGTGTCCTGGGCTCGGTGGACCAGCACATTGCGCGCCTGCGCGATCTGGCCGCGGCTGGCGTCAACCAGTTCAACCTCTACCTGATGAACGGCCGCGAGGAGGAGCAGCTGGAGGTCTACGGCCGCGACATCATCCCCGCCCTCCGCGACGTGGAGCCTGCACGGTACGAATGGCGGCAGGAATAGCCGGAAGTCCTCTCGCGATCGACACGGTCCGGGGTTGACACTTGTCGCCCAAAGAGGATGCACCGTGCCACTTCGCCTGCGCCGCGCCCGCCGAGACCCGTTCTGGGGTATGGACGGGCCTGCCGCGCGCAGCGAGCACCTGCGGGCCCGCCTGATGGGCATGATCGCCTTCAGCTACTCCGTTGTCGCCGCAGCGATCGCGCTGATGGCGTGGGGCATCCAGCTGGGTCTGGCAGACGCCTCCGGTCTCCGATTGATGGTCATGCACTGACCAATCCGGCGCTGCGGATCACGCGCGAGCAGCCCCCCGGCGACTGTCCACAGGACTAGGATGACCGCAGACGACAACGCCTGCGGCAGGCTTCGCCGCGGGTCCTAAAAGAGCGAGGAAGCGAGGAGGTTTGATGCGCACCCTGTTCGCCAACGGCACCATCGTGACTGCGGACGGCTCGTACCCGGGCGACGTCCTGGTTGACGGCGAGACCATCGTGCAGATCGGCACAAACCTTGCCGCGGCCGGCGTCACGGCCGACGAGGTGATCGACGCCACGGACAAGTGGGTGATCCCGGGCGCCATCGATGCCCACACGCACATGAAGCTGCCGTTTGGCGGCACGTTTGCCAAGGACGACTTCGAGACCGGCACCCGTGCGGCGGCCTTTGGCGGCACCACCACAATCGTGGACTTTGCGGTTCAGTCCAAGGGCAAGTCCTTGCGCGAAGGTCTGGACACGTGGATGGCGATGGCCGAGGGCATGGCCGTCGCGGACTACGGCTTCCACATGATCATGAGCGACGTCAACGACAGCTCGCTTGCCGAGATGGACGCCCTTGTTGACGAGGGCATCCCGGACTTCAAGCTGTTCACCGCGTATCCGGGCGTCTTCTTCTCGCCCGACGACCACATCTTCCGGGCGATGCAGCAGACCACCAAGAACGGTGGCCTGATCATGATGCACGCCGAGAATGGTCCGGTCATCGACAAGGTGGCGGCGGACCTGGTTGCCCAGGGCAAGACCGATCCGTACTACCACGGCGTGGCGCGCTACCCCATCTTTGAGGGCGAGGCCACCAACCGTGTGATCCGTCTGGCTGAGGCCGCGGGCGCACCGGTGTACATCGTCCACCTGTCGGTGAAGGATGCGCTGGACCAGGTCCGGGCCGCCCGTGATCGCGGCGCCATGGCCTTTGCCGAGACCTGCCCCCAGTACCTGTTCCTCTCCATTGAGGATCTTGGCAACGGCTTCAACGGCGCCAAGTTCGTCTGCTCGCCGCCGCTGCGCGAGAAGAACCCCAACTGGCAGGAACTCTGGGACGGCCTGCGCAAGGACGACCTCCAGGTGGTGGCCACGGACCACTGCCCGTTTGACTTCCACGGGCAGAAGGAGCTGGGCCGCGGCGACTTCCGCAAGATCCCCAACGGTCTGCCGGGCGTCGAAGACCGCGTGGACCTGCTGTTCAATGGCGGCGTCGTGGGCGGCCAGATCAGCAAGGAGCGGTGGGTGGACATCATCTCCACCGGCCCCGCCAAGCTGTTTGGCATGCACCCGCGCAAGGGCGCCATCGCCGTTGGCGCCGACGCGGACATCGTGGTCTACGACCCGAACGCGTCGCGGACCATCTCGGCTCAGACGCACCATATGGCCGTGGACTACAGCTGCTACGAGGGCTGGGAAATCAAGGGCCAGTCCAAGATCGTGATGAGCCGCGGCATGGTCATCGTCCGCGACGGCACATTCACAGGCTCCAAGGGCCACGGCAAGTTCCTGCGGCGCGACCGCTCGGACTACGCCCGCCTCGCCTGAGCATCACCGCCTCGCCAAGCACGGGCCCGGCCGCAAGGTCGGGCCTGTCGATTCTCGGCGCCGAGCTTCACAACCTGCTCCTCCCCCCTCCCCCTCCTCCCCCCCGTTTGCGGACCGTCTTGGCGAGGATCTCGGCCTCGTCGTACCTTTGCGGCATGGCCACCGGCGACACGCACGGGCTTGGGTACCACCGGGTCGATGACGATCCCAACGTTGAGGTGCTCCTCGCCGCGATGGACGGAACCGCAGGGTGGGACGCGACGCTCCGGCTGCGGTCGTGGGAGCGCGCGCATCTCGGCCTCGTTCATGGTGAGCGACTGCTTGACGTGGGCTGCGGCCTCGGCGAGGCAGCGCTCGGGCTCGCCCAGGATCTCGGCGCCAATGGAGAGCTCGTCGGTATCGACCTGTCAGAGCGAATGCTGAGCGTCGCCCGCTCCAGCGCGGGTGGTGCACCTTGTCGCGTCCGCTTCACCGTGGGCGATGCGACCTCCCTGGACGAGGCAGACGACTCCTTCGACGCAGTGCGGTCCGAACGAACGCTCCAGTGGCTCACCGATCCCGCAACGGCCGTCGCCGAGCTGGTTCGGGTGGTTCGCCCCGGAGGCCGCGTCTCGCTGATTGACACGGATTGGTCTTCGTTCACAATCGATGTCGGCGACGACGCACTCACGGCGCTGGTGCGCGACGCGATGCGGACCGAGCGCAATCGAGCCTCCAACGTCGGCCGCCGACTGCACGACCTCGTTGCCGCCGCTGGATGCGTCCTGCTCGCAAGGACCGAGGCGACGCAGACCTGGACGACATGGGACCCCGACGCGTCATCGGCACCGGTTGGCTGCTTCTCGATGGAGAGCCTCGCTGATGACCTCGTCGCCACCGGTCGGCTCGCCGCCGCCGATAGCCAGCGGTTCGTGTCCACAATCCACGATGCCGCCCGGCGAGGCAGGTTCTCGATGCGCCTCACGGTGATCGGGGTGGTCGCGGTGGCCCCGTAGGGATTCGAGCGCGTCCGGCGGCGAGACTCCGGGCTGCCGCGGACCTCATGCCACTTGCGCCCGGGTGATCGCTGCCCAGACGCCGTTGGCGCCACCGGCGCACCCGCACGCGGGCACATGTCGATCCGCAGTCGCCCTCCATTGGGCACCATCGACCGCTACGATCGTGACACAGCCATGCCAGTCCGCCACGGAGTCCGCCGATGCTTGCCGCGATCGTCTACTGCCACGTGAAGCCGGAGCATGTCGAGGCGTTTGCCGAGGCGTGCCGCGCCAACCACGCCGGGTCCGTGCTTGAGCCCGGGGTCCGCCGGTTCGACGTGCTGCAGGAGCGTGACGATCCCACACGCTTTGTCCTGTACGAGTGGTACATGGACGACGCCGACGCCATGGCGCACAGGGACACTGCGCACTACGCCGCTTGGCGCGATGCGACGGCTGACATGTTTGTGGAGCCGCGAAGCGCGGTCCGCTACAACGGACTAGCGCCCGTAACGTTCTGATGGCTGCACCTGGCCCAGGGCCGTCACTTCCGCCGCTGTCCGCCTTTGCGCTTGGGCGCATTCCCCGGATCACCTTTGGCGCTGGGTCAATCGCCAGGCTGCCGGAGATTGCCGCATCCCACGGACGGCATGCGCTGCTGATCACCGGCGCCCGGTCGCTTGCCGCAGGCGGTCGGCGCAAGGCGCTGCTGGCCGGGCTTGCTGCGGCAGGCGTGCAGGTCGCGGGTGAAGCTGCGGTTGCGGGCGAGCCGTCACCTGCGCTTGTTGACGGGATTGCCGCAGCCCACCGCGGGTCCGTCATTGACGTTGTCATCGGCATTGGCGGCGGCAGCGTGCTGGACACAGCCAAGGCCGTGGCCGGGCTCCTGCGCGTGGACGCGCCCGTCACGGACTTCCTTGAAGGGCTCCCGGGCGCTCGGCCGTGGCCCGGCCCGTCGGTGCCGCTGGTGGCGGTCCCCACCACAGCCGGGACCGGCAGCGAGGCCACCCGTAACGCGGTGATCAGCGAGCGTGGCGTTGCGGGCTATAAACGCTCGTTCCGCGATGAGCGCCTGGTGGCCGCAGACGCCGTGGTGGACCCGGACCTGCTTGCAGGCTCCACGCCCGTCCTCATCGCCACGCAGGGCATGGACGCCCTGACGCAGCTGCTTGAGTCGTACACGTCGCTCAGGGCCGGTCCTGTCACGGATGCGCTGGCGCTGGCGGGTCTCGAGGCGGCCCGGGACGGCCTGCTGGCCTGGCACGCGGATCCAAGCGGTCCTGACGCACCCGCAGCCCGGTCGCGCATGGCGTTTGCGGCACTGCTCTCGGGGATCTGCCTTGCCCACGCTGGGCTTGGCGCGGTGCACGGGCTTGCGTCACCGCTTGGCGCGCAGCTGCCCATCCCCCATGGCGCTGCGTGTGGCGCAACGCTGGCCGGCGTCACGCGCGCCAACGTAGATGCGCTGGAGCGCCGCAGCCCGGACTCCCCTGCCCTGTCGCGCTATGCGGTGCTGGGCCGCCTGCTGGGCCGCCTGCCGGCCTCCACCGCAGACGCAGTCTCCCGGACGGCGCTGGTGGAGACGCTTGCGGCTTGGACGGCAACGCTGGCAATGCCCGGGCTGGGCGCCTACGGGCTGGACGCCGCCCGGATCCCGGCGGTGGTGGCGGACGGTCGCGGCAGCTCCATGAAGACCAACCCCGTGGTGCTGACCGACGAGGAGCTCGCGGCAGTCCTGGCTGGCGCGCTCTAGCGGCCGGCGGCCGATATGCAGCGCCCGGGCTACTCGGCGTGGGCTGCGGGCTGCTAGCGCAGGTCGGCGTCCAGCGCGGGGCCAGTTGGCTCCCGGCTGGAGAACTGGTACAGGTAGATCATCGCGAGGCCGCCCAGACAGGCGAAGGCGATCCAGAGCGAGATGAGCTGGTCCATGCGCAGGGGCCCGGCCACATACGGGTCTCGCCATGTGGTGGCGATGACGGTGCGCACCCCCGCCCACAAGCCAAGCGACAGGAAGAACGCGGACCCTGTCCGCGCCCGAAACAGGCCGGTCAGCATCAGCCAGCCAACCACGAGGAACAGCGCCAGAGCCGCGAGGGCCTCAATCCCGGCCGACGGGTAGGCGGGCACATCCGGGCCAAGCGAGCCCCACGGCCCGACGCCCGTGTACGAGGTTGCCCACGTCCCGTCCCAGGCAAGGCCCTGGCCAGCGCCGCCCAGCACCATGGCCACCTTGCCGCCGGTGATGAGGAGCAGCAGCGGCAGCGCCAGCGCGTGGAGCCAGCGGCGGACCGGCGCCCCAAGCAGGAGCATCACCACAACGGCCGTGATCGTTCCGCCCACAACCGCAAGGGACATCTGCATGCCGCCCCACGTGATGTGCCAGAGAACGTCCGGGTTGGCCGACACGTAGTCCAGATGGAGCAGGCCGTACCCGATGCGGCCACCGACAACAGCGCCAGGCAGCGCCGCCATGGCGATGAACAGCAGATCGCTGGCGCGCAGGAAGTTCCACGAGGGATCGTCGGGATCAGCAGACGGGGCGCCGGGTGGCCGCGAGGTGTCAATGGGCGTGCGCCGGGCGATCAGCCGGGCAAGCACCAGCGCGGCAAACACGGACACAGCCGCGACAAGCGTCTCCAGCCGCATGGCGAAGCCGCCGATAGAAACGACGGCCGGGAACGTGAGCACCACGAGCGGGTGCAGGATGTCGAGCGGAGTCACGGACCGGAGTCTACCGTGCCGCCGGAATCAGATCGCCCCCGGCCGGTTGGCCGGGGGCGATCTGTGTGTGCAAGGTCAGGGCCAACCGGAGGCTGGCCCCTTGGGACTAGTGCCCGATGCGGACGAGGTCCGCCTGGTAGGCGCCGTTGCGGTCGTCAAGGGTGACAACCATCCAGCCCAGGACGCCCTGGCCACGGATGTAGGACGCCGGGATGTTGACGTGGGCGCCGCTTGCGACACCGACGAAGTCGCCGGTGGTCTGGGCGGGGCTGAACACGTTGAACGGAGCCGAGTCCACGGTGTAATCCGCGAGCCCGGTGAAGCCGTCATACGCAGCAGCGTAGTACGTGATGGGACCGCTGGAGGAGTCGAGTCCCAGCTCGCTGGCCGGCACCTGAAGGATCAGGGTTGAGCCGTTGGCAGGCGCATCGGCGGCCCAGTAGTCCACAAAATCCCAGTTGCTGTCGAAGATGAACGTGTCGATCACGTCGCTGGGAGCGCCAGTGAACATGTAACCCTCGTCATACGAGATGACGTAGTAGTCGGTGAGCGTGTCGCCGTTGGTGTCAACCGCAATGTCCACTTCGTGCGGCGCGGCCGTTGAGAAGCGGTCCCACATGTTGACCGCAAACTGGATGCCAACGTCGCTGGCGTCCGGAGTCCCGGTGATGTACTCAACCGGGATGGTCTGCACGCCGATGCTGCGGACATCGGTGCCATTGAGGCCATCGCCCCGCGAGTCCGTCAGGCCAAGCGCGTACACATCGGCGTACCCGGTGTGCGCCGCGTCGTTGTGGAGCCGCAGGGACGTGGTGACGGTGTTGCCGGAGCGATGGGTGCCGCCCAATGACGCCTCCACGTCGGACGCGCCGCGCGGGACAAGCAGGTACGGGACCCGGAGCTTGGAGACGCCGGCAGCCGGGCTGACCGGGGTAGCCGTGACCGCGCCGGACATCGTGTACAGACCGCCGAAGTCGCCGGTCAGGAAGGTGTCAACGGTTGGGAGCGCGGCCACCTGTGCGCGGGTCAGCGAGGCGCGAACCCGGATGGTCTCGGAGCTGTGGCGCCGGACGCGGACGGTGGCCGGGGACACGCTCACCAGCGAGGAGCTGGCAGAGAGCGTGTAGCGGGCATCGACGTTGCCGGTGTTGGTGATGGTGATGGTCTTGGTCTCGCTGTACGCGCCCGTGCTGGGCTCGTAGCCAAACGAGATGCTGGCGGTCTTGTCGCTGGTGGTCGCGAACGTGTTGGTCGCGACGGCCTTGTCAACCTGGATCACGCCGGAGCCGGCGCGAACCGGGCTGTACTCGAGGATCTTGGCGCTGGAGGCGTCGGCCGTGCTGGAGAGCGCGCCCTTCACCTGCAGTGGCGACCAGGACGGATGCGCCTCGCGGACGAGAGCGGCAGCGCCCGCGGTCATCGGGGCAGCCATGGACGTTCCGGAGTACGTGGTGCCGTTCCAGCCGCTGCCGTTGAGCGACGAGAGGATGTTGACGCCGGGGGCGGAGACATCGGGCTTGAGCCAGTTGTCGCCCCAGCGCGGACCGGACGAGCTGAAGCTCGCGGTCTTCTGGTAGGACGGGTTTGGCTGTGCGCCCGACGCGTTGAGCGTCACGGTCAGGCCATCGGCCGCGATGACCGCCGCGTAGTCGCCCCACGCCGTGCCGATCATCGGGATCGTGAACTCCTCAGGGTTGTAGCCAAGGAAGGTCGGGAGTTCATCCACCGCCACGGACGTCTTGTTGACATCGATGACGCCGATTGCTCCGGCGGCCTCGGCGGCCGCACCCTTCTCGACGAATGTGCAGTCGCCGCGTCGGATGACGGCGATCTTGCCGGTCACCCCAACATAGTCCGAAGGCACGCAGCCCCAAGACAGACCGTCGTGGCTACCCGCGACAACCTTCATCTCACCGGTGACTGGCAGGGTTGGGTATGCGTTCTGGTTCATGCCAGCAACTGAGTTGGGGCCGGCCCAGTCGATGGTGGCGCCCGGGATCAGCGGGAACGCGTCAAGCGCGGCCACGCTGATGGCGGAGGTAGCGGCAGCCGGGGCGCCCGTGATGAACGGAACGGCGTTGCTGTTGCCAGCCGATGCGACAACCACGACGCCTGTGGCGACGAGGTTGTTGGTGGCGATAGCGTCCGCGTCGTCGTTGGAGCCGTACGAGGAGCCAAGCGACATGTTGACCACGCCAATGGCGTTTGCGTGGCCGACGTTGTAGGAGGCAACCCACTCAAGGGCGTCCACGACGAGGTCAGTGGAGCCCTCGCAGCCAAAGACCTTCAGGGCGACCAGCTTTGCGTCCGGCGCAACACCTGGGGCAACCGTGAAGTCGGCCGGATTGGCCATCGTGGTGGTGTCATAGGCGCCGGTGTAGGTGCTGTGGTCGGCCTTGACGCCAAAGCCCGCGATGGTGCCGGCAACGTGCGTGCCGTGGGCGCCGCAGTCAAGCGGGTCCGGATCGGGCGTTGGGGTGGTAGGGCCGGCGTCACCGCTGGCGTCGTAGTTGTCACCAGCGAAGTCGTAGCCCGCCACAGCCTTGGCGGTGGGGAACGTCCCGCCCTCGATCACCGTCGGGTCGTTGGCTGCGTAGTCAGCCGGGTTGCCCGAGCCGGCGAAATTGGCGTGGGTGTAGTCAAGGCCGGTGTCAATCACGGCGACGGTCTGGCCGACGCCGGTGGCGCCGCTGTACTGCCAGGCCGAGGGGGCGCCGATGTACGGAACGCCGTTGACGTTGTCGCGCGTGTAGGTGCGCAGCGCGCGCACGGCAACGACGCCCGGCAGCGCAGCGAGTTGCGCAAGCTTGGCGCCCGCGGCGCGGACCTTGATGCCATCGAAGGAGTACTGGTAGCGGGCAATCACCTTGCCGCCGGCGGCCTTAATGCCGCCGTCGATGGCGCCCTGCGCCGAGCGGAGCGTTTTGGCGTGGTCACGCTTGCCCACTGCATCAAGGCCCGGGACCGTGAGGGCGGCTGCGCCGCTCATCTCGAGGACCACGGTGACCGGCCGATTGGCATCCGCCAGGAACGGGCGGAACGCGGGGTCGATCTTGCCGTATGCCGACTTGTCAATGGTCTTGACTGGCCCGCCGGCAGCGGCGGTAGCTGGGAACATCCCTACCACCAGCACCGCCGATGCGGCCAGGGTGGCTACGAGCCTCCGGTTCATGGTCCTCCTCCAGGCAGTGCCTGATCTCCACCGCTTCCCCTCGAGATGGGGGAGTCCTATCGCCGCGTCTCGCGGACGCGGCACGTCACGGATTGCCAGATCCTCCACCCGGCCTCGCGCTAGCGTAACCGCCCGGGCGCCGTTCGTACTGGCCGATTATGCGTCCAGCCAGTACTTCCGGATCATCGTGGTGCCAAGGGTCACCAGCAGACATGACGACGCCCCGACCGTGTGGCCGGGGCGCCTGCCAGTTGCCAGAAGCATGGGCGAAGGATCAGGCGGGCAGCGCCTTGACCAGCTCTGCCACTGCGGCAGCAGACTTGTTAAACGCGGCCTGCTCGTCCGCGGTGAGCGTGATCTCGAAGACACGCTCCATGCCGTTGCGTCCAAGCACCACCGGCACGCCCACAAACAGCCCGTCAACACCAAACTCGCCCTGGAGGAGCGTGGCGCAGGGGAGGACGCGCTTGCGGTCGCGCAGGATGGCGTCAACCATCTCGAAGGTGGACGCGGCCGGGGCGTAGAACGCAGAACCCGTCTTGAGCAGGGCCACGATCTCGGCGCCGCCGTTGGCCGTGCGCTGCTCAAGCGCGGTCACACGGTCCGCGGGGAGCAGCTCGGTGATCGGCACGCCCGCCACGGTGGAGTACCGCGACAGCGGCACCATCGTGTCGCCGTGGCCGCCCAGGACAAACGCGTGGACGTCTGCCACCGACACGCCCAGCTCCATGGCGATAAACGTCCGGAAGCGGGCGGAGTCAAGGACCCCGGCCATGCCCAGCACGCGCTCGCGCGGGAAGCCCGAGGCCTTGCACGCAACGTGGCACATGACGTCGAGCGGGTTGGTGACCACGATCAGGATGGCGTTTGGCGACTGCTCGGCGGCCGCCTTGACCACGCCGCCAACGATGGCCGCGTTGGTGGCGATCAGGTCGTCGCGGCTCATGCCGGGCTTGCGGGCGATGCCCGACGTCACAACGATGATGTCGGAGCCTGCGGTGTCGGCGTAGTCGTTGGTGCCGATGATGGCCGCGTCGTGGCGGACGACGGGCGCGGCCTCGGCCAGGTCCAGACCCTTGCCCTGGGGCAGGCCCTCGACGATGTCCACAAGGACCACGTCGGCGAGACCCGCCTCAACGATGCGCTGGGCGGTTGTTGCGCCGACGTTCCCGGCGCCAATGACGGTGACCTTGTTGCGGGCCATAACCTTGTTGCTCCTCGCGTGCCTTCATTTGGGGGCGGGTGGGAGGGCGCGGGACGGCGCCGGTCGATGGGGGTCTGCGGGCATTCTAGCCCGGTGTGGAGGGCCTCCCGAACAGCGACGCGTACTCCACGCGCCGGAACTCGTGCTCGCACGGCTGGCCGTCTGCCAGCCACATGGTGGCGCTGTCAAGGTCGAACAGGATGCCGGCGACGCTCATGTCCTGGTCCAGGTCCGGCAGCGTCGGGTCGGGGTGCGCACAGATGCCCACCGGGTGGTTGACGTGGTCGCGCATGACGGCCTGGAGTGTCGCCGCGTCGATCTGGCCGCGGGCGTCGTCGATGATGGCTGAGGCCCGCTGGAGACGGAACGGGCTATCCGGCGTCCACCAGCGCATGACGTCCTTGAGGCCCGTGTCGCACGTGTAGTGATTGGTGTGGACGATGGTGCCGTCCTTGGGCCAGCTCAGCCAGACGTTGGCGTGATCGCCGGGCGCCGTCTCGATGTCCACGGCCATCCCCTCTCGGCTTGCGACGAGGTAGTTGGCCGCCGCGCTCCGCCGGTGCCGGGCAACAGCGTCAAGCGCCGCGGGCAGGTTTGGCGCATCCAGGATGGCTCGCAGGATCACGTGGTAGGGCAGGCCAATCTCGCCGCGGTCCTGATCGCTCACAAGCGAGTTGGCGGCCAGGCCAATCCCGGCGCTGTTCATGCCGGCCTTTGCCAGCAGTCCGGCTTCCACCACGGTCACGTACGCCGGGCCCTCGTCCTGCACGGCCTCCACCACCACGGTGGTGTCGGTCATGTGGCGCTTCCAGTCCCAGTTCTCGCCAATCAGCGTGTGGCCATCGGCAGTGGCGGCCGGCAGCGCAGCAAAGGACGTGCACTCCCCCGCCGCCTTGCGTGCGACCGCTGCAAACATCACCTCGGTGCGCACGTTGATGGCGAGGATGTCGTCAAGCGCCAGACCCGCGCCCTCCGCCATCCCTGCCATCTCCTCGAGATACCGCGGGTGGACGGCCTCAATGACGGAGCGGTACTCGCGGGCATGCGCCGTCACGCGGTCCCAGTCCCAGTCCGCGTAGTAGGCAAACATCCGCCGGTACAACGCAACGCTGCGCTGCACGCGTTCGGCTGCCTGCTGGCCGTACTGGCGGCCCCGCTCGCGCGGTCCGCCCGAGACCCGGATGTGCGGGTAGGTGTCGGTCATGCGGGGTCTCCGGTCTGCGCGTCCGACAGGGCTGCATCGGCGTGCCCGGCAAGCTCGCCGCAGGTTGCCACCCAGACGTCCTCCGCGGCGACAGCGCGCGCCAGCATCCGGTCCAGCAGCGCCAGACGCGAGGGTCGGCCGATGATCTGGGGGTGCATCGTCAGCACGTAGGCGCCGCCAAGGTGTCGATAGCCCTCAAACTCCTCGGTCCAGATTGGCTCCACCTCTGCGACCGACCGGATCGTCTTGGTCCAGGACGCGTTGGAGAACCAGAAGTGGGGCGCGTCGTCCAGGATCCACTGGACCGGCAGCTCGATGAGGCGCCGGCCAGCGTGGCGATACGGGACAAGGTCGTCCATAAACTGGCTGGTGTAGCGAAGGCCGCGTGACTCCACCAGCTCCAGCGTGACGGAGCTCACCTCCCAAGACGGCGAGCGGTAGCCCGTGACGGCCGCGCCAAGACCCCGCAGGAGCTCAAGCGCCCGGTCAAGCTCGTCGGCCTCCTCGGCCGGCGTCATCGTGGTGGGCGACGTGTGCGTGTAGCCGTGGACCGCAAGCTCGTGACCGGCCGCGGCAACGCGCTCCACGACAGCCCGATGGCGCTCCACGTTGATCCCGGGCACAAAGAACGTGGCCCGGACGCCATGCGCCGCAAGAAGGTCCAGGATCAGCGGCACCGCAACCTTTGGGCCATAGGTGCCCTGCGAGAGCACGCCCGGTTTGGAGCGGTTCTCCGGCGTGCTCTCCCAGACCGCCTCCGCGTCCAGGTCAAACGTGAAGGCGGCAGCAGCGGTGTGGCCGCTAGGCCAGGAAAAGCCCATCGGCCACTACCGCCCTGTGCTCAGCGCTCTCAGCCCTCGACACTCGGCCCGGCATTGCGCACGGCCTCGGACACGCCGGCCGCGTACTTGGCGAAGTTCGTGTGGAACATCGCCGCGATCTTGCGGGCGGTTGCGTCGTAGGCAGCCTTGTCGGGCCAGGTGTTGCGCGGGAAGAGGACCTCGTCCGGCACACCAGGGACGTGGGTGGGCACGGCAACGTTGAAGATCGGGTCCACCACGAACTCGGCGTTGTCCAGCTCGCCGTTGATGGCCGCGCGGGCCATGTTCCGGGTGTGGGTGATGTTCATGCGGTGGCCGGTGCCATACGCGCCGCCGGTCCAGCCGGTGTTGATGAGCCAGACCGGCACGTCAAAGGTGTCAAGGCGGTCCATGAGCATGTGGGCGTACTCGCCCGGATGGCGCGGCAGGAACGGCTGGCCAAAGCACGCGCTAAACGTGGCGGACGGCTCCATCACGCCAATCTCGGTGCCGGCGAGCTTTGCGGTGTAGCCACTGATGAAGTGATAGGCCGCCTGTTCGCGCGTGAGCTTGCTGATGGGCGGCAGCACGCCAAAGGCATCGGCCGTGAGGAACACGACGTGCTTTGGGCCGGGGGCAACACCCGTGGGATCCGCGTTGCCGATGAAGTGGAGCGGATACGCCGCGCGGGTGTTCTCGGTGTACTTCTCCGAGTCCAGGTCCAGCTCGCGGGTCTCGGGGAACATGTCGGTGTTCTCGAGGATGGTCCCGAAGCGCTTGGTGGTGGCGAAGATGTCCGGCTCGTACATGGAGCTCAGGCGGATGGTCTTGGCGTAGCAGCCGCCCTCAAAGTTGAACGTGTAGCCCGTGCCGTCCCGGTCGCCCCAGCCGTGCTCGTCATCGCCGATGAGGCTGCGCAGCGGGTCCGCCGACAGGGTGGTCTTGCCCGTGCCGCTGAGGCCGAAGAAGATGCAGGCGTCGCCTTCGGCGCCCACGTTGATCGAGGAGTGCATCGGCAGCACGCCCTCGTCGGGCATCAGGTAGTTCATGACGGTGAACGCGGACTTCTTGATCTCGCCCGCGTACATCGTGCCAACGATGATGATCTCCATCCGCTTGAGGTGAAGCAGGATGGCCGTGCCGCTCCGGGTCCCGTCGGTCTCGGGGTCCGCCTGGAAGCTGGGCACGTCGATGATGGTGAAGTTGGGGACAAAGCTTGCGAGGTCTTCGCGCGCGGGCCTGCGGAACAGGTTGCGGGCGAAGATGC
The DNA here is from genome assembly GCA_903925955.1 of uncultured Chloroflexota bacterium. Taxonomy (GTDB): domain Bacteria; phylum Chloroflexota; class Limnocylindria; order Limnocylindrales; family CSP1-4; genus CAIXZV01. Next base: position 22,412 of record CAIYHO010000240.1, read on the forward strand.
TGGCCCACGCCGTCTCGGTGTAGACGCGGAGGCTGCGGCGGTGCGTCTCGTGCGCGCCGATGTACATGTCCTGCGCGTAGAGCTCCTTGTCCGCGACGTACTCCATCAGACGGGCGCGGAGCTTGTCGTAGTGCTCCTCGCTGATCTCGTGGTTGACGTCGCCCCACCAGACCTTGTCCTGGCTCCAGGGCTCCTTGACGACAAACTTGTCCTTGGGCGAGCGGCCGGTGTGCTGGCCGGTCCGGACGACGAGCGGGCCGTCTGCCGCGATGGTGCCTTCGCCGGCGCGGATGGCGCGCTCATAGAGCTCGGCGCTGGGCAGATTGGCAACGACACTGCCACCGATTGGGGCGTGCGGACGGGGCTCGGTCACGGCGCGTACCTCGACTGGGGCGCGGGCACAGTCGCCCACGACATGGTCCTGACCGGCCGCGCGTAGCGGGCGCTGTGCCCGGGAGTCGGCTTCCGCAGTCAAGGTTGCGATTTGGTTTCGGCTGATTGTAGCGACTCCGTTGAGCTGCGTCCCGACAATCTGCATCCCGCGACGCCAGACGCGCCGTGATCGGTGGCACCGATCGATTTCGCGCACGCACACCCCAGGTGATCGGTGGCACCGCTCAAATCGACCGTGCGGAGGCCTGCCGAGAGCCAAATCCCGTCGAATCGATCGGTGGGACCGATCACTCGCGGCCTGGCCACCGGGAAGCGTTCGGTGGCACCGATCAGAACGGCGCGAGGTCAGGCCGGGGCGCTCGGGGCGCTCGGGGCGCTCGGGGCGCTTGGCGCGTTGGGGGCGTTGGGGTCGTTCGGGTCGTCGCGGTCCAGGCGGCCGGGGCGCAGGAACAGCCAGGTGAGCTTCCGGCGCAAGCGGCGCGGGTGCGCCGGCGGATCCACGGTGCCCGGCTGGAGTTCCGCCACCACGGGCCCCAGCAGGTCCTCAAAGCGCAGCGCCAGACGCTTGGCCAGCGCCAGCTCCTCGCGTGAGCCCTCCGGCGGCAGCACGCCGTCCCACGTCTCCCCCAGCAGGGCGCGCGCAGACGTAGGCGCCAGCACGCGTGACGCCATGCGACGGCCCACGTACAACTCCTCGGTGCCGGCCATCGCGAGCGGCACGATGGGCGCCCCCGTCCGCAATGCGATCACCGCCGAGCCCGCGCGAAACGGCACAAGGCGACCGGGCGGCCCGGACACCGTGCCCTCGGGCATCTGTACGAAGACGCCGCCATTGGCGATGACCGCGCGCGCCGAGGCGACATGCGCGTCAATGCCCACACCGCCGCGCCAGACCGGCAGGAGCCCGCCCAAACGCCGGATCAGGATCTCTCGCCAGCGCGCCGTCAACGTGGACGGGCCGCTGCCGAGGAACCACGCGCGTGGTGCAACGGGGAGTGCGTGGATCACCAGGAACGGGTCCATCCAGCCGCGATGCGCCGCGCCAATCAGGAGATAGCCGCCGCGGGGCAACAGCTCCTGGCCTGACGTCTGAACCCGGAACCGAAAGACGACAAACAGCAGGAACTGCGCAACCAGCCGAATGGCGCGGTAGAAGAGCGTGGCGCGCGATTCGGGCTCGCGGCCAAGCCAGCGCAGCCCCTCAAGGGCGCTACCAGCGCGGGTGCGGTCAAGGACGCCGCGGTCGAGGCGGGACGGGGGCCGGCGGCGTGGAGCCGGACCTGCGGAGGGCGTGTCAGCCGGCGGTGTTGGGCTGTCCATCCCCGTCCGCGGGCGCGTCATCGTCGTCGTCGTCGTAGTAGTCGCCCTCATCGCCGGCAGCAGCTGCGTCCTGCACGGGCGGCTCACCCCACGTCTCGGTGGTGGAGCCGGGCCGATGGCGATAGACCAGCACGACACCAGCGGCGACGAACACTGCCGTGGAGATCACCATGGCTGTTGGGATGCCGCCCAGCGTCCAGTTGTCCTGCCGGAACGTCTCCAGCCCAAAGCGGACGGCCGCGTACCACATGCCCCAGATCAGGAACAGGTCGCCCGGGCGCATGCGCGGGCCGATGCGGCGAGCCAGCATCAGCAGCACGGCAGCGCCGATCAAGCCGCTGACGGACTCATAGAGGAACAGCGGCTGGAACGCGGTGGTCTCGGCGGGAAACTGCGGGCAGGGCCACTGCGCGGTGCCGTGGTCGGAGATGCGGTGGGCGCAGTCAACCGCGATACCCCAGGGCAGATTTGTGGGCGGCCCGTAAAGCTCCTGATTGAAGAAGTTGCCCCACCGGCCAATCGCCTGCATCACGAAGATGCCGGGGGCGATGACATCGGCCCACTTCCAGAACGGCTGACGCCAGCGACGCACGATGACAAAGGCCGCGATCACGCCAGTGACAATCCCGCCGTAGACGCCGAGGCCCGTGTAGGGCGGCATCACAATCTTGAGCAGGTTGTCCTGGTAGAGCGCCCACTGGTCAATCACGTGGTAGGCGCGGCCGCCGGCGAGCGCTGCCGCGGCAACGATGATGATCCCGTTGTCCACGAGCCTCGCGTCAAGGCCCCGCCGATTGGCCTCGCGCGTGATCACCGTGTAGGTGGCGGCAATCCCCACGGCATAGCAGATCCCGTACCAGAAGACCGGGATTGGCCCAAGGTGGAACGCAATGGGTTCCGGCGTGATCGCGATGAGCGCGAGCACGGGAAGGAGCAGCGAGGACAACATCGGGACGGCCATGGTCGCGAAGTGTAGCCCGAGGACGCGGTCACAGTCTTCGGGCTATCCTCGGAGGGATGGATCACAACGCCCACCGCTCGGAGACGCCCGCGTGAATGCCGAGTTCAACCTCTGGCTGCTGATTGTCGGGGTGGCGCTTGGCGCCGCGCTGACCTGGCTGGTCCTTGCGGACATGAACCGCCGTGACGCGGAGATCAGCCGCGAGGAGACCGCTGCCGAAGCCGGCTGGCTGGCCCGAACCGTGGGCGACGCACGCCTTGACGCGGACCTGGCGGAGCGGGTGCTGGAGGCGCACAAGCGGTATCTGGGCTTTCCTCCGCCCGATGAACTTGTCGCGCCAGAGGAGTTTGGCGTGGCAGAGCCCGGCGCGGCCGCAGGGGCGCCCGCCGCCTAACTACTCCGCGGCGCCCTCGGCAGCCCGGACCGTTGGCCGCGAGCGCCGCTCAAAGCCCGTTGTGAACACCACGTCCGTCTCCGTGGAGAACACATGCTCCGTGAGTTGCACGTGGCGGACCACCACGCCCAGATGCTCCATATCGTGCGCGCGGATCTTGAGGATGTAGTCCGCCTCGCCGGCGATGTGGTGGCACTCCTCAACCTCGGCAATCTCCTCGAATGCCGGCATCAGGTCCGTGGCAATCGTCCCGGGCGCCTGGGTCACCCACGTGAAGGCGAGCACGCCCAACCCCAGCGCCGCCGGGTCCACATCGGCCGAGTAGCCGCGGATGACGCCGCGTGACTCAAGCTTCTTCACCCGCTCGTGCGCCGAGGGTCCAGCCATCCCAAGATCCGCGCCGAGGTCCGCATACGAGCGGCGCCCATCGGCCTGGAGAATGGTCAGCAATTTGGCATCGGTCTGACTGAGAGAGACGTTCTTGGCCACGTGGTACCTATTCGTTAGGGTGTGAAGTTGCAGAGCCTACGATTCGTAGGTAGAATGTCAAGCACTGGGTACTCAGACGCCCGACCCTACCGGAACCTTCCGGCCGGACCCAATTGGTCCAGGTGCGTCTGTGAAGCGAATGAGGCAAGGGCTATGGTGATCGTCGCCGTGTTCATGCTCCTCGCGCTGTTCTCGATCATTAGCATCGTGGCGAGCGCGGAGGAGCCCCGTGACTACGGGAACCCGCAGGACAACCCCGTGCTTTGGGCGATGCTCGGCCGCCGCTAGGCGCCAGCACACCGTAGCACTCTGACGCCCCGGCTCCGGCCGGGGCGTTCGTGATTCCCGGGACTCCTCGCCGTGGGCTGGGTATGCTGCAGCGCCATGACGCCGTCGAACCCTGACGCTCCCCACCCTGCCCTGACGGGCGCCCTGATGCGACCCCTGCGGCCCGCTACCGTGGTCAGCCTGCGTCCGTGGGCCGGGAGCCGGCTTGGCGGTGACGCCGGCGAACACTGGGTGGCGGGACCCGGGTCCGAGGTGGCGCTGCCAGACGGGCGGATGTTGACCCTGGACGCCCTCGCCGCCGAAGCGGGCGCTGCGCTTGTGGGCAGCCGCGGTCTGGCCATGTACGGCGCGCGGTTCCCCCTGCTGGTCAAGCTGATTGACGCCGGAGACTGGCTCTCGCTCCAGGTGCACCCGTCTGACGCCAACGCGCGCCGCCGACACGGACCTGATGCGCTCGGCAAGGCCGAGGCGTGGCTGGTGCTGGAGGCAGACCCCGGCGCGCAGCTTGTGGTTGGGCCAAAGCTGGGCATGACGGGCGATGCGGTGCGAGCGGCCATTGCGGCGGGCTCCATGGATCGGCCTGACTGCGAGGCTGTGCCGGCGCGCGCAGGCGACGTCTTCAACGTGGAGCCCGGCACCATCCACGCCATTGGGGCAGGCGTCTTCATCTACGAGATTGAGCAACCCTCAGATCTCACCTATCGCATCTCGGATTGGGGCCGCCCCGCTGTCCCCGGTCGATCGCTTCACCGTGACGAGGCGCTCGAGGCCGTGCAGCCAGAGCGCCAGGCGGTGTTGGCTGGGTCACAGTGGCGCATGGACGGCGGGGCCCTGACGGCGCCCACGTTCCGCCTAGAGCTTGTGGCACCGAGTTTGGCAGCCGCCTCACGGCAGCCGGCTGGGCAGACCCTCGAGGTTGTCACCGCCCTGCGCGGCGAGGTTGTCCTGCGCGGCGACGGCTGGACGGAGCGCCTTGGGCTGCATGAGACGTCCGTGGTGCCGGCAGACGTCGCGGCCTACGAGATTGGTGGCGACGCGCTGCGCCTGGCGGCGGTGGGCAGCCTGCCCTGATGCATCCCGCCAGGTCCCGACGGCATCCCGGCGGACCCGTCCCGGGCCTACACTCGGGCGCATGACGGATCTGCCCCTGCTTCGCTACCTGACCGGTGCCGATGTCACCGCCCTGATGCCCCCGGTCGCCCAACGCCTGGCGCTGGCGGAAGCCACGCTGCGCGGGCTGGCCGCTGATGCCGACCTGCCGGCCAAGATCGGTGTCCACCCGCGCACGGACCAGTCGTTTGGCCACGCGATGCCCGCGTACCTGCCGGGGTCGGGAGCTGGCCACACGGCGGACCGCTTGGGCATGAAGTGGGTGCTGGGCTTCCCGCCCAACTCGAGCCTGGGGCTCCCGGCGATCAGCGCCACGCTCCTGCTCAACGACCCGGTCACGGGGCTCGTCATCGCCATCCTTGACGCTGGCCCCATCACCGCGCACCGCACGGCAGCCGTGAGCGGCGTGGCCATCCGCGCGTTTGCGGCGCCGGCCGTGGCGGGCAGGCCCCGTGCCGCGCTCATCGGCGCAGGTGTCCAGGGCCACAGCCACCTCCCCGTGCTGGGCTACACGCTGCCGGGGCTGGACCTCGTGATCTACGACCGGGACCCGGACCGTGCCGCGGCCCTGGCCGAAGCCGCCCGCAACACCACAGGGATTGCCACCGCACGGGTGGCCGCCTCAGCGCGAGACGCCGTGGAGGGTGCCGACGTGGTGGTCACCGCGGCCTCGTTTGCCGCGCCCAAGGACCGCCAACAGATGACCAACGCCTGGCTGACGCCCAACGCGCTGGTGGTGCCGGTGGACTACGCCACCATGTGTGCCGCCGAGGTGGCCCGCAACGCCGCCCTCTTCACCGTTGACCACCGCGACCAGTGGCTGGCCAACCGCGACGCAGGACAGTTTGACAACTACCCGGATCCGGGCCCAATCCTCGGCGAGGTGTTGAACCTGACCGCACGTCCGGCCGGTCGCATCGTGGCCCAGCACCTTGGCACGGGCCTTGCTGATGTCGTGTTCGGCACCGCTATTGCCTCGGCTGCGGCTGCCCAGAATGTGGGGATTGTGCTCCCGCGCTGAAACAGGGTCGCGCGCGAGCCCCGCGTACGGCAGACTGACCGCTTCCCGCCGCGGGGGCGGTTGGGTCTGGAGGAGCGGAGGTTTCATTCGTGGGTCGTGTCGTGCGCGGCATGGCGGCGCTGGTCGTCGTCCTTGTCGTGGTTGTCGTCTTGGCGGTTGGCGGCCTGCTGGTCGCGCTCACCGCAAGCGGTCATCCACAACTCTCCGGCAGCCGCACCGTGCCGGGGCTGAGCGCCGAGGCGCGGATTGTCCGCGACGAGAACGGCATCACCCAGATCACCGCCACCTCGGCCCACGACCTGTTCTTCGCGCAGGGCTGGGTGCACGCGTCTGAGCGCCTGTGGCAGATGGAGATCTTTCGCCGGATTGGCGCGGGCCGCCTGGCCGAGCTGTTTGGCTCCAGCCAGCTGGCCACGGACAGGTTCATCCGCACCCTCGACTGGCGCGGCGCTGCCGCCCGCGACTACGCGGCGCTGAGCGACAACGGCAAGGCGATCCTTGCCGCCTACTCGGACGGCATCAACGCGTTCGTCGCCGGACACCCAGGCGACCTTGGCCTCTCCTGGGTTGTCGCGGGCCTCAAGTCCGGCCTCACAAGCGACCTGACCGGCCTGCGACCTGAGCCGTGGACCCCCATCGACACGCTCACCTTTGCCAAGCTGCAGGGCTGGGGCCTGGGCGGCAACATGGACACCGAGATCTTCCGCATGCTTGAGGACCAGCAGCTGGGCTCAGCCGCGCTGACCGACGAGCTGTTCCCGGCCTACTCCGCCGATCAGCCTGTGATTGCGGGCCCCGTCCAAACGGGCACGGCCGCAGGCGCCACGAAGGGCACCACGGCCGCCGCCGGGTCCACTGGCACGTTCAGCACCAATGCCGACGCTGCATCCACGTCTGCCTCGTCAGCCACGTCCACCGCATGGGCTGAACTGGCACGCGTTGCCGGCGGCATCACCGCGCTTGCCGGGCTCACCCCGCAGCGCGACCTCGCCAACGACGGCGGCGTGGGGTCCAACAACTGGGTGGTCAGCGGCGCCTACACGGCCAGCGGCAAGCCGATGCTCTCCAACGACCCGCATCTTGGCTTCAACATGCCGTCGATCTGGTACGTCAACGGCCTCCACTGCGCTCCCGTCTCCACCGCCTGCCCGTACGACGTGGCGGGCGTCACCTTCGCCGGCACACCGGGCGTGGTGGCCGGGCACAACGCCAACATCGCCTGGGGTGTCACCAACGCCAACCCCGACGTCCAGGATCTGGTGATGGAGAAGGCGGATCCCGCCGACCCGTCCAAGTACGTCACTGCCACAGGCTCTGTCCCGTTCACCACGCGCACCGAGACCATCAAGGTTTCAGGCGAAGCGGATGTGGTCCTCACGGTCCGCTCAACCTCGCACGGGCCAATCCTCAATGACGCCGACGGTCGGCTCAAGGGCTCGGCCAACCTGCTCGCCCTGCGCTGGACCGCGCTCGCGATGCCGGACCGCGTCATGGAAGCGTTCATGAACATTGACGCCGCGTCCAACTGGACCGAGTTCCGCGACGCGCTGCGCCTCTACGGCGCCCCCGCCCAGAACTTTGTCTACGCGGACGTCAACGGCAACATCGGCTACCAGCTGCCAGGCTACGTGCCGGTTCGCACGGACCCTGCCGATCAGGGCCTCCGCCCGGTCCCGGGCTGGGATGGCAACCACGAGTGGGCAAGCTACGTCCCGTTTGACTCGCTGCCATCGGTCTACAACCCGCCCTCCGGACGGCTGGTGACGGCCAACAACGCCATCGACGGCGGCGCCGTGTTCTTGGGCGCCGAGTACGACCGCGGCGACCGCGCCGCCCGCATCACCGAGTTGCTGGACCAGGCCAAGGGCCAGATCACGGCAACGACCATGGCAAGCATCCAGGGCGACACGTTCATGCGTCGCGCCGTGCGGATGACCGACGCCCTCCACGCGATGAACCCCGTGCCGGCGACGGCCGACGGCAAGGCCGTCCTGGACCAGATCTACGCCTGGGATCGGCAGTGCACAACCACGGCCACGGGCTGCTCCGCCTTCATGACGTTCGAGATGACCGTGGAGCGGATGATCTTTGATGACGACCTTGGCGGCTGGGCGCGCGACTATGTCGGCAGCGACCTGGCCAACGATCTGGCGGCAACGCTTGTCGGGACGCCGGCCGGCCGAAGCTCCACGTGGTGGGGCAGCCGGGCTGCCGGAACCGCCGCCGATGCCAACCAGGTGACCGCCGCGGCACTTGACCAGGCGGGCGTGTGGCTGCGCCGCGAGCTGGGCGACCCGTCGGGCTGGGCCTGGGGCAAGATCCACCAGGTCGCCTTCAAGGAGCAGACGCTGGGCTCGTCGGGCATCGGCCCGCTCGAGTGGTATTTCGGCACGGGCGCAACCGAGGTCAACGGCGCCGCGGGTGCCGTGGACAACAACTACTACCGGCTGTCGCGCGCCTATGCAGACCCGACGGACCCAACCTATGTGCCGGTCACAACGCTCAAGGGCGTGTTTGCGGTGAGCAACGGCCCGTCGATGCGGGCGATCTACGACCTCTCAAACCTTGACGCGTCGCGGATCGTGACCACCACGGGCCAGAGCGAGCAGCCGTTCAGCATCCACAACGCAGACTTCGTGGGGAGGTGGCTGCGCAACGAGACCGTGCCGCTGCCGTTCTCCGATGCAGCCATTGCCAAGGCAACCGCGGCAACGCTGCTGCTGGAGCCGGGCCAGTGAGCCCCGTGACACGCGGCCTGTGAAGGGCTCCCTCGGGGGCATCCTCGCGGCGATCGTTGGGGCAAGCCTGTTTGGCATGCTCGGGACGCTGTCGCGGTTTGCCGCGGACGCTGGCGTCACCGGGGTGGCGTTTACGTTCTGGCGGTCCACCACGGGCGCGGTCTTCCTGGGCACGGTGCTGCTGCTGCGCGGACAGGGCCGCCCGTCGGTGACGGCGTTGCGGACACTGGACCCACGCGGCAAGGGCTTCCTTCTGCTCGCAGCGGTGACAGGCCTTGGGCTCAACGCGGCGATGTTCAGCGCCTTTGGGCTTGTCCCCATTGCGCTCGCGCTGATGCTCTTCTACACGTACCCGGCGGGCGTTGCGCTTGCCGACATCGCCCAGGGCCGGGAGCGTGCCACGCCAGTGCGACTGGGTGCGCTGGCCGTGTCCACGGGCGGTGTCGTTCTCGTGCTGATCGGCGGCCTCGCCGGCAACGCCGGGCCCATCAACCCGCTGGGCATCCTGCTGGGCCTGGCGGCATCGGTGTGCCAAGTCATCTTCATCACCGCCAGCCGCAGCGGGTACCGCTCCGTCCCCACGGCCACAGCCACCCTGACAATCCTCAGCATCGGGTCGCTCGGCGCGGCCGTCCTCGCCGTCCTCGTGGGGCAGGCGGATGGGCTCACGGCACCGTTCCGCGATGCCAGCGCCTGGGGCCCGCTGCTCCTGGCGGGTATCGCCGCGGCCGCCCTTGCCTCGCTGCTATTCCTCACGGCCATCCGCCGCATTGGCGGGACGCGGACGGGCGCGCTGATGCTCCTGGAGCCCGTCGTTGGGGTGTTCCTCGCCGCGGTCCTGCTGGGCGAGGCGCTCACGCCAATCCAGGCGGTGGGCGCGGCGCTCGTCCTGGGCGGGGCGCTGACGCTGCAGCGCGCATCCGATCCAGATCTGGAGCCGGTCATCGAGACCGCGGCAGGCCCGATGGCGTGACCCAGCTGGGGCTTCCGGGGCGGGGTAAGGTAGTGGCCGATCCCGCGGCGGCGCCGCTTGCGGCAGAGCTGCACCACAGAGGAGAAGGCGGGCGATGGTCAGGGTCGAGGGACTCACGGACCGCGTGGCGGTTGTCACCGGTGGCGGCCGCGGCATCGGGCTCGCCATCGTCAATGCGCTCGCTGCCAACGGCGCCCGCGTTGCGGCGCTGGACCTGACGCCACCCGAGGTGGACGGCGTGCTGGGCGTCGAGGCCGATGTCAGCGACGAGGACGCCGTCAACGCCGCCATCACGCTGGTTGAGCGCGAGCTTGGCCCGGTGACCATCCTGGTGCTCAACGCTGGGATCCTGCCGCTTGTGCCGCTGGAGGAGACGTCTGCCGAACTCTGGGAGCGGACGCTGGCGATCAATCTGACGGGTGGCTTTCTTGTCGCCCGACGCACCCTCCCTGGCATGCGCAAGCTTGGCTACGGCCGCGTCGTGGCGCTGGGCGCTGCGGCGGGCAAGTCTGGCGGGGCTAGATCGGCCGCATACGCTGCGTCCAAGGCCGGACTCATGACCCTCGCGAAATCCATCGCCGCGGAATACGCGCCCTACGGCATCACGGCCAACGTGGTGGCGCCCGCGCTCATCGACACGCAGCTCATCGGCGCCACACGCGAGGTTGCGGGCCGCATCCCGGTTGGACGGATGGGCACGGCGGAGGAAGTCGCGGCGCTCGTGGCGTTCCTGGTGTCCGGCGAGGCCGGCTACATCACCGGCGAAGTGGTGGACATCAACGGCGGCACGCTTATCGACTGAACGCGCTCAGCGGGGAGTCGGCGTCCCTGCACTGCGGGGTTGCATCTGCTTCGGTGCAAGCCGAACCACTTCGCTGCCACGGTCCTTCGGCTTGGCCCGAAGCACCTGCAGGGTGACCCAGGAGCGACACCCACCGGAGGCAGCGGCCGGCGGGGCGTCACCCCGGGGAGGCGTCGTCGGCTCTTGACCCAACTGGGGGTCAGAGAAGACACCTCTCTGCACGGTTTGCACCGCCATACGCCAATCCGGCGTGCGGATCGTGCGGGCCAGATCCCTCCTTGAGTCTGTGCTGGGTCAGCACTGGACCCCGAGGACCCCGGGCAATCCCCTAGTCTTCGTTGACCAGAAGCGGGCCGTCAGGCACCAGGATCAGCACGCGCCCGTCCTCCACGACCACCGGGTAGACAACGAGCGGCAGCTCGGCCGGGGCATCAAGCGCCTCGCCGCTGCCAAGGCTGAACCGCGACATGTGCAGCGGGCACGTCAACGTCCCGCGGGTGATGAACCCGCGGTCCAGCTCGAAGTACTCGTGCGAGCACGTGCCCTGCGTGGCGTGAAGCACACCGCCAAGACGCGCGACGAGCACGGGCGACGCCCCGCCGTCCACCCAGACCATGCGCATCTCGCCCTCGCCGATCTCGTCGGCCGCGAGCAGGTCAATGCGGCGCAGGTCGTCCGGCTGAGTCACGCGGCGGTTGCCACTCCCCCGCTCACGAGGCCCGCCGCCCACTTCGCCTCGAGGCCCTCGCGCAGCCGCTCGCGCGCATCCTCAAGCGGGACGCGGGCGACAACAGGCTCAAGGAACCCCAGCACGATGAACTTGCGGGCGTCGTCAGGGGTGATGCCGCGGCTCTCCAGATAGAAGAGCTGCGACTCGTCGATGGGCCCCACAGACGATGAATGGGCCGCGCGGCGGCAATCCGGCTGGTCAATCTCGAGGCTGGGGATGGCCACGGCACGGGCCAGCTTGGACAGGTTCATCCCAAACTCGCCCAGATAGCTATCGGTGCCGATGGCGGTCTTCTCGATGGAGATCATGCCCTTGAGGTACGAGCGCGCCTTGTCCAGCAGCACACCCTTGCTGAGCAGGTGCCCAGTGGTGTCGCGGCCGACGTGGCGCGTGTATGAGGTGAGGTCGTGGAGCTGGTCGTCCGAGCCAAACACAATCTCGGTCTGCTCAACGGTGCTGCGGTCGCCCGCAAGCACGTTGTCCACCCGGGAGCGAACAAGACGGGCGCCAAGCTGGGCGAGCGCCCAGCGCAGGTCCGCGCCTTCGCCAATACGGGCGGTGCGCTGCTGGAAGATGATCTGGTCGGGGCCGGTCTCTTGGAGGCTGGACAGCCCAAGCTTGGCATCGGCCGCAAGGCGGACCTCGGTGGTCAGCGAGAGCAGCGCCTGGGCGCCGGGCACAAGGCCACCGCCAGCAACAAGCTCCTCCACCACAGACGCCGTGGCGCCCTCGCCCAGCACGATGACGGTGCGGGCGATCTGGGTGCGCGGCGCACCCACCACCCAGCGGATGACGATGGGGCGGTCAACATGCACGCCAGCCGGCACCACCAGCGCGACGCCCTGCGTCCAGGCGGCGCGGCCCATCCACGCAAACGTGTCGTCGGCCGGAAGCACCGGGTCATCGGCAATGAGCGTCTTGAAGAAGGCGTGATCGGTCATCGCCAGTTGGCCCAGCGTCACCAGGCGAACGCCGGCGGCAGCGGCCTCGGCCGAGATCGTCGCGATGGTGACGGCCTCGCCATTGATCTCCAGCAGGCCCGCCGTGGGGTCGTCCGCGCCGTGGGCGCGAGGGGCCGGCACGGCGGCCAGATCCTGCGCGGTGACGTACGGCAGGGCGCCGTCAAGGGATGCTGCCCGCAGATCCACGTAGGGCGTGTAGAGGCGGTTTGGCTCCACCGGCATGGCCGCGAAGCGCGCAAACGCCGCAAGGCGATCCTCGCGCATCCAGGCGGGCTCGTTGTGGCGGTCGCTGATCGCGGTGACCAGCTCCTCGGTGAGGAAGGTGAACGGCAGCTCGTCGGGGGCGCGACGGGGGGCGCGCGCGGGGCGCGCGATGGCCGCGGTCATCCGAGCGAACCCTCCATTTCAAGCTTGACGAGCCGGTTGAACTCGATGGCGTATTCCATCGGCAGCTCCTTGGTGAACACCTCGAGGAAGCCCTGCACGATGAGGTTGGTTGCCTCGTTCTCGGTCAGGCCACGGCTCATGAGGTAGAAGACCTGCTCGGCCGACACCTTCCCCACGGTTGCCTCGTGGGTCATCGTCGTGTCGTCCTCGGCGATGTCGATGTAGGGGTAGGTGTCGCTGCGGCTCTGGTCGTCAAGCATCAGGGCGTCACAGCGGACGCTGGCGGTGACACCCGTGGCGCCGGGGGCAACCTTGAGCTGCCCGCGATACGTTGCCCGGCCGCCGTCCTTGGAGACGGACTTCGACACGATGCGCGACGTGGTGTTGGGCGCAAGGTGGACGGCCTTGGCGCCGGTGTCCTGGTGCTGGCCCTTGCCGGCGACTGCGACGGAGATGACTTCAGCCGAAGCGCCCTCGCCCACGAGGTAGCTGGCCGGGGACTTCATCGTCAGGCGGGAGCCCGTGTTGGCATCCACCCACTCCACGGTGCTGCGCGCGTGCGCGTGGGCCCGCTTGGTCACGAGGTTGTACACGTCGTTGGACCAGTTCTGGATGGTGGTGTACCGGACCTTGGAGCCGGCCAGCGCCACGACTTCTACAACGGCCGCGTGGAGCGAGTCCGTGGCGTAGATGGGCGCCGTGCAGCCCTCGATGTAGTGAACCTTGGCGCCCTCGTCCACAACGATGAGCGTCCGCTCAAACTGGCCGGTGTTCTCGCCGTTGATGCGGAAGTAGGCCTGCAGCGGAAGCGGGACCTCGACGCCCTTGGGCACGTACACGAAGCTGCCGCCGGACCAGACCGCGCTGTTGAGCGCGGCAAACTTGTTGTCCTCGGGCGGGACGATCGTGCCGAAGTACTTGCGGAAGATCTCCGGGTGCTCCTTCATGGCCTGATCGGTGCCCATGAAGACCACGCCAATCTTGGTCAGCTCCTCGCGGACCGAGTGGTAGACCACCTCAGAGTCGTACTGGGCGCCAACGCCTGCGAGGAACTTGCGCTCCGCCTCCGGGATGCCAAGCTTCTCAAACGTCGCCTTGATCTTCTCCGGGACGTCATCCCAGGACTTCTCTTCGCGCTCTGAGGGCTTGCGGTAGTAGACGATCTTGTCGAGGTCGATGGTGTTCAGCGCGCCACCCCACGTGGGCATGGGGCGCTTGAGGAAGTGCTCGTAGGCGCGGAGGCGGAACTGGAGCATCCAGTCCGGCTCGCCTTTGAACGCGCTGATCTCCTCCACCGTGTCGCGCGTAAGACCTCGTTTGGTCTGGGCGAGATAGACGATGTCATCGTGGAACGCGTACTGGTCGCGCTCGTCCTTGACGAGGTCCCGAGTGGAGGTCATTGCAGCTCCGTGCGGCGCAAAGCCGCGATTGGTGGCGTGGAGAGGGAACGCCGCAGGCGCGGGATGTGGCCCGCGGGCTAATCCCGACCTAAATTATCGGAATTAACTCGCGATCCGTCAACGACCGCCCGGCAGAGGGCCCGCCAGCCCGGGTCCGGCGGCGCGTTTGGCACGGTCCGGCGGCGTGTTTGGAGCGGGAGCTCCTAGCCTGGACGCTGCGCCATGGCTCACCCGGTGAGTCTTCCGGAGCTCGCCAGCATGATCCCGCCACCCCGTGAGCCAACGCGCGCAGGAGGGCCACCCTCCAGCGGCCGCCGGGACCTGTTTGGCTCGCCCGGTGAGTTCCTGCGCGCGATGACTCACCGGGTGAGCCGCCCGCTCGGGCCTGGTGACCAAGCGAGGACGACGGGACCGCGGACGGGCGGGTAGCATGAGCCGTGAGCGGGGCCGCGGGACGGGCCCTCGGAGGCGCCTGGGGATGAGCCAGCAGAAGCCGGCGCAGCATCGCCGGACTGGACACAGGATGAGCAGGCTGGCGCGCTTTGCGCCGACGTCGATGATGCGCCGCCTCTTCTCGTTCTACAGGCTGCAGCTGCGTCTGCTCTGGACGTGGCGGCCCGGCCGCCGCGCGCTGGTCCTGCGCGTGGCAATCAGCTTCCTTGTTGGCATCGCCGCGCTCACGCTCACCGTGTGGGTGGTGCCCGGGATCCACGCCACGGGACCGGTGTCTGTTGCCGGGGCGTTCGTGGTCTTGTCGGCGTTGAACCTGCTGGTGCGGCCCGTGCTGCTGGCAGTGTTGGCGCCCTTCAGCCCAATTGCGCTGGCGCTCGCCACGCTGTTCTTCCAGGTGGCGGCGTTCTACGTGATCGGCGAGACCATGCCCGGCATCACCGTGGACGGTCCCGTGCCCGCGTTCACGGCGTCATGGGCGTACGCCATTGTCAGCGTGACCTTCACGTCCATCCTTTCGTCCAGCAGCGACGACTCCTACTGGGGTGTCCTCGTCCGGCAACTGGCCCTGAGCCGTCGCGGCGTCATCCGGACCGACCGCCCGGGCCTCGTGGTCATTCAGGTGGACGGCTTGGCCCACCCGGTCCTCACACACCAGATCCGCGCTGGACGCGTGCCGTTCCTGTCGCGCTGGGTCCGAAGTGGCTCCATGCGGCTTGACCGCTGGACGTGTCTGCTGCCGTCGCAGACCTCCGCCTCGCAGGCGGGCATCCTCCACGGCAACAACGGCTTCATCCCCGCGTTCCGCTGGTGGGAGAAGGACCGCGGCCGGATGATGGTCTCCAACAGGCCCGAGGACGCAGCCGAGATTGGCCGCAGGGCTTCCAACGGGCGGGGTCTGCTGGCGGTTGATGGCGCAAGCATCGGCAACCTGGTCTCCGGCGACGCGGTCCGCAGCTACATCACCGCCGCAACGATCCGCGACCCGGGCCAGGGCCTCGGCCGCAGCCAGACGTTCTTCTCGTTCTTCGCAAGCCCCTACAACTACCTCCACACCACCGCGCTGACCGTGGGCGAGGTGTTCAAGGAGTACGTCCAGGCGGCGCGTGCCAAGCGCAACGGCGTAGAGCCGCGGATGGAGCGCGGGTTCCCCTACCCCATTGCCCGGGCAGCAACCAACGTCGCCCTGCGGGCCCTAGCCACCAGCCTGGTGCTGGAGGAGATGTTCCGGGGGACGCCAGTGATCTACGTGGACTACACGGACTACGACGAGATCGCCCACCACTCGGGCCCTGAGCGGGCGGAGACGCTTGATGCGCTTGACGGCGTGGACCGGGTCATCCGATCGCTAGCCCGCGCCGCCGAAGACACGCCGCGCCCGTACAAGTTTGTGATCCTCTCAGACCACGGCCAGAGCCTTGGCGCCACGTTCCGCCAGCGCTATGGCCAGACGCTCCAGCAGGTGATTACGGCCCTCATGGGCGGCGACGTCCACACCCACTCCACGGTGGACCCGCTTGCAGCCTGGGGGCCCATCGCCGGCGTCTTGGCCGAGACCAGCCAGACCACCGGTGCGACCGGAGCCTTGACGCGGGTGATCACGCGTTCGAGCCGGGCCGAGGCCACTGCCGCCGACGTGCAGCGCGCCGCCGACACGACGCTGCCGGAACTTGTGGTGGCGCCATCGGGGAACCTCGCGCTGGTCTACTTCCCGCGGATGGCGGGGCGCGCAACGGTGGAGCAGATCGATCGGTCGTGGCCGGGACTCGTCGCGTCGCTGGGGCGCCACCCTGGCATCGGCCTGCTGATGGCGCGCTCCAAGGCGCACGGGACGGTGGTCGTGGGCTCGCGGGGCTCGCGGTATCTGGACAGTGGCCGCGTGGAGGGCGAGGACCCAGTGGCGCCGTACGGCGAGCACGCAATCACGGGTCTGCGGCGTCTTGCGGGCATGGAGCACTGCGGCGACCTG
>CAIYHO010000241.1 GCA_903925955.1 uncultured Chloroflexota bacterium
CAAAGACCAGGGCCCCGCAGCCCAGCAGGTAGATCTGCACCTGACCGCGGGCCGAGAAGGTGCGCAGGGCAACAGACGCGACGACGAGGTCAACCAGCGTGATGAAGGCGATGTTGGTGACGGGGAGCAGCCAGCCGGGCTCGAAGACGGTTGTGGAGTTGATTGACGCGCGCAGGGCAGCGAGCAGCAGGATGATTGCCGGGAGGGGCAGGAACCCCCAGATCAACCGGTTCATCTTCGGCATGCAGCCCCCGTGCTCGGCCGTCCCTCTGTCAGGGGTCCCGTGAGTAGTCAACCAACGACAGGCACGATACTCCGGCGGCATGCCCGGGATAGGGCGGTTTGGCCCCCGCCCGCGCCCTAACGCCCCCCGCTGGCGCGCCCGTTAGCCCCCGTTAGCCCCTGCTAGCTAGCTTGCTCGCGCCTCCACCAGCCGCAGCCAGTTGCGCAGCTCAAGCTGCCTGATCTGCGGATCGATGATGTCGTCGCCTACCCGCAGCTCCGCCCGAAGCTCGGCTGAGTCCGGGTTTGCGGCAAGCTCCCGCATCTTGGCGGCGTAGACCGCCACGGCCTCCTCGTCGGCGAAGAAGCCCTCGCGCACGAGCGCCTTGGCCCGTGCCGCAATCAGGCGCCCCATCTCGTGGAGGTTGTACTCGGGGTGGTACTGCGTGGTCCAGAACTCGGCGTTCCCGCGGCGAACGATGGCCGCCTGGATGTGCGTGTGCTCGTTGGTGGCCAGCAGCGGCGTCCCGTCCGGCAGCCGGGTGACCTCGTCGAGATGCATGATGAACGCGTCAAACACCTGTGGCTTGCCCACGTGCATGGGCGCCGCGGCCGCAGCATCGGTGAGCCGGATCTCGCGGGCGATGCCCCACTCGCGGCCCTTGGGGTTTGCGGCCACCTCGCCGCCGGCAACCAGCGATGCGAGCTGCAGACCCCAGCAGCTGCCCCAGCAGACGGCGCCCGCATCCATCAGCTCGTTGGCGAAGGTGATCTGCGAGGCGACCCGCGGGTCCTCGGTGTGGTAGACGGTCAGGTCAGACCCGGTCCAGATGAACGCGTCGAAGTCGCTGATTGCTGTGCCGGCCGGCAGCGCGAAGTCAGGGTCCGCAACGTAGACGATCTCGGTGGTGGCGTTGGGCGCCTCAGCGTGCAGGAACGCCTTGAACAGGTCGTGCGGATGCCCCACGTTCTGGCGGTCAAAGTTCTCGCGGCTGGCGACCGGATAGCAGTTGACGATGAGGATGCGGAGGGCGGCCAGGGTGGTGGGCGATGTCATGGTCGTGTCACTCGCTGCGGGAAGTCGGTGATGATCCCGGTGATGCCAATCTCGATCAGCGCCGAGATCTCGTCCGGGTTGTTGGGCGTGTATGGGTTGAGCCGGATGCCCCGCTTGATCTGCGCGGCGAGCTCCTCGAGGGTGCACCGTGTGATCCGCGGGTTGAACGTGTGAAAGGCCGGGTCGCTGAAGTCGATGGGGTCCTGCGGGAAGAGGCCCAGAAGCGCCTGCACCTCAAACTCAGGCCGGCGCTGCTTCAGCGTCTTGAGCCAGCCGTGCTGGGCGGATGAGAACAGCAGGTGTGTGGGGCCAATCCCCACCTCGTCCGCAAGCGCAAGGACGGCGCTCACCATATCAACGGTGTCGTTTGGCTTCGGCTGCCACTTGAGCTCAAGGTTCATGCGCCAGTCCAGCTCAAGCGTCAGCTCAAAGGCCTCGCGCAGCGTGGGCACCTTCTCGCCGACGAAGGCGTCGAGTTCGGAGCGGCTCACAGCGCCCGCGGCCACCTGGCCAAACGGATCGTCGCGCTCAAAGAAGGAGCCCGCGTCAAGCGTGCGGATCTCCGTCAGCGTGTACGTGGAGAACGGCGCCGGGACGCGGTCCGGGAACTTGGCGGCGACATCGGTTGTGCGCGTCATCGCGTCGTCGTGCATCAGGAAGAGCAGGCCGTCCGCGGAGACCGCGGTGTCCGTCTCCCAGAGGTCCGCGCCAAGCGCGTGCGCCTTCCGGGCGGCGGCGAGGGTGTTTTCGGGCGCAAGGCTCCGGGCGCCTCGGTGGGCGATGACGACAACCATGCGGCTGATTGTATTAGCCCCCCGGCGGCGGCAAGATCGGCGAAGATCCTCTTGATGGCAGACAGGCTGGGGCAGGTGAACGGCGGGGATCGGGCGCCCGCGGGCGCGTGCGCCGCGCGCCTTGCGGAACTCGACGCGGCCGTTCACCAACTGCTAGTCGCTGTTGCCAACACCTCGCCCGATGCCCCCGTGGACGACGCGTGGACGGTCCGCGACGTTCTGGCCCACATCGCGTTCTGGCACGAGAGCTTCGCCCGCAACGTGGACGATCTGGCGCAAGGACGCCCACCGAGGCCCCTTCGCGGCCGTCTGGCGGATCTCAATGCGCGGAGCGTGGCGGATGCTCGCGACCTGACGCCGGACGAGATCGCTGACCGCTTGCGGACCGCTCACGCCATCGTCAGCGCCGCGGTAGTGAAGCCGTCGTTGGGCTTGATCCCGTACCGTGTTGGCTCACGCCCGTACCCACCCGAGGAGCATCTGACTGTTGTCCGCGATCACATCCGTGCTCATGTCCGCAGCGTGGAGCGGGCATCAGACGCATGGCGCAGGGACACTGTAAACCGCGGGGGCCCCGCGGATGCGTCTGGGTTGTCCGCTTGACGACGCCGGGGCAGGTGCACGCGTCACGATCAATACGAGCGCTGCTCGTCGTGCTGGGCACCCTTTCCCTCGTCTTGGCGGTGGTTGGGATTGTGGTTCCCGTCCTGCCCACCACCCCGTTCCTTCTGCTCGCAGCCGCGTGCTATGCGCGGTCCTCTGAGCGTCTCTACGCCCGGCTGCTCGGCCAGCGAGCGCTGGGGCCCATCATCGAGCGCTGGCGTCGTTCCGGGTCGATGGCGCCCGGGGTCAAGCGGCGGGCGCTGATCCTGGCGGGCGTGACGTTCGCCGTGTCGATTGTGCTTGTGGGTGATCTGGTCTTGCGCGTTGGCCTCACCGCGCTTGGCGGCGTGCTGTTGGCCTTCCTCGCGCGGATCCCAACCGACGCCTGAGTCACGGTTGCCACGTGTAGGTGTAGACCCAGCTGGCGCCATTGGCGTTTAGCCCCAGGGCAACCTCGATCTCGAGCGTGTCGGACAGGGCATCCGGATCACCGTCCGGGTACGTGAACGTAGCGGTCAGGTCCTCCAATGACGCGCAGGCGTCATACGAGCGCTGCGCCACGGTCGCGTGATCCCTCTGGTGGCGCGTCACCACCGAGACGTCGAACCAGGCGAACGGATCGCACGTAGCCGTAAGGCGGAGCGGTGTCTGCCACGTGTCGCCCGGGGCGGCTTGGACCGGCGGTTCGTTCCAGGTGACCTTGTCGGTAGCCGCAATGCGAGCACCGGACTCGTCTGAATGCCAGAAGTAGCCGGAGAGCGAACCGCTCCGCTCTTCGAACCTGTATCCGACGGCGCTCGTGTCGGGATCATTTGGGGTGGCGGTGAAGCCGGTGGACGATGTCAGCACCCAGGCGGGGTCGGCAGGGGCAGGGGCGGTGCTGCTGGTCGCGGCCGTGGGGACAGGGCTGCTGGTCACGGTGATCCGGACGAAGTCCACGTAGCTCCACTCCCCGTCCTTCTTGCCGTAGACGAGGAGGCCCAGCTGGTTGTCGCCGGGGTTGAGCTTGACGGTCTGCGTCGGGCTCCAGTCACCAATCGGCGTTGTGGTCCCGACGGGATAGATCCACATCGTTGAGACGGATCCGTCGGTCAGTTTGCCGAGGCCGATGTCGATGGAGTCGGTTGGCGAGGTATAGCCGTTGGGGAGGGGGTCCCAGATCTTCTCGCCGGTGGCATCCGTTTCGGTGGAGACAAAGAGCTCGATACCCGGGAAGACCGCGTCGCCAGCGGTGTTGGCCTCCAGGTCCAACCAGTTCGAGGCGATGGCCGCACTGCCCGCGGAGGACTCGGCCGGCACATAGGCGAAGCGGGTGTAGGAGACCGCGTTTCCGGAGACGATCGAGGCCACGCTATCGCCACTGCTGTAGGGCGCGAGTTCGCCGGTCGCGGCGTCGAAGGCAATGGTGCGCAGGGCCCGCGGGTAGTTGGGGTCGGCGACGTAGATCCGCTGGGGGCTGACGCGGTAGACGATCATGGCGTGACCGGCAGTGTTGTCGGCGTTCCAGATATCGATCAGCTGGGGCTGTCCGGAGAAGGCGATCGCCAGGCGGAAGGCATCGTAGATCGGCCGCTTGTTGGTGGCGGCAAAGCCAAGGGTGCGGAAGAAGCTGTTGGTGAACCGATTGGCCTTGGAGCTGGCCTGCACCGAAGAGGCGAGGCGGTAGCCCTGCGAATCGTCCTTCCAGAAGGCGGGCGTCTTCTCGGTGGCCCCGTTGTTGTCGTAAAGACCGTAGAGAGGCGAAGCCCCGGCGGCGCGCCGCTGGGTGTTGTAGTACCAGATGGCCGAGAGCGTCTGGCCTTCACAGTGGCCCTTGGGCGCCACATAGGAACCGTAGTTGGGGAACTGCCAGTCGTCCACGCCGGGACGGAAGCCGGAGTCAACGATGGCCGGCAGTTTGGCCATGTCGACGATGGCCCCGAAGATGGCCGAGAAGTGGCTGGCGAGCGCGCGGACGCTGGTCCCGTCTGAGTCCAGTGGTGTCAGGGGCGTGACTTGCCCGGTGGCGCTGTCGTAATAGAAGGCCATGGCCACCGAGCCCGCCGGCACGTTGGCCGGTGGCGCGTAGGCAAGGGTGACCGTGACCGGCAGCAGCGGCTCGTTGGCGCCGACGTCAATGGTGTAGAGCGGGGTAACCGGCTTGAGGATCCCGCCGTAGGCGTTGGGGTCCAGCGCTCCGATCGGCGTCTCGGCCACGGAGACCTGGGCGTCAGCGGCGAAGGCCTGGGCCGGAGCCTCAAACGAGACGGAGCCTTGGCTCTCGGCAAAGGTGGCCTGGAACGTCCCACCGGCGGCGGGGATGGAGCCCTCGACTGGGCTTGCGGATGGCGCTCCGAGCGGCAAGCTGCCGGTGAGCACCGGGGTTGTCTCCGGACCGGGGATCAGGCCCGGCTCAGGATCCGGCAGGAAGCCGCCGAGCGCACCCGGGTTGTCGAGGCCCGCCTCTTGGGGCACAAATCCCCACGCCAGGCTGGGCATCCATGCGGCCGGAGCAGTCTGCGATGCATCTGGGTCGCTCCCGATCGGAGCGTCCGTGGACGACGAGGATCCGCAACCGGCCGCGATGATCGCGGCGAGGAGGAACGTCGCCAGCCGAGTGGACGTGCTCATGGCCGAGTTGGACAGCGCATGTTGATGACCTCTTCGTCGATGCCGCATCGGCCTCACCACGATCGCATGGAAGTTCGGCCTCCGTGAGCATGACGCGCAGTCATGACGCGCAGTCATGACGCCGCACTTGGCGTGCGGGTCAGTGACCTCGATCCATCGCAGGTCGAGGATGTCCGCGGCTCGCGGATCGGGGGGCGCGGCCTGGTGGTCGTCGGCACAGACGACCTGTGTTGATCAGGATGGCACCCCGAGCGCGCGGGAGATGTGCGGGGCGGTCGTCAGCACCCCCAAGACCACGGCAACCAAGAGGGCTCCGCGCGCCATGGCGACGAGGCCCCTCGGGGCATGCCCTCGCCCTCGCATGCGCAGACCCCACCAGGTCGCGGTGCACAGGCCAACGACCAGCAGCCCATAGCCTGCCCGGAGCGGCAAGCGGTATTCGTCTGACGTGAGGAACACGAGCAGCACGACCGGCAGGACCAGTACTGCCCCAGCCAGCGCGACGGTCGCGTAGAGGACCGCTGGCCGGTTCCGACCTATGACAGCGTGGGGGAGTCGCCGGTCCAGCCAGCTGTCAAGCAGCGCGATGGACAGGCCGATCAAGCCCACGAGCGCAACGAGCATCGCCACCACGCGCGGGTCGTAGGCCAGGATCACGAAGTCCGGGTTCCCGCCGATGATGAGCAGCGGTGTCCCCGTTGCGATCGCCGTGCCCGCTGTCAATACCGCCCGGACTTGGGCAGACCCCGGGATCCACGGGCTGACGATGACCCAGATCACCCCGGCGAGCGCGCACGAGATCAGCCCGAAGAGCACGAGCGCCAGGGTTCCGCCGATGGTGATGTCGCCGATGCGATTGCCGTTCTCCGTGAGGGCACCAACGGCGTCCGGGTGAAGGATCGCGGCAAGCCGCATGATGAGCCGGCCACCGGGGCCGCCGACGACGATCCCGGCGAGCACCCCCGAGATGCCGCCCCTCGCGATGTCGCGCAGCACCTCGCCCGCCACGCCGACACGTCCGTGAGCGCCAGCCGCCACGTCGTCCATGGTCCACCTCACCCTCGAAGCCCGGTCTTGACACACCGTGCGCAACGGACTATATATCGCACCACGATATAGCGTTCAGCGATACAGAGGCGCCGCGATTGGTCACGAAGATCCCCGAGCTCGGCCGCTTTGCCGAGCCAGCACTCCTCATCCTCGTCAGCCTCAGCGACGGCCCGAAGCACGGCTACGCGATCATGGCCGACGTGGAGGCCGGCACCGGTAGGCCCCTCGGTCCCGGAACCCTCTATGCGGCACTTGCCCGTCTTGAGGAGCGCGGCCTGATCGAGGCGATGACGCCCGTCGAGCGCCGCCGGCCATACCGGCTGACAGCGGTTGGCGCCACCGTCCTCGCCGAGCAGCTCCACGAGCTCTCCGAGTTCGCGCAGCTCGGCCTCCGCAGGCTTGGCAGCGCTTCTGGCTGAACGATGATGCGTCCCGTCATCAGCCTGCTCCTCCGCCTCTATCCGACTCGCTGGAGAGCCCGCTACGGCGACGAGTTCGTCGCCTTGCTCGAGGAGCGACCGCTCGGCCCCTTTGACGTGGCCGACGTCCTGCTCGGCGCGCTTGATGCCCACCTCCATCTCCGCGGCCTCGCCGCGTCCCAACACGCAATGGGGTTCGCCATGTCGCTCCGCATTGGCGGGTATGCCGCCATCCTCAGCGGTCTCTTCTGGCTCTACATCCCGGTCGGCAACGCAATCAACAACGGGGCCGAGTCGGGCGCGCCCTTCATCGGCGTCGCGATCCTCTGCGGGACGCTCACCACGCTGGTCGCCCTCATCGGGCTGAGCGCCTTCCAGTCTCGGCGCCACCCGGTCCTGACGTGGACCGCCTTCGCGATTCCAGCGATTGGTGCCCTCGTCGGGCTCTTCGGCTTCGTGTCGATGGCGGTCACCGGCGACAGCGATCGACTGCTCATCGGCGACCTCAGTGCCTGGTGGGTCAGCTCGCTCGGGATCCTGACGCTTGTCCTCGGCTCCGGGCTGTTCGGGCTGGCGACACTGCGGACCCAGAGCCTGTCGCGGGCCGCAGGAGGCGCTCTAGCGCTGGGGGCGGTGCTGTGCGTCGTCGCGCTGTTTGGCGCGAGCGGCGCCTTGCCGATGCCGGTGGCAATCGCCCCAATCGTCGCTGGGATCCTGCTGTTCCCGGCCGGCTGGATCGCGATGGGCGTCAGCGCCCTGCGCATGAGGCCCGTTGGGGCGCCATCGCTCGGTGGCGCCTCCGCGTGACGGCGACACCTGGCGAGCGCCCGGCGGTCGTCGGGCGCGCGCTCGGTCTCGCGGGCGTCCTCGGCGGGCTCGGCGGGCTGGCGGCGTTCGTCATCGACATCCCGCCCGACGTGAACCAGATCCGCGTCGCCGGGTTCTCCCTCACGCCGATCGCAGTTGCGGTGGCGATCGTCATGCGCGCCGGGCCCGCCGAGCGCCGGTCCTTGCTGTCGGGCGCGATCCCGGTCGTTGCGGCGAACACGGCCGCGCTGGCGTGGTTCCTGCTCGGGCTCGGTCGCGAGCGGCCCTTCGCCGGTGACTTCGGCCTCGCCGGGTTCTGGATCAGCGTCAGCGCATGGGTAGCCGATGCGTGGTTCGGGGTCGTGCTGCTCCGGCTTCGCGCGGTGTGGCGGCCGGCGGCGCTCGCGTTGGCCGTTGGCGCCCCTATGGCGATCACCGGGATGGACCGCCTCCGCCTCACATCGGAGGCAAACCCCACAGTCTTTGGCTCCATCGCCCTAGCTGGCATCGCCTTGACCGGTTTCGCGTGGGTCCTGCTTGGGATCGAGGTCGCCGTCGCGCGTCGGTGGACCTACCGGCCCGCGATTGCCCACACAGGGTCCTAGCCGCCGGCCGCGCCCTTGACACGCTGGAGACTCCACTCGAACTGGGTTGATGTCTTGTCGTTCTTGTCCCTGAAGCAGCTCCCCGTGATCGTGTCGGCCTTGGGGTCGATCTGCCAGGTGGTATGCCAGCACGTGGCGCCGGACGCGTCGGCCGGGTTTGCGCTCGATGAGCCTGTGAGCAGCTCAAAGAACGACGGGAGGTAGCCGCCCCCGTAGGGGCCCCGGCAGTCTTGCTGCGGCGCGATGAAGTTCCCGAGCCCCCAGTACTCGAGGTGGTCGGGATCGACAACGCGGAAACGGAGCACCTGCTGGTCCCGGTGAGGATCGGCCCCCGCCTCCACGGTCCCGGCCTTCGACGCGCTGCAGGAGGTCTCCCCCGTCACGTGCGAGTCCCATCGCCACGTGATCGTCCCGGTTGGCCGGAAGATGACGCAGTCGCCCGCCGGCTCAGCAGGGCACTCGGCATCCCCGGCCGCGTCAATCGCCCAAAGGCCGTCCAGCGTCGCCGTTGCGACGCCGTTGTACGTGCTTGGGCCATCTTGGGCGTGCCATCGCTGGGTCCCGGTCATCGTGCCGCGCCAGCCGCTGCAGCCGGTCTCGAGCGCCTCGATCTTGATCGCGCCCTGCTGCGTCTGGCCCTCCCCGACGTTGCTGTTGCTCACGACGAGGACGATCCTGCGCAGGTCCTCGCTCGGGATGCAGAAGCTCCGCTTGGCGAGACCGGTCCAGTCCTCCACCTTGGTCTCGGCTTGACCGGCGATGGTGAGGATTGCCTGGATGCCGAGCCCGGGCTTCTCCATCAGGTCTGTCAGGTCGAACGTGAGCTTCTCGACCAAGGGCTGGTCTGGGATGCCCTCGAGGTACTGGACCGACGCGTGCTCAAGCATGACCTGGGCGTTTGTGGTGCCAACCTTCAGCAGGCAGGTCCCACCGGCCACGACATGGGAGTCCATGCAGGTGGGCTTCTGCGACAGATTCGCGGCGGGGATCCGGGCGCCGTCGTCGATGTAGTTCACCAGCGAATCCGCGTTCCAGTTCCAGAGCGCGAACTCCTTGAAGCGGTCGAGCCAGGCTGGCAACGCACCAACCGCCTTGATCGGCGCGACCGCCTCGCTGGCCTGCCAGAGCTTGCCGACGACGGTCCCGCTCGAGTCGCCGGACTTCTGGACAAGGTAGAACGGCAGGATGTAGGTGGCGTACTCGCCCGTGCCCTCCGTGCTGTCGAGCGGGCCCTCGGCACCGGTCTTCTTCGACCAGTACGGCTCGAGGTAGTCCTGCTCGAAGTTCTGCTCGGGGTAGACGAGGTGCTTGGCCCACGTTGCGCTTGCTTCTGCCCACCAACTCCGGTCGGAGAGCAGCGCATTCCTGAAGCTGTACTGGAAACTGTGGAACAGCTCGTGGGCCGCGGTGCTCTTGAGGTGGGCGAAGTCGCGGGTTGCGTTGAGGAGCACGTGGGTGGCGACGGGGCACCCGTTGTCGCCTGGACCATCGGGGACCATGACCCCGTTGGCGTCACCCTCCTCCACGATCAGCGTGTCCGTCCGGCCGCCCCAATCGAGGCCGGTGGCCGGGTACACGAGGTACACGTCCAGGCGGCTGCTGCCGCCGTTGTGGGCCAGGCTCGAGTCCCCGCAGGGGACGTGGCCGAGCATCGCCATCTTCTCCTTCTCCCACATCCGGCTGGTGTCGATCTCGCGGGCGAGCTGGGCGGCAAGCGCCGCCTCCGAGGTGCCCCGCGGCGTCTCGAACCAGACGCGGACGGGCGCGCTGTCGGCATCGATGTAGTCCATCTCGATGGAGGCAGTGAATGCCGCAAGCGTGAGACCGCCGGGGGCGTCGACCTGGGCCGTCCGGGACAGCCGCTCCTGCCAGAAGCTGGCCGGGTCGTTGGGCCGCAGGAAGAACGGCTCCGCCTTGGCCCGCAGATCGGCCGGCAGCGCCTCGAGGCGCCCGCTGAGCTCGCCGAGGATCGCCGTCGCCTCCTGTGTGGCCGGGTTGGAGCTGCGGTACTCGGCGGGCAGGCTGCCATAGTCGAGCGAGGCGAAAAGCTGGAGGACAAGTGCTGTGTCGTGGTCGATCGCGCCCGCGCGCTCGGCAGCGTCGATCTTGCTGGAGCTGGCGGCTTCGTCCGGTGGTGCGGAACTGGGTGCACTGCCAGTGGGGGAGGCGCCCGCCGCGTCCGTCGTGGTCGGCGCGGGTGTGATCGAGCCGCTGGTGCCGGGCGGGGGCGTGGCCGACGAGCCGCACGAGGCCAAGACAAGCACGGCGCAGACGGCGGCGGCAAGCCGAATCCGGCGGCGGCTCACCTGCGTGATGGCGGGAGGTGGCATCCGGGCCCTCCGATCATGCTCCGCCTGCCCGTCCGGGCAGGATCGCGACCAGTGGCCGTCGCCACGCCGTCACCACGGCAAGAACCGGGAGTCCGGGACGCGAAGACCGGAGCCCAAACCCTAGTCCACTGCGTCGCGCGTTACAAGCCTCGAGACGTCGCCGGTTGACCGGGTCTGCGGGGGTTACTGACCAGGTGGTTGACGGTATTGGTACGGAATACCTACTATCGTGGTATGAAAACGACAGTCAGCGAGAAGGGCCAGATCACCATCCCCAAGCGGCTCCGAGACCGCCTCGGGCTCCGGCCGGGGACAGTGCTGGACTTCGAGGAGAGTGGCGGGCGGCTTGTGGGACGCAAGCTGGTGCCCGCGGATCATCTCGACGAGCTGATCGGGATCCTCGCTCTGCCGGCCTCCGTTGACGGGTTTGTCCGGGAGACGCGCGGCCCCGGCCCGGGCGAGCCGGACCGTTGATCACGGCAGTCGACACCAACGTGCTCCTGGACGTCTTCGCCGGCGACCCGGTGTTCAGAGCACGGTCGCTCGCCGCCCTGCGCGAGTGCCTTGCCGACGGCCCGCTCGTCGCGTGCGAGGCCGTCTGGGCCGAGCTCTATGCCGCCTTCGAGACGGCGGCCGCAGCGGACCGTGCCCTCGACGCGATACCCGTCGCCCTCAACCCGCTTGGACGCGCAGCTGCGGCCGCAGCGGGAGCCGCCTGGCGCGCGTATCGACGTGCGGGTGGCTCCCGGGAGCGAGTGATCGCCGACTTCCTCGTCGGTGCCCATGCGGCCCACCAGGCCGACCGGCTGCTGACGCGGGACCGGGGGTTCCATCGGCTGGCGTTCGCGGGGCTGGAGATCGTGGATCCGAGCGTCACCAGCGGCTGAACCTGTCCACGCACCGGCGCAGTGATGCTGGCGCACCCGGGGGGATACTTGCGCGATGCCAGCGCCCGCAACGCCCTCGGACCGCACCCGGATCGCCGCGATGCGGCTCATGGCCCAGCACCTGGGCGCCACCCGTTCGGCGTCACCCGTGGACGCGGTCCGCTGGATGCTGGCCGTCCAGGGGCAGGACCTGCCCGGCGCGAAGTGGTCGCTTGGCTTGCGCGCACACGGCTCCACAGAGGCTGCCGTGGATGCCGCGCTCGATGCGGGAGCGGTTGTCCGCTCCTGGCCGTTGCGAGGAACGCTGCACCTTGTCGCCGCCGAGGACCTCGCCTGGCTCCTCGCGCTGACGGGACCGCGCCAGATCAGCGCCACGGCGGCCCGCCGACGCGCGCTCGGGATCACGCCCCCAGACCTTGAGCGCGCCGATGCGGCAGTGCGAGCGGCGCTCGCCGGGGGGCGCGCCCTGCCGCGCGACGAGGTCCTCGCCGGCATCCGCGCGGCCGGTGTCGCCACCGACGGGCAGCGGGGCTACCACCTGCTGTTGCACCTCGCGCTAGCGGGGACGCTGGTCATGGGCCCCACGCACGGGTGGGGCCAGACGTTCGCGCTGCTTGATGATTGGGTTCGGATCACGCCCGCGCTCAACCGCGACGAGGCCCTTGGCCGGCTCGCCCTCCGCTACCTGCAGTCCCACGGCCCCGCGAGCGACGCGGACGTCGCCCGGTGGGCGGGCATCACCCTTGGCGAGGCGCGACAAGGACGGGCCATCTGCGGCGCCGCACTCGCGACGATCCAGATTGGCGGCACGGCCTATCACCTTGACCCCGAGGTCCTCGAGCGCACGGCCGGGGGCTCGCGGCCAGCAATGACGCAGGTGCTCCTGCTGCCGGGCTTTGACGAGTACCTGCTTGGCTACGGCAATCGCTCGGCGGCCCTGGCCCCGGAACATGCCAACCGTGTCGTCCCCGGTGGCAATGGGCTGTTCCGGCCGACGATCGTCGTGGACGGCGAGGTGGTTGGCACGTGGAGCCGGTCGAACCGCGCCCGCGAGACCCACATCATCCTCGAGCTGTTTGACCCCGTCGGCACCGTGCCGCTCGACGGCCGGGCTAACGCGGCCAGGGCGTTTGGATCGTTTCTTGGCCAGCAAGCCCGCATCGCCTCCGGCGGACCCGCGGAGCGCAACACAACGCCCTGAGGGCGCCCGTTGGCAGGCTGGGCCGCAATCCTCGGCAGTTGGCGCGCCCGGAGGGATTCGAACCCCCGACCACCTGATCCGAAGTCAGGGGAGTTCCGTGCGTGTGTCGCGGTCAAGATGCCCCAATAGCATCCACCAGAGCATCCACGGCCGGTCCGAAGGCCCGATCTAGTGCGTCGGCCGCCTCCACGGACGTGGGCGTCGCGTGAGTGTAGCGGTCGGTCATCACCCGGCTCGCGTGGCCCATGACCGCCATCCGGACGGGATCGCTGAGGCCCGCCTCGCCGAGGACTGTCGCGTAGAGGTGCCGCAGGTCGTGGGGCCGGATCGGTGGCACGCCGCAGGAGTCGCAGAGCCGGTGAAGGGCATGTACCACCGTGGAGCCGGAGATGGCGCCACCGTTCCGGCGCTCGCCAGTGAATACCAGCCCGGTGTCCTGCCACCGGCGACCGGCGTGAATGCGCTCCTCGGCCTGACGGCGGCTCTGGTCCCGAAGCGCGGCCTGCGCGAGGGCCGGGAGGCTCAGGGTTCGGACGCTCTGCCTCGTCTTTGTGGGCACCCGCTCGTAGCCGATACCGGGCCGGTAGAGCAGGGTCCGCTCGATCCGAAGGATGCCCGCCTCGCGGTCCCAGTTGGACCAGACAAGCGCGAGCGCCTCGCCTCTCCGAATGCCGGTCGTCGCTATTAGGCAGAGGAGGGGACCGAGCCGGTCAGCCCGAACCCTGTCGAGCAGGCGCTTGGCCTGCTCGGTAGTCAGGATCGTCGGCTCGCGGCGAGCAACCTTGACATCGTTGGCGCCGTGGACCGGGTTGAACAAGATCAGGCGCTTCTTGCGCACGGCGACGTTGAGGGCGACGGACAGGACCCGCAGCGAGTAAGCCCGAGTGGGCGGGCGGACGCCCTTGCTGGTCTGGTCGACGAGCATCTGGTCGATGTCAAGCGGGCCGAGTTCCGAGAGCAGCACGCCGCCTATGTAGGGGAGGACGTGCTTCTCAATGGTGTCGCGGTAGCTCTCGACGGTGCGCTCCCGAACGACGAGCGATGCGAGCCACCTGCGGAGGTAGGCGCCTGTCGTCAGCCGCCGATCCGGCAGGCGCCGTCCTTCGGCTTGCGCCCGCAGCCAGTCATCGCGCCTGCGCCTAACCTCAGCTTCCGAGGAGCCTGACAGGAAGACGCGGTTGCGGTGTTCGCGGCTTCCGGCGCCTCGCTGCAGCGCCACCCGCCACCGGCCTGACCCTAGTTTGTGCGGTTCGGGAAGCCCCTTCGGCGCCCTTGCCATCTGCATCCTCCTTGTGGTCGTCATACGTCTCGTGAAGCCAATCCCGGAGGGCGTCCGGGCTGTAGATGACCGTGCCGCCGATCCGCTTGTAGGGCACCAGCCCCCTGCCACGCCATGTCCGGAGGGTCCGGTCGCCAATCCCGAGTGCTTCGGCAGCCTCGTGTTCTGACCACGCCAGCCTGATCGTCAAAGGGCGATGGCCCGTGCAGTTGCAGCCGAGCGATAACGCGTCGAGAAGGGCACCCGGACCGGTGGTCCCACCCCTCAGGCCGACACTAGGCACGGTCTCTGGCACAAGTCCAGTTCGACCGGCTAGCTGCTCGATGACGACCTGCGCGAGCGCAGCGACAAGCGGCGACGGCATCGCCGACCGCTTGTGGGCCACGGGATCGCGCTGGTCGTCCACGGCTGGTCAGCTGGCGCTCGGCGTGGCCGTGATCGTCACCGACAGGTCGTCGGCCGTCAGGCGCACGCTCAAGACACCGTGCGGAGCCGCCGAGCTTGCCTCGGCGCGCAGCGCGGTGGAGGCGGGGGTGCCGGGGGCCGCAGGCCCTCGGGTGGCCGGGGCAACAGTCTTGGAGTCAGCTCCCACCGGCAGTCGTGTCAGACCCCTGCGGGCCGGACACGACTGAGGTGACTGCGGCGACTGTGTCATCGGGGAACCTCCCTAGTAGGCCCAGTCACATCAGTCGTTGCAGTCGTGGCACGATCAAGAGTGCTGGCGCCACCGGCAGCAGAACCGCTGTCGGTCGGCAGCGTCCAGCGTGTGCGGCGCGGGAAGCCGAAGTCCTCGATGACGACGCGGGAGCGATTGACCGCACGCCCGAGGGCCGCCTCGCTGTGGCCCGCAGCCGCGCCGTCGCGCTTGGCATCGGCCGACTCGGCCGATCCGCCTTGTTCTTTGAGGTACGCGGCGAGCCACCGCGTGGCCGCGTCGGTCGCCGTATGGCGCGTGACGCCCGAAGCATTGGCCTCCATCGAGTCGCGGATGGTCCGGGCGCTCGTCCCCAGCCAGATGAGGCGGCCCGCCTCGACGGGACCCTCCTCGGTCTCGGCGACCGTGGCGGTCTCGATGCGCAGCGCCAGCGTCGGCAGATCCGTCCGCCCGAGGTTGTTCTTGGGCTGGCCGAGGAGGCGGATCGACAAGTCGTCGGGATCGGGCGCCATGAACAGCACCGCCCGCGCGACGGCGGCGAACGCGCGCGACCCCATCAGGACGGTGAGGGGATCGGTCGACTGCGTCTTGTTGACGTGGATCACGCCGATGACCGCGATCCGGTTGTCGTCGGCGAAGGCGACGAGCGGCTCCAGCGCGCGGCGCACCTCGGCGTCCTTGTGGGTGTCGAGCGACGGGTCGAGCCTGCTGGCGAGCGGGTCGAGCAGCAGGACCGCCGCGTCGGCGTCGCGCGCCAGACGCCCCACCTCGTCGAGGTCGGACGGCAGCACGGGCAGCCCGGTGCCGTCGTGATCGTCGGCGTTCACACGGTGGACCCGGGTCAGGTCGGCCCCGGCGGCCATGAGGCGGGGGACGATGGTGTGCGCCCACGAGTCCTCCGAGGCGACGATCAGCACCCCCATCGGCGTGCCGTAGTGGGCGCCGGGCAGCTTGCCGAGCGTGACGAGCGCGACGAGCGTGATCGCGCAGACCGACTTGCCGAGGCCCTCGCGGCCGCCAAGCAGCGTCAGCGCGCCCAGCGGGATGCGGTCCTGCCAGAGCCACGCCGAGCGCCTGACGGTGATCGCCGAGGCGGCCGTGAGCGTGAGGCTGCGCCGGTGCGCAGAGGGGTCGCTCACGGCGTCGTCCGCCAACCAAGCGGCGGATCCGTAAGCTGGTGTGCGAGGTTCGGCTGATGCATGGCGAGCCTCCTCGGCCATCCCCGGAGCTTCCAGTCCGGGGATGGCCCTCTCGTTGGTGGATCTGAACGTTCTTGGGTGGCGGGTGGCGCTGCGGAGTGCCGACAGCGGCCTACCCAGCAGTCGCCGCCCGGACGTGGACGCGGTGATGCTCGGGGCACCGCCCGATGCGGTAGCGGGGATCGAGCGACGGCTCCATCGGGATCGTGAGGCCGCACCTTGGGCATGGCGCAAGCTCCACGTAACCGCGACCACTTACCGGCGGGGCCGTGAGGCGCGCGTCGTTCTGGTCTGCGGGCTGGGCCTGCGGATCGGAACGGGCGATCACTCGTGCGCCTCCCTCGTCCGCTCGGCGATCCACCGGCGGAGCGGCTCAAGCGGAATCATGGTCTTGCGGCCGATCCGGATCGTCGGCAGGTCGCCGCTGGAGGCCATGGCGTAGGCCTTCGAACGACTGACGCCGATGAGGTCGCCCGCCTCCGCAGGGGTGATGGCTAGGGGTTCCTGCTTCATCGCACTCCGGGTCCCAGTGGGTTCCAACACGTCCACTCTCGGCTATGCTGGACAGATGACAACGCAGCAAGCAGGGGAATATCAGGGGAATGGCCGGGATGAGACGGTCCTCGCGGACCCGCGCGAGGCG
>CAIYHO010000242.1 GCA_903925955.1 uncultured Chloroflexota bacterium
CGTACTGGCACGCCAGCCGCGGCGGCTCTTGGGCGTACAGCCAGGCGGGCGCCGGGTACGTGAAGCCCGCGCAGGGCAGCGTGGAGGGCTGGGCGTTCTTGGCGGGCACCACGCTCACGGCTCCCAGCGCGGCGCCGCCCGCCGCGGCCCAGCCCACGCCAAAGCCAACCCTGCAGCCCACGCCAAAGCCAACGCCGAAGGCAACTGCAACCCCGCGGCCAACTGCGACACTGCCTGCCGGCTCGACAGCGGCGCCGTCTGCATCGCCCGTCGAGATCCCAACCGAGACCGCGACGCCCAGTCCCGAGCCCAGCGACAGTGCTGTGCCGAGCTCGCCATCGCCGTCGGCCTCCCCGGCTGCCGCAGCCCCAGCCCCAACCGCGCTGGACCCGGCTCCCGCGGCCGACACCACTGGCTCTCCCGTGGGCACCCTCGTGGGCGGCGCGCTCATCCTCCTGGTCGTGGGCGGCGGCGTCCTGTTTGCCCGCCGCGGCCGGACCGGCACGTAGTGGCCGCGCTTGCTGTGGTCCGCAGACATTCGGCCGGTTTTGACCCAAGGCTTCCACGCCCGCTCCACCCGGGCGCCTGGTGGGTCTGGGCGATTGGCCTTGCCGCAGCCGCAAGCCGCACGTCCAACCCGCTGCTCCTCCTGCTGATCATCGGGGTGCTGGTGGCCGTGGTGAGCGCGCGCCGGAGCGACGCCCCGTGGGCCAGCATGTTCCGCGTCTACCTGATCACGGGGGCCGTGGTTGTTGGGCTGCGCGTGGGTCTGCGTGTGGTGTTTGGCGGCGCCTACGGGACCCACGAGCTCTTCGCGCTGCCCGAGATCCCGCTTCCGGACTGGGTTGTTGGCGCACGCATTGGCGGCCCGGTGACGCTTGAGTCTGTGCTTGCGGCGGCCTACGACGGGCTCAAGCTTGCAACGCTGATTGTCTGTGTTGGTGCTGCCAACGTGCTGGCGGACGCACGGCGCCTGCTCCGCGCCGTGCCCAATGCGCTGTACGAGATGGGTGCCGCGCTTGTGGTGTCGCTGTCCGTGGCGCCGCAGCTTGTGGAGAGCGTCCTGCGCGTCCGGCGCGCCAGACGGTTGCGCGGCGGCCAGTCAAGCGGCTTGCGCGCCCTGCCAAGCCTGCTGCTGCCGGTGCTTGCGGATGCGCTGGACCGCTCGCTTGCGCTGGCGGCCGCGATGGACTCACGCGGGTACGGGCGGATGGCTGACGTGCCTGCAACCGTGCGCCGGACCACCGGGGCGCTGGTGCTCACGGGTCTCGGCGGCATCTGCGTGGGCCTCTACGGGCTGCTGGATCCCACATCGCCCGGCTGGCTGGGCCTGCCCATCCTGTGCGTCGGCGCCGTGGCCGCGGTAGCCGGCATGTGGCTGGCGGGTCGGCGCGTGGAGCGCACGGTGTACCGCCCCGACGCGTGGCAGCCCGACGAGACGCTGGTTGCCGCTTCAGGGATCATCGCCGCCGCCGCGCTCTGGCTGGCGGGCGCCCTGGATCCGGCGGCGCTTGAGCCGTCCATCGTGCCGCTTGCCTGGCCCGCGCTTGCGCCCATTGCCACGGCCGGGATCCTCCTTGCGCTGCTGCCCGCGTGGCTGGCGCCGCCGCTTCGGCTTGCGGTCCCGGCCGCCGCTGACGAGGCCCCGCGGTGATCCGTCTGGAACACGTGACTGTGACGCACGCGGGTGCAACCGTGCCCGCGCTTGCCGATGTGAGCCTCGACATTGACGAGGGCGTCCTGTGCGTCGTGGCCGGGGCCACGGGCTCTGGCAAGTCCACCTTGCTTGGCGCTATGACGGGCCTTGTGCCGCACTTCACCGGTGGCCGGCTGGACGGGCGCGTGCTGATCGACGGGCGCGATACGCGCACGCACCCGCCGCGCGACATCGCCGATCTTGTGGGCCGGGTTGGGCAGGACCCGCTGGCGGGCTTTGTGGCCGAGCGCGTGGAAGACGAGATTGCCTACGGGATGGAGCAGCTGGCGGTGCCGGCGGCCACCATGCGCACGCGCGTTGAGCAGGTGCTGGACCTGCTGGGCATTGCGGAGCTGCGCGACCGTCCGCTTCGGACGCTCTCCGGGGGCCAGCAGCAGCGCGTGGCGATTGCGGCCGCACTGGCCACAGGGCCAAGACTGCTGGTGCTCGACGAGCCCACCTCGGCGCTGGACCCAACGGCTGCCGAAGAAGTGCTGGCCGCCATCACGCGCCTGGTGGACGATTTGGGCCTCACGGTGGTCCTGGCGGAGCATCGTCTTGAGCGCGTCATCGGCTTTGCGGACCAGCTGATCCACATTGCGCCGGGCGGCCGAGTGGTGTCCGGCGAGCCGCGCGACGTGTTGGCGACGATGGGCCGGGTGCCGCCCATCATTGAGCTTGGCAGGCTTGCCGGCTGGACCCCGCAGCCGCTTACCGTGCGGGACGCCCGACGGCGGGCGCCGGAGCTGCGCAAGCGGTTGTCGCAGCCCTCCGCCGCCCCGGCCGCCCCGTCACCTTCGGCCGCAGCCCCCGCCCGCGACGAGCCGCCGCTGCTCACGGCCCGCGGCGTGTCGGTCACGTACCGCGAACTCATCGCCGTCCGGGCCGTGGATTTCGACGTGCAGGCGGGTTCCGTGACGGTGCTCATGGGCCGCAACGGCTCGGGCAAGTCGTCCCTGCTCTGGGCGCTCCAGGGCTCCGGACCACGCCGTGCGGGGACGGTGTCGATGGCCGGGCAGGATCCGGCACGTCTGGACGCGGCCGCGGCGCGCCGTCTGGTGGGGCTTGTCCCGCAGTCGCCGTCGGACCTGCTGTACCGCGAGACCGTGAGCGCGGAGTGTCATCAGGCGGACCACGAGTCAGGCGCGCCCGCGGGCACATGCCGCTCGCTGCTTGGCCGGCTCCTGCCGCACGTTGACGACGATCGCCATCCGCGGGACCTCTCCGAGGGCGAGCGTCTGGCGCTGGTCCTGGCCATCCAGCTTGCGGCTTCGCCCCGCGTTGTCCTGCTGGACGAGCCCACGCGCGGTCTGGATTACGACGCCAAGACGCGCCTTGTGACGGCCCTCCACGCGCTTGCCGCCGATGGTCGCGCGGTGGTCCTTGCCACCCACGATGTGGAGTTTGCCGCGGCCGTTGCGGATCGCGTGGTGGTGATGTCGCAGGGCGAGATTGTGGCGGACGGCCCGGCGCGCGAGCTGCTCACCGCATCGCCCGCGTTTGCGCCCCAGGTGGCGCGCATCCTGTCGGCCGGGCCGTGGCTCACCGTGGCGGACGTTGCTGCGGCGATGAAGGACGGGGCCCC
Organism: uncultured Chloroflexota bacterium; assembly: GCA_903925955.1. GTDB lineage: Bacteria > Chloroflexota > Limnocylindria > Limnocylindrales > CSP1-4 > CAIXZV01. The sequence goes on from CAIYHO010000242.1 coordinate 3,282, forward strand.
GTGAACGCCGTGCACGCCGTGAACGCGGTGCACGCGGTCAGCCTTGGCTCGCGCGCGCGGCTTGCCCTGATCCTCGCTTCGGCTGGTGCGCTGCTGGCGTTTGCCTGGCCGCTGCTGATCGCCCCCGCCGCGGGTGCCGCGGGCGCCGCGGGCGCCGCCACGCAGACCGGCCACAGCATCGACGCCCCCGCCGTCTTCGTGATCGGTCTGCCACTGCTGCTGCTGGTGATGTTGGCCGAGATCTCCGCCGGCGGCATCGATGCCAAGGCGCTGGCCATGCTGGGCGTCCTCTCAGCCATTGGTGCCGCGCTCCGTCCGCTGGGCGCAGGGACGGCCGGGCTGGAGACGTCGTTCTTCCTGCTGGTGCTTGCCGGGCGCGTGTTTGGCCCCGCGTTTGGCTTCCTCCTTGGCTCCACCACGCTGTTCACCTCGGCGCTGCTCACGGGCGGCGTGGGGCCGTGGCTGCCGTTCCAGATGCTTGCGGCCTCCTGGGTTGGCCTTGGCGCCGGGCTTCTGCCGCCACTCCGGGGCCGCCTTGAGGTGGTGCTGCTGATGGCCTACGGCGCGCTGGCGTCCGTGGCGTTTGGCCTGCTGATGAACCTCTGGTTCTGGCCGTTCCTCATAGGCAGCGACTCTGCCATCTCGTACGTGGCCGGCGCGTCCATCGCGGACAACCTGCGTCGGCTGATCCTCTTCTCCGCCGCCACGTCCGGGGCGTGGGACGTTGGCCGCGCCATCACCACCGTCCTGCTGGTGGGGCTTGCGGGCCCTGCGGTGCTGGCGGTGCTCCGGCGGGCGTCGCGACGAGCGGCGTTTGGCGCGGTGCCTGTGTTCGGCGCCTAACACGCTCCTGCCACCAGGGCGCCGCCCCTGTCGCCTCATCACCGCTCGTGATAATTGGCAGCTAGTTTGTGCCCGCGCCGCCTCCCCGCGTCTTCGCTGACGGCCCAGCCCGGCGGAACCCGCCCAAAACGAAGCGCCGCATCACGAGCGGTGATATTCCGCGCGACTAGGCCGTTCGCAGGCCCCACCGCACCGCCCGCGGACGGCGCTACCGCCTGAAGCGATGGCGA
>CAIYHO010000243.1 GCA_903925955.1 uncultured Chloroflexota bacterium
CGCCCCCTGCTCATCGCGTCACTTCCGGCTGTGTTTGGCGCGGGGCCGGGGGTCCGCGAGGCCGCCCGCATCACGATTGGGCGCTACATGGGCCAGATCAACTACCGGAACAACCTGGCGCGCGGCGGGTTCACAGACGCGGACATGGACACGGTGTCCGACCGGCTGGTTGACGCCCTTGTGGCCACGGGCGGCGCCGACGATCTGCGCGCGAGGATTGCCGCCATGCACGAGGCCGGGGCCGACCACGTCACCGTGATCCCCTTGTCAGACACCGGACGCCAGGCGTCCTTGGAGACGGCGAGGGCGGTCGCCCCGTAGCGGCTTAGCCCGGCAGTCAAGAGCAATAGCCGACGAGGGCAACGAGTGACACTCCTGGGTCAATCGATCATCGTCACCGGGGCCTCCAGCGGGCTGGGCGCTCACACGGTCCGTCTCCTGGCCTCCCGTGGCGCGCACGTCGTGGCGGCAGGGCGCAGGCTTGAGCGGCTGGAGGAACTGGCCGCCGGGCTGGCCAACCAGCCGGGGCGGGTGATCCCGGTCAGGGCCGACATCACCGTGGAGGCCGACGCCGAGGCGCTGGTGGCTGCCGCGGTGGCCGCGTTCGGGGGCGTGGACGTCCTGGTGAACAACGCCGGCAGTGAGGTCCAGGGTGGCCTAGAGCAACTCTCCCGGGCGGATCTCGAGGGCATGCTGCAGACAAACGTCGTGGGCGTGTTTGTCATGCTCCGTGCGGCACTGGGGGCGCTGCGCGAAAGCCGCGGCTGCGTGGTGAACCTGGGCTCCACGGTGGTTGGGAGGCCGCCCCACGGGCGCTTCGGCTACGTCGCAAGCAAGGCCGCCGTGGAGGCGATGACGCGCGCCCTCGCCGCCGATCTCGGCCGTGACGGCATCCGCGTCAACTGCATCCGCCCGGGGATCATCCCGTCCGAGCTGCGGGGCATGACAGAGGATCAGGAACGCGAGCGGTTCTCCACCGGGCTCCACTTCGGGCGCCAGGCACTCTCAGACGTGGGGCGCGGCACAGACATCGCGGAGGCCGTCGCGTGGCTTGCCGGCGAGGGTGGCCGCTGGATCACCGGTGCGATCATCGACGTGGACGGCGGGCTGACGCTCGGGTTGGCCGACCCGGTCTGACCGGCTGCGCGCTGCCCTGGTGGCCACCTGCGGCGCGCCCCGGGCGGAGGGCCTGCGTCAATCGCGCTTCTGGGGCTCTCGCCAGTCTGCCGCAAGGTGCTCCGACGCCAGGAGGAAGTGGTGCCGCAAGGCCTGCTCCACCTGCACCACGTCCCGTTCCCGCAGCGCACGGAGGATCGGCCAGTGCAGATCCGCGGTCCACTGCTCGTCTGCACTGGGCGACGCAAGCGTGATGTACGTTCGGGAGAAGGGCTCAAGGGAGCGCCAGACACGCTCCAAGGTGCCGTTGTGAGCAAGCTGCACGATGCGGGCGTGGAAGGCCGCGTCGCGGACGGCAACCTCGTGTCGGTCCCCAAGCTTGGCGGCCGCCTGCATCGCCTGATGGAGTTCCTCAATCTCCGCAAGGTCCGCGTCGGTCATGGCAGGGATGCCAAGCCTCACGGCCAGCGACTCGAGCTCGGCCCGGACTGCGTATCCCTCGAGCAGTTCGGTTGCGGAGGGCCTGCGGACCCGCGCGCCGCGGAATGGGAGGATCTCCACCACACCAAGGGCCTCAAGACCCCGGAGGGCCTCACGCACAGGCGCCTGGCTGGTCCCAACCTCCTTGGCGACCCGCGTCTCCACAATCCTGGAATCAGGCGCATACCGACCGGACAGAATGTCCTGCAGGAGGCGGTCTTTCACTTGGTCTGCGAGAACGCTGCGCTCGATCGAGGAGTCGGTGGTCATGGGGGCCTCTTGGGCGTTGGATGCAGTGAATTCTAGCGCGGCGCTCACATACTCCAAGCAGAGCCATGGGCCCGCGCCGCGCACTGCCTACTCTCTTGCTTCGCGCGCTGCGGCCCGCTGGATGGTTTGGGCCTGCTGCGGCGCATGTCAGGGTGAGGCTGCCACTGGCGGGGGCCAGCGACACTCGCCTCGTGGAGCCTGGGCGCACCTGACGGGACGGCTTGAGCCTCGCCTGCGGGGCCAGCAACAACACGTTTGACCAAGTCATCGATTATCGATGATAATGCGGTGGCCGCTCCTATCCCGGTGCAGCGCGCTAGAGGCCCACCGCATTGTCCCCGACACCCATGATTGCCAGCCCGCTGCTGCAAACCGCCCAGATTGGGCCAACCGACTGCTGGAATGACTCCTGTGCAGTGGCCGATCTCGCCTATGCAATTGAGCGCGGAGCCGTTGGGGCAACCTCCAACCCGCCTATCGTTCTTGAGGTCCTGGGGCGGGAGAAGAGCCACTGGGGTCCGCGCGCGCTGGCACTCCACGCGGCGCACCCGGGCTGGACCGAAAGCGAGCTCCTGTGGGCCATCGTTGAAGAGATGGGCGTTCGCGGCGCCGCTCTTCTGGCAGACATCCACAAAGAGACGCGCGCGCGAAAGGGCTGGCTCTCGCTGCAGGTGGACCCTGCGCTCCACGGGGATCCAGACCGCATGGTGGCGCACGCCGTCCGGCTTGCCGGTCTGGCGCCCAACATCCAGGTCAAGTTCCCAGTCACCGCTGCCGGTCTCATCGCGCTTGAGGAGGCCACCGCGCGCGGCGTGAACGTGAACGCAACCGTCTCGTTCACCGTGCCGCAGGCCATCGCAGCAGCCGAGGCCATCGAGCGCGGTCTGGTGCGCCTCGAGGCAACCGGTGGCGACGTATCGCGTCTGGCTCCGGCCGTTGTGATCATGGTGGGCCGCCTTGACGATTGGCTCAAGCTTGTAGCCGAGCGCGACCTCCTCTCCATCACGCCCGGAGTGCTGGACTGGGCGGGCATCGCCGCGATGAAGCGCGCCAACACCATCTTTACTCAGCGCGGCTACCGGAGCCGGCTGCTCGCCGCCGCGTACCGGCACCACCTGCACTGGACCGAACTTGTGGGCGGCAACGTCATGCTGACCATTCCGCCCGCCTGGCAGGTGCGCTTCAACCAGAGTGGGATTGCGCCGTCCAGCCGTCTGGACGTACCCGTGGATCCGGCGATCCTGCGCGAGCTTGCCTCCATCCCGGACTTCCGCCGCGCCTACGAGCCCGATGGCATGACGCCGCCGGAATTCGACAGCTTCGGGGCAACCGCCCGCACGCTCCGCGGCTTCGTCAAGGCAGTCCGGGACGCCGAGGCCCTCCTCCGCGATACCGTCCTGCCCAACCCAGACATCAAGACCCAATGACCACCATGTACGCCAACGTGCACGTAAGGAGAGCCTCGTGAGTTCAGTCGACGCATTCAAGCTGGACGGCCGGGTGGCCTATGTGTCAGGCGGCGGTGGAGCCATCGGCTCGGCAATCGCAAGCCACCTTGCGGGAGCGGGGGCCAAGATCGTCATCGGCGAGCTTGACGCGGCCCGCGCTGAGGCTGCGGCCGAGAAGATCCGTGCTGCCGGCGGCGACGCCGTGGCATTTGCCACCGACGCCACCAACGAGGCAGCCGCCGAGGAAGTCGTCGCCAAGGCGATTGAGCGCTTCGGGCATCTGGACATCCTCGTCAACGCCGTCGGCGGCGGTGCGGGCAAGGTGGTCTTTGAGGCCCAGGAGTACCCGCGCGACGCGTGGGACTGGATCCTTGAGCTGAACCTGCGGAGCACGCTCGTGGTCACGCAGGCCGTGGTGCGCCAGATGATCAAGGCTGGCCAGGGCGGCCGCATCGTGAACATCTCGTCGGTTCGGGCACAGCTTGGCATCAACACCGGCTACTCCGCCTACGTTGCGGCCAAGGGCGCGGTCAGCTCCCTCACCCGCCAGTGGGCAACCGAGTGGGCGAAGCACGACATCAACGTCAATGCCATCGCGCCCACATTTGTTGATACCCCCCAGGTGGCGATGCTGCTTGGCGACCCGGCGTTCAAGGCCAGCGTTGTCAGCCGCATCCCCCTTGGGCGTGTCGGCGAGACCGGCGACCTCGTGGGCGCTGTCCTCTTCTTCGCATCCGGCGCTTCGGCCTTCGTGACGGGTCAGATCCTGACCATCGACGGCGGCCTCACCGCAACGCAGTAACACCGGGAGGGAACGCAGTCATGGAAATCGTCACACCCAACGTCATGACCAACACCCGCCTGCGCGGGTGCAACCCCAACTACGTGGTGACCTCAGACGGCGTGGTGGTGATTGACACGCCGCAGCAGCCGACGAAGGCCGTTGCCATGCGGGCCGAGGCCGAGTCGCACGGGCCGATCCGCTACATCGTCAACACCGAGCACCACGTTGACCACATCTTTGGCAACTACTACTTCAAGGGCGCCGGCACCGTGGTCAACCACCAGGGCCTGTACGACCGGTTCATGGTGGTCTACCCCGAGCTTGACCCGTTCACGTACGCCTACGAAGCCCTGCCCGGCGACAACCCGCACGGCACGGACCTTGACGATCCCGAGGGCCTCGCCCTCTGGCCCGATCGGACCGAGTACTACGCGGATCCCAACAAGGGCAAGATCGTCTTCACGGGCGACCTGACGCTCCACGTGGGCGACCACACGTTCAACCTGCTCCACACGCCGGGCCACACGCCGGGCCAGCTTGCGGTGCACGTCCCCGAAGAGCGCGTGGTCTTTACGGGAGACACCATCTTCTCCCAGTGCCAGACCTGGCTCATGACGTCCAATGTGGACGAGTGGGTCACCTCGCTTGACCGCATCCGCGCCCTTGACATTGACTTCGTTGTGCCGGGCCACGGGCCCGTCCAGCCCAAGTCCTACGTTGAAGTCCAGCGCTCCATGCTGTTGGAGTGGAAGAGCACTGTCGCCATCGCCGTGGCCAAGGGCTGGTCCCGCGAGGAGACCGTCGAGCGGGTTAACTTCCGCGACCGCCTCCCGGTGGACATCGGCCAGGGCTACATGATGGATTACATCCAGGCCCTCAATGCAGGTTCGCTCTGGGACAAGCTCACCGCTGTCCCGTCGCGCGTCTGAGAAGCTCGTAGCTGTCCGCCGGCGCTTCGGCGCCGGCGCTCACAAGAAGGGAACGTCGGGCGCCGTGAGCCACGTCTACGACTACGACCACCCGCACGGCCTGCCGTTGCCCGAACTCAAGCAGCTTGTGGGCGGTAAGGCTGCCAACATCGCCGTCATGGCAGTTGAGCTTGGCCTGCCGGTCCCCCCGGCGTTCGTGGTGACGACGGCCGCCTGCCGCCAATACCTCGCCTCTGGCTGGCCTGACGGGCTGGACGAGGAGCTGCGGACCCATATGGCGCGCATGGAGTCGCTCCTGGGCCGCGGGTTTGGCGACACGTCTGATCCGCTCCTGGTGAGCGTCCGGTCAGGCGCACCGGTGTCGATGCCCGGGATGATGGACACCATCCTCAACCTGGGCCTCACCGACGTCAGCGAAGCCGGTCTGGCGGCGGCAACCGGGAATGCCGGGTTTGCAGCGGACTGCCATCGGCGCTTCCGGACCATGTACCGCAGCGTGGTGGGCTTCGATGCGCCCACCGATCCCTGGCAGCAGCTTCGTGGTGCCGTGGAGGCTGTCTTCCGGTCCTGGAACAGCGATCGGGCCAAGGCCTATCGCCGGCACGAAGGAATCCCGGACGACGTCGGCACCGCTGTGACCGTCCAGGCGATGGTCTTTGGCAACCGCTGCGCGCGGTCCGGGACAGGCGTGCTGTTCACGCGCAACCCGGCAACCGGCGAGAACCTGCTGTACGGCGACGTCCTGTTCCAGGCGCAGGGCGAGGACGTGGTGGCGGGGACCCACAAGACCATGCCCATCAGCGTGCTCGATGAGCGCCTCCCCGAGGTTGGGGCCGAGCTCCGCGGGTATGCCACGGCCCTTGAGCGCCATTACGCAGACCTGTGCGATATCGAGTTCACGATCGAGGGCGGCAAGCTCTGGATGCTCCAGGTGCGCGTGGGCAAGCGCAGCCCGCAGGCGGCGCTCCGCATTGCGCTGGACATGGCCAACGACCCTGACTTCCCGCTCACTCGAGCCGAAGCAGTTGGACGTGTGGCTGCGATCCTCGCCAACCCGCCAACCTTTACAACCGAGAACCCGGACCACGATGCCCCGCTTGCGACCGGCCTGCCGGCATCGCCCGGGATCGCGTCTGGCGAAATCGCGCTGACCCCGGAAGCGGCGGCCGAAGCAGGCGAGGCGGGCCGTTCGGTCATCCTGGTTCGCTCTGAGACATCGCCCGACGACGTCCACGGCATGGCCAAGTCCGCGGGCATCCTCACCTCGAGCGGCGGGCTTGCAAGCCATGCGGCCGTCGTGGCCCGTGGCTGGGGCATCCCCGCAGTTGTTGGAGCCGCGGACGTGGTGGTTGGGGGCGCTGACGTCCTGATCGGCGGGCGAACCTTTGCGGCGGGCGAACTCATCACGATTGACGGCACAACCGGCGAGGTCTTTGCAGGCTCCGTCGCCGGCACGCGTGTTGTGGTCCCGGAAGCAGCCCCCCTGCTGCTCTGGGCGAAGGAGTTGGGCATTGCCATCGGGGAACCTGAGGCACCCTGCGCTCCGCCCCCGGGCCAGTCGGCCGCGGCCGGTGGCGAGACAACAAAGGTCACGCTTGATGACGCAATCCGGGTGCTGGCGATCAAGGGGTTTGCCAAGCCCGATGCGCTGGGCCTCGCGCTGCGCACCGGTCTCGAGGATGCCACCGCGCTCCTGGAGGAGCTGGTTGCTAACGGGATTGCCGAGGCGGCCGTTGGCTCGTTCCGCCTGACGGCGGACGGCAAGGCGGCAGGCGACGTCCTGATCAACGCCGACGCGACGTCCTGGGGCGCCACGCGGTCCTTGGCCGCCCTTGATGCGTTCATCGTGCTGGACCACCGCATGAAGAACGTTGTGACCGCGTGGCAGACGCGCGAGATTGACGGCGCCCAGACCTTCAACGACCACACCGATGCCGCCTACGACGCCGCGGTCCTCGCCAGCCTTGCGGACCTCCACGCCGATGCCGACGCGTGGCTGGCGCCGGTCCTGTGCGAGCTGCCACGGCTTGCAAGCTATCGCGAGCGACTCACCAGCGCCGCCGCGCAGGCGACAGGCGGCGATGGCCGCTATGTCGCATCACCCCGCGTTGACAGCTATCACAGCGTGTGGTTTGAGCTGCACGAGGACCTCATCCGGCTTGCGGGCAGGACGAGGGCGGAAGAGGTTGCGTCGGGGCGGGCCTGAGGCCAGTCACGACGCCCGGCTAGGGCGTCACCACCACCACCACCACGACCACTGACCACGCCATGAAGACCCAGGGAGGACCGATGTTCAAGCGAGTTGAGCGCGCCGAAGCCCAGATCATGGAGCTCCCCGGCCGCACCTGGCGTTCCTACCTTGGGCCCCAGAACACGTCCACGAAGAACTCGTCGATGGGTGTCTCAACCTTCCCGGCCGGCTCCCGGCCAACGGGCCACGTGCACGCCGCCGAAGAGGAGACCGTGTACTGCATCTCCGGGCGCGGCCGCCTTGTGAGTTCGGAGGGCAACGCGGAGCTGGAGCCCGGCGTGGCCGTCTGGATCCCCACCGGCCTGTTCCACGCCACCGAGTCAGACGGCCCCGACGAGCTTGTCCTGCTTTGCTCCTTCTCGCCACCAGTGGCGGCCGGCTCCTACGAGCGCCGCGGGACGGCATGAGATGACCAGCCTCCCAATCGTGAGTGACGCCAGCGACATCAACGCCCTCCGCGAGGCAGCGCGCCGGATCCGGGTTGAGGTTGTCCGCACCATCAACACCGTCCGGGTGGGGCACATGGGCGGCTCGCTGTCCGAGGCGGACATCCTTGCGGCGCTCTACTTCGGCGCCATGCAGATCCGGCCCGATCAGCCCGATTGGCCCGAGCGGGACCGCTTCACCCTGTCAAAGGGGCACGCGTCGGTTGGCCTATACGCCACATTGGCGCTGCGCGGCTACTTCCCCGTTGAGGAGCTGCTGACCTTTGACCAGGCCGACTCGCGGCTCCAGGGACACCCCGACATGACCCGGCTGCCAGGCCTCGACATGTCCACAGGCTCTCTGGGCATGGGCATCTCGGCTGCGGTTGGCATGGCGCTTGCCGCACGGCTGGCGGGTTCGCCCAGCCGGACGTTCACCCTGCTGGGCGACGGGGAGTGCCAAGAGGGGTCGGTCTGGGAGGCGGCCATGGTTGCCGCGCGCTACAGGCTCAACCGGCTTGTGGCCATCGTGGACCACAACAAGCTCCAGCAGTTTGGCTGGCAGGGCACGGGCCACGACGATCGGCTGCCACCCGAAGAGCCCGGCGAGCTTGTGAGCAAGTGGAGCGCCTTTGGCTGGCGCGTGCTGGAGATTGACGGGCACGACATGACCCAGATTGCAGACGCCCTTGCCTCTGCGACAAGCCAGGCGGACGATCGGCCGGTGGCCATCATCGCCAACACCATCAAGGGGAAGGGTCTCTCCTTTGCCGAGGGCCAATACCTCTGGCACGTGAAGATCCCCACGCCCGCCGAGTTCGCGCAAGCGATGGCTGAGCTTGGCGAGCCCGTGGACGCGGAGGCTGCGCGATGACGCTCCCGATGGGCCGCGCGATGCGCGAAGTGTTTGGCGAGACCGTCACGGCCCTGGCCGACACCGATCCCCGGGTGGTGATGCTCGACGGCGATCTGGGCACCTCAACGCGTGCCGAGATCTTCCAGCGCGCGCACCCCGAACGCTTCCTCCAGATGGGCATCGCCGAGCAGAACATGCTGGGCGTGGCAGCCGGGATGGCCGCATCCGGGTTTATGCCGTTCATCAGCACGTTTGTGGCGTTTGCGGTTGTCCGCCCGCTGGACCAGATCCGCGTGCTGATCGCCCAGCCCAAGCTCAACGTCAAGATCATCGGCAGCTACGCGGGCCTGTTTGTGGGGGCGGCCGGCAAGACGCACCAGATCGTGGACGACATCGCCATCATGCGGGCGATGCCCAACATGGTGACGATCTCACCGGCCGACGACCTGGAGACGGCCCAGGCGATCCGCTGGGCCGCAGCCTATGACGGGCCTGTGTACATCCGGCTTGTCCGCGACGTGACGCAGCGCCTGTTTGACGACGCCTACGCCTTTGACGTGGCCAAGGCCGTCGTTGTGCGCCAGGGCACCGACGTGACCCTCGTGAGCACCGGCGCCCAGACGCCGCGGGTTGTCGATGCCGCGGAGATCCTTGCCCAGGCCGGGATCAGCTGCCACGTGCTCCACGTGCCCACGCTCAAGCCCCTCGACGTGGCGGGGATCGTGGCCGCGGCCAACAAGACGGGCCTCGTGGTGACCGTCGAGGAGCACTCGATCATCGGCGGTCTTGGCGGCGCAGTTGCCGAGACCCTCGGCGAGCACAGCCCAACTGCCATGAAGCGCATCGGCCTGCAGGACACCTTTGGCGAATCGGCGTCCAACGCCGAGCTGCTTGACCGGTTTGGCCTGTCGAGCAATCGCGTCGCAGAACAGGTCACGGCGTTCCTGGCCCAGCGAGCGCGCCGCTGAAAGCCCACTCTCCTGCCAATACCCGAACCCCACGCCAACCTGCCCCGGAGGTCCCAGTGCCCGCTCTCGCCGACATCCCCGCAACCATGGAGGCGCTTGTCGTCCTCGAGCCCAGCAAGCTTGAGATCCGCCAGGTCCCCGTGCCGACGCCCGGCAAGAACGAGGTCTTGGCGCGCGTGCGCGCCGTGTCCATCTGCGGCACCGACGCCCACCTGATCCACGGCGACTACCCGGGCTTCTGGCCCACCGCCTTCCCGTTCATCCCCGGCCACGAGTGGGCCGGCGAGATTGCGGCGCTTGGCCCGGGTGCGGACCTGTACGGCTGGCGGATTGGCGACCGGGTGGCCGGCACCTCCCACGATGCCTGCGGCGTCTGCCAGAAGTGCGTCGAGGGCCAGTACAACCTCTGCGAGAACTACGGGAAGCCCGGGCTCCACAAGCAGTACGGGCACAACCATCAGGGCGCCGACGCCACCTACGTGGTCCAGGGCGTCAAGACGATCTTCCGGCTGCCTGACGGGCTCACGTTTGACGACGGCGCCCTTGTGGACCCGGCGTCGATTGCGCTGCACGTGGCAAATCGTGGCGGCGTCCGCCCGGGCGACACCGTGGCAATCACGGGCGCCGGGACAATCGGCATGCTTGCGGGCGACGCGTCGTTCATCCGCGGCGCGGGGCGCGTGATTGTGGTGGGGCGCGGCTACCGTCTGGGCAAGGCGGCCTCGATGGGCTTTGAGACGGTGGACTCGTCCGCCGTTGACGCGGTTGCAACGGTCCGGGCGATGACCGGCGGCCTTGGCGCAGACGTGGCGCTTGAGTGCGCGGGTGTGCCGGAGATGATCAACGCGGCGCTGGGCATGCTCCGGCGCGGCGGCCGGTGTGCGGCCGTTGGCATCCCCACCGAGGGGGTCACCATCGGCATGCAGCGCCTGGTCCTTGACGAGCTTGAGCTGGTTGGCTCGCGCGCGTCCGCAGGCGAGATGCGCCGCGTGATGCCCCACGTGGAGCAGGGCCGTATGCGCATTCGCGAGCTGGTCACGCACCACTTCTCGCTGACCAACTACGCACAGGCCCTGGCCACATTCAACGATCGCTCCAGCGGCGCGATCAAGATCATCATCAATCCCTAGGGGGCTGTCCGTGTCCGACTTGGCCAACGCCGGCGCTGCCGGATCGCCCGTGATCTACCAATCGCGCATCGGGGTTGAGCCACGTTCGGGCAAGCTCAAGCTTGTCACGATGCCGCTTGCGGCCGAGCCCGTCAGGATGGGGTTCCACGACGAGCTTGCCGCCCACGCAGGGCTGGCGGAGGGCGCCTATCCGCCAACCGCGTCCACGCTGGACTACCTTGTGGCCGCCACGGCTGGCTGCATGACCGGCGTGCTCTCGGGCGCGCTGATCGCCCGCGGCATCGGGACCGATGAGGGCCGTCTCAAGGTGGAGGCGATTGGCGATGTGGAGGCCGAGGACGGGATCCTCGTCCTGCGCCGGATCCATGTGGTGGCGCACCTGATCGCGGATGAGTCGCACCGGGTGGCCGCGGAGCGGGCGGCGGCGCACTTCCACGAGAACTGCCCCCTCTACCGATCAATCTCGGCGGCGATCGCCATCACGTCTGAGCTTGACTTCCAGCCGGCCGCGGCGTCCTGATCAGCCAGTCGCACAACCCGAAGGGACATGCCGCAATGACTGAGACCCGCGGCGCACCCGTGGTTGTGGATGTCTCACTCGTGCCCGCGGCAGCAGCTGTGGCGGCTGGCCGCGTGCTGATTGTGGTGGACCAGATCCGCGCAAGCACCACCATCACCGCGGCACTTGACCTTGGGTGCGCAGAGCTTCTCCTTGCTGGCGATGTGGCCACGGCGCGCCGTCTGCGGGGCAGCTCGGACCGGCTCCTCGCGGGCGAGCAGCTGGCGCAGAAGCCGCCCGACTTTGACTTTGACAACTCCCCCACCGAGCTTGCCCAAGCGGATATCCGCGGTCGCAGCCTTGTGCTGTGCACAACCAACGGCACAGCGGTTGTGGATCGGCTCCGGGCCGCCGACCACCTGCTGATCGGCTGCCTGCGCAATGCCCGTGCCGTGGCGGCAACCGCGCTTGCGCTTGCGGGCGCAGACGGTGGCAGCCGCGAGATCACGGTGGTGTGCGCCGGGCGCGAAGGGCGGTTTGTCCTGGACGACGCGGTGGCGGCCGGGGTGATTGCGGCAAGGATCGCCGAGCAGGCCGGCGACGCCCACATGGACGTCACCCTGACCGATGGGGCCCAAGCCGCCATCCGGCTCTGGTCCAGCTTCCCGGATCTCCTCACCGCCATGACCGTCTCCGATGGCGGCCATACGCTGCGCCGCATCGGGTGCCCAGAGGACATCGGGTTCTGCGCCGAGGAGGATCTCAGCCAGACTGTCCCGATGCTGGTGGCCGGGCCTGACCTGCGGATCGTCGCCGCCGCAAGCGCACCCGACATCTCGGGCTAGCGCCGGCGCAACCACCCGGGTCGGGTTGTCCTAGGCGGGTTCAAGCAGCAGCAACCGAAGGCGCGCCTGGACTGCCGCATCAAGCCCCAGCCCGTGGGTGAAGTAGCCCTCGATGGTCCCGTACAGACGCCGCACCTCGTCGAGGCCCGCCTCGAGATAGGACGCCGAGACGCCCAGGAGCGGCGTGATGTCGGCCGCGTCACCGCCAACATCGACATACCGTGCGACAAACGGCGCCATCATCGGCGCAAGCGCCTCCGTGCTGGCGACAAAGTCGCTCATCACGATTGCAGCTGGCACGCCAAGAAGGGTCTGCAGCGCTGCCGCCGCCCATCCGGTGCGGTCCTTGCCCGTTGTGCAGTGGAAGACGGCCGGCAACTTGGGCGCGTCGGCCAGCCCTGCAAACAGCGTGCGGTAGGCCGCCTGCGCCGTGGCCGAGTCCACGAAGCGCCGGAACTTGTCCTCAAACTGCGCATCCGCACGTCCGTCCCCAAGCATCTCGCGCACCGTGGCCGGGTTGTCGAGGAGGGCGAGGAACCGCATGGGGCTCAGAAGACCGGAGTCCCCCACCACGTCGGCCACCACGTAGTTGATGGACCGAGGCAGTCCTGCCGCCACGGGCTTCTGGCTCCGCTCCCCGTCCGAGCGCAGGTCGTAGACCGTCTGAATGCCGAGCTCCAGGAGGCGGGCTGTGTCGTGAGGAGTCAGGTTGGCCGGGATGGTGGAGCGGTAGACAAGCCCCCGCCGCACCCGGGCGCCTGAGATGGTTGGATGACCGCCGATGTCGCGGAAGTTGGGCAGGCTTGGATAGGGCCGATCTGGCGACGTGCGCGCGATGCGCGCCAGATCTTCGGGCGTGTCGATATCGGGGTTGGCGCCCTCCACCGCCACCGCGGCCACCAGATCTGGCCGCTTGGCCAGGAGCGGGCCAAGACCCCGGTCGCCGCTGAGACCCGCCGCAACAGCCCAGGCCGCGCGACGGACAAGGAGCGGGTTTGGAGCCGGGTCATCCGCGTACTGCGGACGGACAATCTGCGCCAACTGCGCCGGACCTGGCCCATCGGCTGCTGCCACCAGCGCACGGATGACGGCGGACCGAAGCGTGGGCTGGTCGCCAAGCACCACCAGCACAGCGTCAACTGTGGGATCCTCGGCTGCGGCATCAAGCCCCAGCCGCAGCGAACTCGCGAGACCATCCTGCGGGCGCCGGTTCACCACCCGACGCTCACCACGCCATGCGATGGCCGCCTCAACCGCGGGCGCCGTGTCGCCAAGCACCACAACCGTGGCGGACAGCGCCGCGTCGGCAA
>CAIYHO010000244.1 GCA_903925955.1 uncultured Chloroflexota bacterium
GGGCCATCGGACCCCAGGGTTGTGACCTGCGGCCCCTATGACATATCAGCCGTCCGTGTGATGTTCATCAGGCGCTGAGGTGTCCGCCTCTGCAACCTGAGGACCTGATGGCCACACCGCTTCCCGTCGTGGGCGAGCCCCGCCTAGACCTACCCGCCCCTGACGTGACCGACGCGACCGCGCTGGCGGCCCTGCTGGCAGACCGGACCCGAGCCGGGATCCTGCGCATGCTGGCCGATGGCCCACACTGTGTCTGCGAGATGGCGGCAGCGCTTGGCGAGCGCGACAACAATGTGAGCAACCATCTGGCCCGCCTGCGCGATGCCGGGCTGGTCCGCGCCATCCGCCACGAGGCCAACGCACGGTTCCTCTACTACGAGCGTGACGAAGCGGCGGTGGCAGTGGCCCGCGAGCGACTGCTGGCGGTGCTGGGGTGACCACCTCCGCGCTGCGCCGGGTCCACGTCCCGCTGCCGCTCGGCGTTGCGGCCGCCGTTGTCGCCTGGCTGGTGGCCTGGTTTGCCAACCTCCCGCTTGCCAACTGGCTGGCCTTCGACGTACTGCGCCTGGAGGCCGGATCCCATCTGGGTGAGGCCGTGGCGTTCTTCCTGCTCGACACGCCAAAAGTGCTGCTGCTCCTGCTGGGCGTGGTGACCGTGGTCTCGTTCCTGCGCTCGTTTGTGGAGCCGGAGCGGGTCCGCCGGGCGCTTGCAGGGCGTGGCACGCTGCCGGGCACGGTGGCCGCGGCATCGTTTGGGATCATCACGCCGTTCTGCTCGTGCTCCGCGGTGCCGCTGTTCATCGGCTTTGTCGAGGCGGGCGTCCCGCTTGGCGTGACGTTCGCGTTCCTCGTCTCCAGCCCCATGGTCAACGAGGTGGCCATCGTGCTGCTGTGGGGCCTGTTTGGGCCCGGCATCGCCCTGGCCTACATGGCGGCAGGGCTGGCGGTGGCCATCACGTCAGGGCTTGTCATCGGGCGCCTTGGCCTTGAGCGCTACGTTGAGGACTACGTCTGGACCATCCGCGCCGGCAGCGCGATGCCCACCTTCCGCCCCACATTGGCAGACCGGCTCCACGACGCCTGGCGGTCCACGGCTGACATCCTCGGGCGCGTCTGGCCCTGGGTTGTGGGCGGGATTGCCGTGGGTGCCTTCATCCACGGCTTTGTGCCCACGGACCTCGTCGTCGCCATCGGCGGCTCGGGCAACCCGCTTGCCGTGCCGGCGCTTGTCGCCATCGGCGTGCCGCTCTACAGCAATGCCGCCGGGACCATCCCCATCGTGGAGGCGTTGCTGGGCAACGGTCTGCCGCTGGGCTCCGCCCTCGCGTTCATGATGGCGGTCACCGCCCTCTCAGTGCCCGAGCTGGTGATCCTGCGCCGGGTCATGAAGCCGCGTCTGCTCGCCGTCTTTGTCGCGGTGGTGTCCAGCGGGATCATCGCCATCGGCTACCTGTTCAACGCATTCACCGCGTAGCCGCGTTCACCGCGCAACCGCCGTCACCCCGGATCCCCGAAAGGACAGAACCCATGACCAGCATCCAGGTCCTTGGCCACGGCTGCGAAAACTGCAAGCGGCTTGAGGCCAACGCCCGCGAGGCCGTCGCCAAGACGGGCATCGAGGCCCAGATCACCAAGGTCACCGATGACCCCGGGATCATGGCCTTTGGCATCCTCTCCACGCCCGGGCTCGTCATCGACGGCACGGTGGCCAGCTATGGGCGTGTGCCGTCGGCGGACGAGATCGCCCGCTGGCTGAAGGCCTAGACATCCTGTGGCCACCTACAAGGTGCTCGCGTGGCGCGAGATCCCAACCCAGATCCAGGCAACCGACGACACGGGTGCCGTGGTAAAGCGGCCGATGCCCAAGTGGTTTATGCAGGAGGTCAGCCGCATCACGATGCGCGAAGGCCTCGCGGGCACCGATGCCTACCTCGACGAGTTCGCCTGGTCGGCGACCGCCGAGCGCGCCGGCACGGCAGCCGAGGTGACTGAAGCCGTGAACGCCGAGCTCTGCGCCAGGTTTGGCCGCACCGCCGAGGGACGGCGGATCGCCACGCCGGGCAGCCCGGCTACCGCCGACGAGGAAGCCTGAGACAGGCGCGGCCTGGATGCGCTGACCCGTCGCTTCGCTAGCCTCCGCCCGGACCACCTCGGCCGGTTGCGGCTGGGCCACCCGACCCGGTGGGCGATGGGGAGCCGGAACCGGAGCCGGGGCTTGAACTTGCGCCCGGGCTGGCACTCGGGCCAAAACCTGAGCTGGCTGGTGTATGCGAGGGATCCGGCGAGCCTGCCGACGACCCCACGGGGCTCGGTCCGCTCTGCGAGGGCCTTGCCGAGGTTGACGCCCCTGTTCCGGCGGGAGCGCTGGTGGACGGCGCAGGTGCGCCAGAGCCGGCGGCCTTGGTGGCATCCGGCGTTGTTGTGGCAAACGGGATGGGCTGCCCACTTGGGTCTACACCGCCACCGCCGCCGCCCGGGCCGTTTGCGAGCATCGCCCGGACGAGTGACTGGCCGGCCATCTGGGCGTGATCGCGAAGTGCCACCAGGTCCGGATTGGTGATTGGGATGTCCGCGAGGACCATCAACTGCGCGGCAAGGCGCTCTGCTGTGTCCGCGTCCGGGACAACCGCCGGCGATGCTTCCTGGGCGATCCGCAGAAACGCCTCAAGGCTTGCCCGAACTGCCGCCAGGTCACCGGCTGACGCTGCAGCACCGGCGTCGCTGATGCGCGCAGCCAGGCGGTCGGTCTGGGCGCGCTCTCGAGCAGCAGGAGCGGGAGGCAGCGCAAAGGCCTCCGCAGCGACGCGGGCGTCATACAGCGGGCCCCCGGCCGAGGAGGCAGACCAGCCGCCGGCGAC
>CAIYHO010000245.1 GCA_903925955.1 uncultured Chloroflexota bacterium
ACCAGCGCGACGTGGCACTGCAGGTCTGGATCGACCGCAGCGCCGGGGCAAACATCAGCCTAGTGCTGGTTGGCGTGCCCGATGCGTCGCCGTTCGTCCCGGCCCGCGAGTACACGTGGTCAGTCTCGAGCTGGTCGCAGTCGGGCCTGGGGCCGGCGATTGTCCTTGCGGACATGCCGATGCCGACGCCGGCGCCCGTGCCGAGTGCTCCGCCGATGGGCGCATCGGGCGTCACGCTCGGGGGCGACCTCACGCACGGCCAATTCACCTTCACCGGCCTGCGCGCGGTCTCGGCCGATCAGCCCATCGGCACGTGGCCGCTCGTGCTGGACGGGCGCGTGTCGTGGTCGTGCGGCTAGTGACAATGGCTCGGCGAGCGGCGCGCAATTCACGCCTGACTCAGCATCCAACCTGACAAGCGCGGCTCGCGGGGCGAACCCGGGGTTTGGCAGCTGAACTCCGCATGCCGCTCCCAGATTGAGTCAGCGGTGAATTAGGCGGGCGAGGACGCGTCCCCGTCAGGCGCCCCGCCGGCTCCGGCATCGTCTCCGCCTGCCGCCTCGTCCGCCCGCGTCGCCTCGTCCACCAGCGCCTGACGCCAGGTCCACGCGGAGTAGGACACCACCAGCACGGCCACCACAAGGAACGCCGCGAGGATGCCGAACTTCGGGTCCGCAAACGAGATGGAGCCACTGCGATCCACCGTGTTCACGCCAAACTGGAACGGGTAGAGATACGTGGGAAGGATCCCCTGATAGGCAGGCACAAAGTCCGACGGCAGCGGCAGCGCCGCGATGTTGGGATACAGAAGCAGGAACCACGAGCCCACTACCGCGAGGTAGCCAAGGACAAAGCGGCGGCTGTCGCGCGCCGTGAGCACCTGGACGGCAACCAGCGCAAGCGGGATCAGGCCCGCTAGGGCAATGAGCTCGGGCACCAGCCCCGGGATGGAGATCAGCGGCTCGGTCCCGGGGATAAACCGGGTGATGGCGATGGCTGCACCCGCGCCAATCGCCGATGCCAGCAGCGGCATCAGGTCGCGCGGCTCCAGGTCTCGCCCGTCGGCGCGTGGCCGGCCCAGCGCGATCAGTTGGCGGCCAAGCACCACCAGCGCCACCACCAGCACGACCACCAAGAAGGTCACCGATGGCGTGAGCACCAGGTTGCCCGGGTTTCCGTGGCAGGCCTGTGAGCCCTTGTTCACGGACTCCACGTTGGCGAGGGCGCACAGCGGGCCCTTGAACACCCACATCAGCGCCGGACCCATGATCGCCAGGGCGGCTGCAGCCCGGGCCAACAGCCAGACGCGGCGGGACGCGCCATGCCAGAGCTCGGC
Source organism: uncultured Chloroflexota bacterium (assembly GCA_903925955.1). Lineage (GTDB taxonomy): Bacteria > Chloroflexota > Limnocylindria > Limnocylindrales > CSP1-4 > CAIXZV01. The sequence goes on from CAIYHO010000245.1 coordinate 1,337, forward strand.
GATGAAGTAGGCCAGGGCCATCACCACAAACGGCAGGCTTGTGTAGTAGTGGTACTGGAACGCGGCGCGATCGATGCGAGCCCATGTGACCCACTGGGCGGCAAAGCCGATCACGATCAGCGCAAGCGCAAGACTCCGGCGCCGGTATGCCTGCCATGCGGCAAACGCCATCGCCGGCACGCCCATCCACCAGATGGCAAGGTTGCCCGCGTCGTAGATGGCGGCGCCTGTGCCGCCGGCGTAGCTGTCCTGGTAGAACCAGACGGGCTTGAGGTCCAGCGGCCATGCCCACCACGGCGACGAGGCCGGGTGCGCTGCTGTCAGGTTGTTGTGGTAGCGGTACATGTCGCCGGTGAGGTCCAGCAGCAGCTGCCCGGTGTTGCCAGCGGGGAGACCCGCAACAATCTGGTGGCTCTCAACGGTGGCCCACGGGATGTACGAGATGACGTAGACAACCACAGGGATGACCACAAGGCAGATCGCCATCCACGCCGTGCCCGTGCCAAGGCCGTAGCCCAGCCGGAGCCAGCCATCGGGCGCTTCGTCGGCCGGGAGCGGGGTGGGCCGCGTGAGCGCGAAGGGGCCAAAGCCCATGCGCCCGGTCACTTTGAACGCGGCATAGACCAGCCCGCCAAGGACGATGAGCGCAAAGCCCGCGGCAAGCGGCGTTGCGGCCACCGGGCCAAGGGCAATGGGCGTGGACGCACGGCCGGTGGCGATGCCGGTGAGCGCAATCAGGAAGCCAAGAGCGGCCGGGCCACCAACGGCGAAGACGATCTCCTCAACAGACCAGACGATGGGCCGGAAGACCGTGATGGCGGCGGCGGCCATCGTCAGCAACACCATCGTCATCGGGAAGAGCAGGTTGCCCGAAGCGGTACTCGTGGCGGGCACCGCAAGCGCCATCCAGCCAAGGACGGCGGTGAGCCCGATGAGCGCGGCGATCAGCAGCAGGCGCCCCAGCGCGGAGCGGGCTAGGACCAGGATTCCCAACGCACCGATGGCGTACGCGGCCACCCACTTGGACGCCAGACCCAGCCCCAGCAACACGCCGATCACGGGCATCAGCGTCCAGAACCAGCGCTTTGCCCGTGGCGCAACCCAAAGCCACGCAAACAGCAGGTAGGCCGCCAGAATAAACATCCCGACGTAGACATCGTTCATCGCGATGCGGCTCTGGACGAAGAACATCCCGTCGAGCAGCACGAAGACCCCGGCCAGCACGCCCACCGTCCGGCGCCTGAACAGCACGCGCGTGAGGAGGAACAGCAGACCCGCGGTGAGCGCGCCTGCGATCACGCCCGGCAGGCGCCACGCAAAGTCGTAGTGGAGGACGTCAGCCGCGGCAAGCGTGCCGCTTGAGCCAAACGCGAGGACCTGGCCACGCGTTGACGACGGGTAATCCCCGTCGTGGTCAAGGACCAGCGCGGCGGGCGTGAAGGGAAGCTTGTGGTCAGCGAAGACCGCGTTGCCGTGCGGCTCGATGATGTACAGCGTGGGCGTGGTGCCATCGGGTGTTGTGCCCAGCACGTCCACCAGTTGCGACGCCTCGTCAAAAACCACCTTGGTGCCAGCCGCGGGGATCTCGAAGCTGTTCGCCAGCGTTGGGCCTGTCTTCGCCTGGTCGCCGGACACGGCAACAATGCTGATCTGCGGCTTACCGGTGGTCTGGTCCACGTTGGTGACGTAGAGCTGGTTGCCCGAACCCATCCCGGTGACGAGCGCAAGCCCGGAGGCCCCGCCGGCAATCTCAACCGTTGCCGCGACAGAGCCCTCGTCTGTGACGAGGTTGATGCCGGCGGCATCCGCCACAGCCAGCATCGGCGTCTTGGTGATGGTGATGCCCGGCAGCGTGCCGTCGTCAATCGCCTTCTGGATCTGGGTCCGCACGTCGGCCGTGAGCGGCACGTCAAGCAGCACCGATGGAGATTCGGTTGCGGTGAGCGCCGCCTCATAGACCGCGGCGTCCCCGCCGGTGATGGCCGCAAGCGCGGAGGCGGCGGCGGCAGCATCGGTCACGTCGGCGGGTGTCGCGATCAGCGCATCGCCGTCGCCGGCAATTGCAATGTCGCTGGCGCCTCCGAGGTGGAGCGTCGCGATCGCCGTCCCGTAGGTGGCGGCGTCGGCGGTGGTATCGACAATCACGGTTGAGCCGTCCACAAGACGGGCTGCGAGGCGCGTTCCCTCCTGCCAGGCAAGGAGCTGCACGGCGGGCGACGCCAGCGTCCCCACAGCGGCGGGCTCCGGCTGGCCCGCGCCGCCACGGCGGAGCAGGTCCATGGCCTGGGTGTCCACCACAAGCAGTGCGCCTGCGTCTGTGCCCACGTAGACCGACGTACCCGCCGGGTCCACGCTGACCGTGGACGCACCCGGGATTGACCAGCGACCCGCAACGTCACGCGTCTCAAGGTCATAGGCGATCAGTTCGGTGCCCGTGACCACCCAGACGCGGTCGCCGTTGCGGGCAATGGCACTGGCGGCGTCGGCGCGGCGCGGCTCAACAGATGCATCGCGGACGGGCACGCCCAGGTTGGACGAGGCCGCCACGTCGTGCCCGGCAAAGAGCTCGATCCCCACGGCCATCGCGTACTTGGCGAGGTGCGGGTGGGTCCACTCGTAGATGTTGTGCGAGATGCCGTAACGCCAATCCTGCAGGAACTCGGTGGCGGTCCGCGCGTGGTAGACCTCGTCAAAGTGCATCCGCGCGGGCTCCGCCAGCCGCCAGGTGCGCAGGCCAAACGAGGCGACAACCAGGACGATCAGGATCCAGACATCAAGGCGGTCCAGACGGCCGTGCTGCTCGCCCTTGAGCGATGCGCTCCGGTCCGGGCGGATAGGCGTCTCACGCCAGCGGGCGCGCAGGGCCTCAACCGGGCCAAGCGACGACCACGACGGGCGGTCGTACCAGGCGGGGAGGCGGCGGCCGGCCGGGACTGGCGCGGGGACGGGCGCTAGCGGGACGGGCGCTAGCGGGACAGCCGGGGCCTGCGCGACGGGCGGCGCGGGCGTGGCGGCTGGAATGGGCACGAACGGCGCGATCGCCACGTCCGTGACGGAGCGGTGGGCTTGCGCGAAACCGGGCTTGGCATCGCCATCCTCGTCATCCTCGCCACCGTCGTCACCCGGTTCAAGGTCGTCAGCGTCGTCCCAGACGGGCGGCGGCTCGTCGCTGGCGGCCGCGGCCACCTCCGTGGCCAGTTTCCGCGCCGCGGACCCGCGGAGCTGCGCAAACCCCCAGATCATCACGCCGGCGTTCACCAGCGCCACAAACGTCACGCCCCAGAACGACCGGATCAGATCGCCAATGCCCAGCCAGTCGGCCACGCCCGGGTTGTCCGGATAGAGCGTGGTGAGGACGACATACATGTTGAGGAACGTGGCAAGCGACGCAAAGACGTAGACGATCCGCCAGCGCCACGAACAGGCCCAGAGGATGGCGGCCAGACCAAAGAACGGGAACAGGTAGCGCTCGTGGACGCGCGTGGGGAGGCCGAAGAAGGCCATCGCCAACGCAATCGTGCCCACAAGGATGGTCAGCCGGTCCGGCCGGCGCGCCACCAGCCAAGAGATGACGAACATCGCGCCGATCAGCAGCGAGGCGCCCACGAGGCCCGCGGGCAACGGCCCAATCGAAGCCCAGGACGTGGCGTCCGGCACCTGCGCGTCGTGGATCCAGCCGGAGTTGCTGGCCATGCTGCCGCCGTTGACCGGGAACAGCGCCCACAGGTTGTACGCGTTCACGGTCACGTAGGAGTACGTGGACGCGGTGCTGAAGATCAGCCGCAGCAGGGACGAGCCGATGTACGGCGCAGTTGACGTGAAGGTGACAAGCGACAGCCCAAACGGCGCCGCCATGACGATGGCTGTCAGCAGGCCCGCCAGACCCGTTGTGAGGATCCGGACCTTGCCCTCGGGCATCCGGACAAACCCCTGCTTGTCCTCGGGTGCCGCTTCATCGCCAAAACCGCCCGTGGGCCACAGCGCGCGCCGGATGACGACGGCCGCGACGATGGGCACAAGGATCCCAAGCTGCGGCTTGATCATCGCCGCAACCACGGCAAGGATGGCCGCTCGCTCGCTCCGGCCGCGCCAGAGCTGGCGAACCGCAAGCAGCAGCACCACAACTCCCACGCTGTCCACCTGGCCCCACAGGACCGAGTCAAACCAGGTGACCGGGTTGATGATCACCACCGCGGCGGCGATCTTGGCCCGGTTGTTGGTGGCGCCAAGCTCACGCGCCATCGACCAGACGGTCACCGCCAGCGCGATATCCGCAAGGATGGCGGGGAGCTTGATGAGGTCGCCGATGCCGCCGATGGCGTGGCCGACGATGCCCACCAGCCACAGGACGTAGAGGTAGCCCGGGGTGTAGTCGGCGAAGAAGCCGCGGTCATAGAACCCGAACGGGCCAAGATCGGCCAGGTTCGAACCCCAGTAGCGGAACAGGTCCAGGTCCGTCCGGAACCCGGATCCGCGGATGGCATCGATCCCGTATGCCATGATCAGCCGAACGAGCAGCCCAATCGCGAGGATCGCGATCAACTGCCGGTCGACGCCTCGCCGGGGGGCGTCGGTCGCGACCAGTCCCCGGCTGGGCGTGCCCGAGCCGGAAGCGGTCACGGGAAGCCTCCTGACGAGCGTGGAAAGTGACCGCGAGTATAGCCGAGGGGCCCGTCCGGGCCCGCGCCAACAACAGCATCATGACCGGGCGCGCAGTGTCGATCGGGGTCGGCCTGCTGCTGGTGCTTGGCGCGTGGGTTGCGTACACGTTGTCCAATCCGCAACACACCAACTTCTACACGCACTTCATCTGGCAGGCCGATGCCTTCCTCAGCGGGCGTGCCTGGTTCCCGTATCCGGTCAAGGGCGTGGCCGGGCTTCCGGACAACAGCTACTTCCAGGACGTGTTCCCAATCGCTGAGCCCACGGCCACAGAGCTTGGGCGCGTCCTGCTGCCGTTCCCGCCGCTGCCGGCCATCGTGCTGATGCCGTTTGTGGCGCTGTTTGGCTTCCATGCGGACCAGGCTGCCATCGCCATTGGTCTTGCGGCGTCTGGCGTGGGCGCGGCATGGTGGATGCTCGGCGGACTCCGGCTGCGGCTCCTTGTCCGAGTGGCGGTGACACTGGTGTTTGCGCTGGGCACCGCGTGGTGGTGGGCCGCAGCCGTGGGCAGCACGTGGTACCTCGCGCACCTTGTGGCCGTGGACCTGGCGCTGCTCGCCGTAGGGGTGACGCTGCGCCATGACGCGAACGCGCTCACCGAGACGCCCTTGGACGAGGACAACCGGGAGGTGGACCGGCTTGATGACGCAGGCGTGGGCGATGGGCTGCTGGAGCGGCTGCGGGCCACCGCGTTCCCGCTTGACGGCTCGCAGATCCTCGCGGGTTTCCTGCTGGGCCTCGCGGCAACCGCCCGGCTCCCGCTGGTCTTCGCCGCGCCCTGGTTCATCCTGGTGGGCGGCGGCGGCACACGGCTGCGCCGGACCCTCTCCACGGCCGTGGGCGCCGCGCCGCCGGTGGCCCTGATGCTGCTCTACACGTACCTCACCACCGGGTCCGTGATGCACCCGGGCTACGACTACCAGTACCAGCGCGAGGCCAACGGCTACTCCGCCCTGGGCTACAACCCCAAGTGGTCTGTGGAAGACATCCGCTACATCCCCCGCAACATCGGGATCATGCTCACCGCGCTCCCTGTGTTTGCGCCCGACATGAAGCCAAACACGCTGGGCTTTGGCGATCCCGTCCAGCTCTGCACGGACCCTGGTGTCCAGCGGTCCCTGTTCAACCGGGACTGCCCGCTGGCACAGCCCCTCGACATCGGCACGGGCATCCTGTTCAGCGCACCGGGCCTGCTGCTCGCCTTGCTGGCGTTCCGGCGTCGCTGGTTTGCCCGCCTGACAATTGGCGCCACGGCAACCGTGGTGATCATCGCCACGTTCAACCTCGCCCACTTCAGCCAGGGCTGGGTCCAGTGGGGCTACCGCTTCTCGCTGGACTACATGCCGTTCCTGCTGCCGCTTGTCGGCGTGGGCGCCGCGCGCGCAGACGGCCGCGTCCGGACGCTGGCGCTTGTGCTTGTGGGCCTCGGGACGGCGGTCAACCTGTGGGGCGTGGTCTGGGGCAGGATCCTTGGCTGGTGACCCCCGATGTCAGACCAGGGCGGCAATCGTCATCTGGACGCAAGGATCAACATTGACACTGATGCCACAGAACGCCGCGATCGAGCCCGTCGATCGCCAAGGCCCACCAACCGCAACGGGCGACCTGGAGATCACGGCATGACCGCAGACGCAACCACCAGCAGCGGAGCGCCCGCGCCGGAGTCACCCCGCAAGGTCGCGCGCCTCTCGTACTTCTTCCCGGCCCACAACGAGGAGGCCAACATCGAGGCCCTTGTGGCCGAGGCGCTCGAGACGCTGCCCACGCTCGCGGAGACGTTTGAGATCATCGCCATCAACGACGGGTCGCGTGACAAGACAGGCGAGATTGCCGATCGGCTTGCCGCAGCCCACCCAGACGTTGTGCGGGTGGTCCACCACAACCCCAACCGCGGGTACGGTGGCGCGCTGCGCTCAGGGTTTGAGACGTCGCGCTACGAGCTGCTTGCGTTCACCGATGGCGACCGCCAGTTCAAGATTGCCGATATCGGCCGGCTGACCGCGCGCCTTCAGGCTGAGGACCACCCCGACGTCGTCGTGGGCTTCCGCATCAAGCGCGCGGACCCCTTCATCCGTGTCGCGTACGCGCGGACCTACAAGCTGGCCAATCGGATCTTCTTCGGCCTGCGGGTGACGGACGTGGACTGCGCCTGCAAGCTGTTCCGGCGCGAGGCGCTTGCGGGGATCCGCGTGGAGTCCGCTGGCGCCTTCTTCTCAGCAGAGCTCATGAACAAGATCCGCCAGAGCGGTCGCTCCATCGCCGAGGTTGGCGTCCCGCACTACGAGCGCACAGCTGGCTCGCCCACGGGCGCCAAGCCCTCGGTGATCTGGCGCGCCGTGAAGGACTTCTGGGGACTGCGGCTGCGCCTCTGGTTCAAGCGGGCCGAGACGCTGCAGCGGGGCCGCCCGATCCTCGGCGGCGACTGAGCGCCAGCCGGGCTGGCGACGGTCAGGAGTTTCCGCCGCGCGCGTCCGGGTCGTCGATAGAGTTGACAAACTGGCTGAAGACCATGAGCAGCTTTGGGTCGATCTGCTCACCCGTCTGTTCGCGGTCAGGCGCGGCGATCGGCGCCGCAGTTGCGGCCGCGCTATCCGCCAGCCCCGCGTCGCGCGAGACGAGTTCGGGATCCTCATCATCGTCCTCGCCGTCACCGTCTGCGTCCGTGCCGTCCAGCGTGAAGACAGAGGCCGCCGAGTCCAGCACGCTCGCCGCGGCAAACACCGGGACATCCAAGCGGACCGCCAGGGCAATCGCGTCTGAGGGCCGTGCGTCCAGTTCCACCCGGCTGTCGGCCAGCACCAGGTCCAGCCGCGCGTAGAACGTGTCGCGGTCCAGACGGGTGATCACCACGCGCTCGACGCGAGCGCCGAGTTGGGTGATCGCGGCGGCCAGCAGGTCGTGAGTGAGGGGACGCTCGGGCCGCTCGCCGTGCAGCCGGAGCGCAATGGCGCCCGCTTCCCAAGGGCCAATCCAAATGGGCAGCAGCCGATCGCCGGCAGCTTCCTTGAGCAGCAGGACGTGGCGGTTGGTGGGGGCGTGGAGGCGGACGCTCTCGACGACCAGTTCAACCTCAGTCCCGTCGGTGTGGGCCATGGCCGGGATTATTCCACCGCTGCCGCGATCAGGCCTGTCAGCGCTATCGAAGGCGAATGTAGAGCCCGGCGAGGATGCCGCCGACAAACCCGCCAATGTGGGCGAAGACGGCAACGCCGCCAGTGACCGATGGGTCGGCAAGCAGCGCCAGCCCGGCGATTAACTGGAGGACAAACCACAGGCCAAGCACGATCACCGCCGGCACTGCAAGCATCTGGTAGAAGAACCCAAGGAACACCAGGGACTGGATGCGCGCCCGCGGAAACAGCACCAGATATGCGCCCAGCACCGCCGAGATGGCCCCAGACGCCCCGATGACCGGGCCAACGGCCGGATCCGCAAGCGTTTGGCCAACCGCCGCCGTGACGGCGCCCAGGACATACAGCAGCAGGAACCGGCCGCGGCCAAGCCGATCCTCAAGCCTGCTGCCAAAGATCCACAGGTACAGCATGTTGCCCCCAAGGTGGAGCCAGCCGGCGTGCAGGAAGGTGCTGGTGAGCACACCGGGCAGCGCCGAAACGGGCAGCGCCCCGCGGCTGAACCCGCTGGCGAGGGCCGCCGGGTCCAGACCCCAGGTGACGACCAGCCGCTCCAGTCCCGCGTCGCCATTGGCGGCAAGCACGGCCAGCTCCCACGCGAAGACCGCGAGGCACGCGGCGATCAGGGCAGCGGTGACCAGCGGGGTGCGGCCGCCAGTCCGTGCGTCGCGCAGGGGGATCACAGCACCCGCCGGCGCCCGGGGGCCATCACGGCTTCTTTGTGGGCTTGGGCGTCTTGGCAGGCCTGGGCGTCTTTGTTGGGGCGGGGGTGGCCGCCGTGGGTGTCGGCGTCGGCGAGGCGACGGGGCCGCTCGGGGCCGCCTGCAGCAGTGAGATGTGCAACCCCTTGGCGTCGATCCACCAGGCCGTGGGCACAGGGCCTGTGACGGCAGGCATCACCACGAAGTCGGTGAGATCCGTCCACGATTCCGCGCCATCAG
>CAIYHO010000246.1 GCA_903925955.1 uncultured Chloroflexota bacterium
TCCCCGGCCGAGGCCGACGAGGGTGAGCCGCTCTAGCCTGTCCTTATGGTCGTGCCGGCGCGCTCGGCGTGTCGGCGCCCGGCGCCCGTCGCCCGTCGCCCGGCGTCCGGCGCCCGGCGCCCGGCGTCGGCTGGCCGTCCTGGGCAACTCTCCGGCGCGCCTACGGATGAAGACTTCATGATCCTGCGACTAGAACGCCGCGATCCGTGGCGTTTCGGCCGTAGCTTCATCATGCAGGGCATCTGCTGCCGCGAACGGTGGAGTCTTCATCCATATGCGCGCCAGGGTGGTGGCGGCGGGACCCGGCGCGCCAGGGTGGTGGCGGCGGGACCCTGGCGCGTCGGCGTCAGCGTCGGCGCATGGCGCCCGTCGGCGCAGCGCCCCGCCCCGGAGCCCCGAGACGTCAACTGCCGGCCTTTCGCCTCGTTCGCCTTGGCCGTATGCACCCCATGGCTGGCCCCAGCGTTGCGCCATCGGTAAGGATCCAGAACGGCCCACGATCCGCGGAACGATGCCCGCAACCCGCCCGATGTCCCCTGGCGCATACATGGAGCGAGTGCGGCGGCCCCGATGGTGCGGCGAGTTGCAGCGAGGCGAATGTCGATGGAGCTCATCACCACGGATCGCCGGACTTGTCGCCCGTGATGGCCTGCGGGCAGTCATGCAGTGCATGCGCTCAGCGCTAGGCGTCCGGCGTGTCCGAGGCCTACTCTTCGGCCGCGTCCTCGTCCCGGGCCAGCCAAGCGCCCAGACCGCCGAGGATCTTCGCGGTCATCCCCCAGACCGCCAGCCCCGCCACCGGGTATGCGGAGTAGCGGACGTGGAACCCGCGCAACTCCCGCTCCACGGTGAGCAGCGGCGCGCCGGGCAGAAACAACCGTAAGGGCGCATCCAGGATGGCGGCCACCTCGGAGGGTTGCGGTCGCATCGTCGGCCGCCGCGCCGCCACCGCCACGATGGGCGCCACCGTGTAGTTGCTCACGGGGATCCACTGCGTGGGCAGTTCGCCCAGCACCCGCAGGCCGCATTCGGCCGGGTCCAGCCCCACCTCTTCGGCCGCCTCACGGAGGGCCGTGGCGATCAGGTCCGTGTCGGCAGGCTCCACCCGTCCGCCGGGGAATGACACCTCGCCGCTGTGGTGGCCGCCCCGGTCGGTCCGCTCGGTGAGGACCACGTACGCCTGACCCGAAGCATCCGGGTACAGCAGGATCAGCACGGCAGCGGGCCGCGCCTCGCCGGGCGGAACCTCCCACGTAGGCTGTGGCCGCGGACCGCCAGAACCCGCCAGGACCGGGATCAGCTCATCGGGGCCATCGGGCAGCACGTCGGGCAGGACGCGCAGCCGGGCGACCGCCTCCTCAAGCCGCATCGCCTGCTACGCGATGCCGCGCGCGATGCGGATGATCGCCTCGGCGGACATGTCGATATCGGCCTCAGTGGTGGACCAGTTGGACACCGAGATCCGCATCACGGCCATCCCGTGCCAGGTGGACCCACTCAGCCAACAGGTGCCGTCGTTCTGGACCGCGGTGACGACCGCGCGTGTGCGGTCATCGGTCCCAAATCGGACAAGCACCTGGTTGAAGACGACGTCGTTGAGGACCTCGATGTCGGCAGCCCGAAGCGCCTCCGCCATGCGACCCGCAAGGGAAACCTGACGCTCGATCATCTCCGCCACGCCGCGCTTGCCCAGCGAGCGCAGCGCCGCCCACGCCGGGAAGCCGCGAGCGCGGCGCGAGTACTCCGGGACCCAGCGGAACTCGTCGCGCTCCACATCGCTGTACGCGATGTAGGCGGCGCTCTGCGGCGAAAGGGCCCGCACATGGGCCCCGGCGTCGCGGACAAAGGCGATGCCCGAGTCATACGGGACGTTGAGCGCCTTGTGGCCGTCGGTTGCCCAGGAATCGGCGCCCTCGATGCCGGCCGCGAGGTGGCACAAGGCTGGCGATGCTGCCGCCCACATGCCAAACGCGCCATCGACATGGATCCATGCGTCCGGACGCTTGGCGCGGATCAGGGCAATCGCGTCGGCGAGCGGGTCAAAAGACCCGGTGTTCACGTTGCCCGCCTGAAGGCAGACGATCAGCGGTCCGTCCGCCGCGTCCGCCAGCCGCACGCCCAGAGCGTCCAGACGCTGGCGACCCTGCTCGTCGGCCTCCACGGTCGTCAGCTGCCCCCGGCCAAGGCCCAAGTACTGGACGGCCGTGGGGATGGTGGCGTGGACCTCCGCGGACACGATGATGCTGATGCGCGGCGCGCCAATCAGGCCGTCATCCTCCACATTCCAGCCGGCCTTGCGCAGCACCTCGTGACGCGCGGCCGCGAGACA
>CAIYHO010000247.1 GCA_903925955.1 uncultured Chloroflexota bacterium
CGCTGGGTGGCAGCGCCGCGGGCCGTGATATCGCCGACACCCATGGCATCCACCGCGGGCACGGGGATGCGCAGCGCATGCCACGCAAACGCTGTTGCCCCTGCGGCGCTGAGGCGGACGGCAAACCGGCTCAGGACGCGGTACTGCAGCCAGTTGAGGAAGACCGCCGCAAACGCCGCCGCGGCCAGCCCAATCGTGAGCGGGACCGCCCACTCGGTTCCTGCACCCACCAGGTACTCGTCAAGGAAGACGCGGATCAGGAGCGGGATTGCCAACCCCGGCACAAGGCCAATTGCCCCGGCGAGGCCGCTGAACACAAACGCTGACGGCCCTGCGGCAATGAGTCCGCGCAGCACCGCCGCATCGCCCGTGGCCCGGGCCGCCGCGGGGCTCACTGGGGCCTCACCGCAGGATCCGCTGGAGCGGCGACGCCTCCGAGACGACCACTGAGACCTCGGCGAGCGTCCCGGGTGAGACACTGGTGTTGGGCCCGGCGCCGGTGGTCCATGCGTAGCCGGTTGGGGTAGATGCATCCACCTGCAGCGCCACCGTCACCTCAAGGACGGGTCCGAGGCCGAGGAAGTACTCCGCCAGGGTGACGTTGCCGCCCACGACCAGCACCACGCGCTCGGCCGAGACCGGCACGGGCGAGACGGCCGTGATGACGCCCTGCAGCATTCCGTACTGCGCGGGCGGCACCGAGCCCAGCCCCACGTGGACCTTCATCCCCGGGACGACGCGTTTGCCGGGTCCCGCCGGGAGGTAGCCCACCACCTGCAGGACGGAGCCGGCGGGTTCAATGGTCAGCAGCGCCGTCCCCCGGTCCGTCACGCTGCCCGCACGCACCAGAACCGTCGCCACTCGCCCGTCAACAGGCGTGGTGACATCCACGTCCAGCCCCGCTTCCGTGCGCATCCTGGCGACGATCATGCCGGCCTTCACCGTGTCACCCGGCTGTACGGACACCTCGCCAACGGTGCCTTGGAGGGCGGCGCCCACCTCGATAAACCCGTTGGCCGGGACCACCATGCCGCGGCCGCTCACGATGTCCGGCGCGGACCCCAGCACGGACCACACGAAGCCTCCGGCCACGAGCAGCGCGAGACCCGCGAGGATCAGCCATGAGGGTCGGTCCGTGATGGGCAGGCGTGCAGCCACCTCGGCGGCAGGGTCTCGCTCCGCAGGGGCTTTGAGGGTCGCGACAACACCCGCGGCCCGACCCGGCTCGCTGGACATGCCGTGATTGTGCGGCGTGTGACCGCCAGCGGGAACGACCGGTTCGTGGGGACTGTGGGGGCCGGACGGCCCGTCTATGCCGGTGCCGGGCTCCGCGGGTGCCAGCGCTGTCAGCGCAGGCGCCGCACCATGGGCACACCCTTGTCGCGACAGACCGTTGTGAACTCGATTGACGCGCCAACGGCCGCGGTGGCGATGGCGCGTTCCACCGGGGTGTAGCCGAGGCGCGGGAACCAGTCAACCGCTGTCTCGGTGATCAGGTACAGGTCGTGGACGCCCTCGTCGCGGGCGAGTGCTTCCGCGGCCGCCACAACGTCACGCCCAAGACCGGTGCCGCGGTGATCCGCAGCCACAACCACGGAACGGAGCAGCCCGGCCTTGCCGTAGAGCTCAAGCGCCGCCGCGCCAACGACCACGCCGCCCTCGCGGGCAACCACGCCGGCGCGGGCGACGGCTTCGGCCGCCCCGTCCAGCGGCAGCGAGGCACTCGTCAGCAGCGCCTCCACGGCGGGCACATCGTCTGGGCCGGCGCGCCCGATCGAGACGGCCGCCCTGGTCATCAGGACCTGCCCAGGCCTCGGTTGGCCTGTGCGATGTGCTCGGCGCGGTGTTCCCACGCGTCCACCAGCCAGCCGCGGTTCTCGGCGCGGACGGCGTCAACGGAGACGTCCGACAGGGCCTCCACCAGTGCGTCCACCTCCTCAGCGGCAGCCAGGGCCAGCCGGACCGCATCGGCAGCGGGGATGGCCGCCAGCAGCGGGTCAAGCCCGTCGTTCACAAAGTCGGCCGCCTCGTCGGCCCACTCGGCAGGCGTGGGCCGGTCACCGCGCCGGCGCCACTGGGACGCGACGTGGAGGTCCCAGAACGCGGTGTGGGCGAGGGCCATCGCCACGGTCCAGCCGCCGCCCACATCGGTTGCCAGGGCGCCATCGTCGAGCGACGCGGTGAATGCCGCCAAATCGGCGCGGGAGCGCTCGTTCTTGGCGTTGAGCTCGTTACGGTCCATCAGCACACCCCGTCCGGCCCGCAGCAGGACCCGGCCGAGGCGATTGGCAGCGACTTGAGCGAGATGCGCGGCTTTGCGGCCGCGGCCCGCTCGGTGGGCTTGGACGCGCGGATGATGGCGCTGATCATCCCGTCCACAACCTCATGGCTTGGCGTGATGGTTACGTCTGCTAGGCCCGCCGACTCCAGCCCGGCGCGGAACTCGCTGATGGACAGCGCGCCCGCGATGCAGCCCGCGTATGAGCCGCGCTCGGCGCGCTCGGCCGCGCTGAGCCGGTCCTCGGCAACGATGTCGGAGACGCCCATCCGGCCACCCGGGCGGAGGACGCGCGCGATCTCCGCAAACACCGCCGCCTTGTCGGCCGCCAGGTTGACCACGCAGTTGCTGATGACCACGTCGATGGAGTTGGCAGGGAGCGGGATGGACTCGATGTGGCCGCGGAGGAACTCCACGTTGGTGGCGCCCGCGTCGGCCGCGTTCTGCTGGGCCAGGGCCAGCATCTCGTCGGTCATGTCGAGACCAAAGGCACGGCCCGTTGGTCCCACACGCTTGGCGGAGAGCAGGACGTCGATGCCGCCGCCTGAGCCCAGGTCCAGCACGCGCTCGCCCAGGCGAAGCTCCGCCACGGCCACCGGGTTGCCACAGCCAAGCGACGCCAGGACCGCCGCATTCGGCAGTTCGTCGCGCTCAAGGCTGGAATAGAGCTCCGAGCCGATGCCCTGGTTCTCCGTGGTGCAGCACGAGCCCTCGCTCGCCTGGATTGCGGCCGCCGCATAGTGGTCTCGGACGATCTCGTGAATGGTCTCGGTGGTCATCGCCGTGTGTGCCTCAGGGTTGGGGTGTTGGCCATGCGGCCCGTCGTCTGACTGCTGACGATATTGATACTTGCCGATATTGGTGTTTGTCAATACCATTCTGCACATGAAGCGCGCCACCGATCCGGACACGCAGCTGCTCCAGGGCGCCGCCGACCCCACACGTCTGGCGATCCTGCGCCAGCTCGCCGCCGCCGGCACCGAGGTCTGCGCCTGCGACTTCACGGCGTGCTGCGATGTGGCCCAGCCCACGGTGAGCCACCACTTGCGCGTCCTGCGCGAGGCCGGCTGGGTCAGCTCGGAGCGGCGCGCCTCTTGGGTGTACTACCGGCTTGAGGCCGATGCGGTGGCCAGGTTCCGCGCGCTGGCCGGTGATCTGGCCGGCGGGATGCTTGCCCCGGCTTCCCCGCGAGCGCTGCCGGTGGTTCAGCCAATCGCCTAAGCTGGTCGCGCAGGCGACCACCCGGGGTGTGCTGTGCAATTCGAGACAGCTTCGATAGTGGCAGACGAGCTGGCCGGCAAGCCCGGCGTTGTGCGGTTCCTGCACCTGGCGGCGCGGCGGTGCGTGATGATTGACGGGGAGGGGCCGGCCGGGGAGGTGGTGTTTGCCCCACGGATGCCCGGTCTCTACGGAACCGCGTGGACGCTGCGCTTTGCGCTCAAGCGGCGCGGCGCCATCACCAAGGTGGGGCCGCTTGAGGGCCTCTGGTGGACGGCTGATGGCGCAACGGACCTTGATGTGATCTTCGCTGACGGACGCCTCGACGGCCGCGACACATGGCGCTGGACGCTGTTCATCGGCTTGCCGGATGAGGCAACGGATGCCGAACTAGAGGCAGCCCTGGCAACTGGACGCGCGAAGCTGGAGACGCCGTACGCGGCGAACCTCCGGATCGAGTCGCTCGAAGAGGGCGACGTGGCGCAGATCCTGCATCTGGGCCCGTATGCGGCAGAGCGTCCAACCATTGAGAAGCTGCATGCCGCCATCGAAGCTGCCGGACTGCGTCCGCGCGACCGCCACCACGAGATCTACCTAGGCGACCCGCGCCGCGGCGATCCGGCCAAGGTGCGGACCATCCTGCGCCAGCCAGTGACCGCGGCGGCAGGGTAGGTGGCCAGCGGCCATCCCCGGTCGGCTCGCTTTGCTATTCCTACTGAACAGCTCGCCCCGCTCAGGGGTCCGGTGTTCATTCCCACTGGAAAGCGACCGGTTCCCTCGTCATCGCGGCCGTCGTCGACCGGCGTTTTCCATTCCTACTGAACAAGCTGGCTTTCTCGCCGCGTTGCTGTTCATTCGGATTGGAATCCAGCGGCACGACGCTCGACGCGGGCCCTCAGCGGCCGAACAGGTCCGCAAGCCAGCCCAGCTTCTCAAGCTCCTGGAAGGCGCCCCCGCCCTCATGGTCGTTGTACGGGTACTCAACCATTCGCTTGCTGCCTGCGTATGCGTTGAACGCCGCGTACACCGTGGACGGCGGACAGGTCAGGTCCATCAGCCCCACCGAGAACAGCGCCGCAGTGTTGGCTCGGCGAGCAAGGCTGACGCCGTCCACATACGAGAGGGTCCGCGCGACGGTGCCGACGTGGTCGCGGTGGACCCGCAGGTAGCGGGTGATCTCCAAGTACGGGTCCTTGTCGCAGATCGCGAGCGCACGCGGGAAGTTGCACAGGAAGGGCACATCGGGTGCGGCGCCGGCAAGATCGGGGACAAGTCCAGCAACCGCGATGGTGAGGCCGCCGCCCTGACTGCCGCCCGTGACAACCACTCGCCCCGGGTCCACGTCGGGATGCGCGCGGACCGCCTCAACGGCTCGCACGGCGTCCGCGTACAACCGGCGGTAGTAGTACGTGGCCGGGTCTGTGATGCCGTCGGTCATAAACCCCGGGAACGAAGGGGCTGAGCCCGCGCCGGGATCCGGCGTGACGCCCACGCTCCCCGCAGACCCCTGTCCGCGCGTGTCCATAACCAGGTGTGCGTAGCCCGCTGCCGCAAACAGCAGCTTTTCGTGCGCGAGGCCGCGGCCATTGCCGTAGCCCTGGTACTCAACAACGGCTGGCAGCCGGCCCTGTCGATGACGCGGCATCCGAAGCCACGCCCGAACCTTTGTCCCGCCGAAGCCCCTGAAGGTCACGTCCCAGGTGTCGATCTCGGTCAGGCCGGTCTCGACGGCATCGAATTGGGCGCCAAGCGGGAACGTCCGCGCCTCTTCAAGCGTTTCCGCCCAGAAGGCGTCGAAATCCGCTGGCTCAGCAAGCGCCGGGGCATAGGCCCGCAGCTCCGCGAGCGGCATGTCGTACTGGGCCATCGGTGGACCTCGGCGCGGACTTGGGCAGACCGATTATCACCGGCTTGCCGTCAGCGGATGATTGGCCGCCCGCTGCGCGCCCACGCGCTGGTGCCGCCGGTCACGGTGACCGTGCCCGCAAAACCGTTGTCCAGCAGGTAATCCGTCGCGCCGCGGCTCCGGGAGCCCGAGGCGCAGATCACGGCATACGGCTTGTCGTGCTTGAGTTTGGCCAGGCGCTCCGCCAGCTTCTTCACCGGGATGTGGACCGCGCCGGGCACGTGGCCGGAGCGGAACTCGGAGTCTTCGCGTACATCGATCAGGCGAACGGTGCCCTGAGCGAGGAGGGCCTCGAGTTCAACGACATCGATGGCCGGGGTGCTAGCGGTGAGCTTCTTGAGAAACGAGAACACAGGGCCTCCACGGGCGATAGCGTCGGCTGGTGCGTTGGGGCAGGGGGTGATTATTCGCTAACTTGCGCAACTACGCAACTGTTATGCCAAGCGCGCAAGGGCTGTGCTGATGGGTGCCGCGCCTCGCCGTTCTGGCAGAGGGCCTTAGGAGAGCGGGCGGTAGGCGACGGCCACGCCGCCAACTGTGGCCTCCAGGCGCCGCAGGTGCTCCAGCTGGATGTCCGAGAGAGGGGCGGCTTCAAGCGGCAGCGAGGCCGGCATGTCGCGTCGCGGATCACCGGGCGCGTAGATGACCACAAAGCCAACGCCGATGGCGCGCTCCGTCTCCTCTACAAGCGCAATCGTCTGCGCGTCGAGCTTCGCCCAGGTCCATGTCTGGCCAGTCATGTTGTGTCCTCCACGGATGTGGGCACCATCGTACGCGCATCGCGCAAGCGCATCGCGCAAGGGCGTCACACCGTCTGCAAGCCGAGTTGCTAGCCGGGTGGGGTACGGTGGGTCCTGCCAGCGGGCCACGACGCTGCCCCGGGCCAAAGGACGACACCATGACTGACAAGCAAGCCGAGGGCGAGACCCCGACGCCGATGTCGTCGCAGGAGCGCATGCGCGCTCTCACGAACGACCGCAAGCCAAAGCGCCGCCCCGGCGCGTCAAACGATCCAAACCGCCGCCCCGGCGATCTCGTGGACGCCGTCCGCGAGCGAACGGTTGGCGACCAAGGCCGCATCACGCCGCAGTAGACCCTCGTGGCAGCACGCGCTCGCCGCGTCTGCCAGCCGGGCATATCCTCTGGGCCACTCGCCGGGACTGTTCCGGCGCGGAACCAGCGCGAGGCCAGTTGACGGTGAGCACTTCCGCACCCGCAGCCTCGGCCGCAGTGCCCGAGTCACTGCCTGCCCTGCTTGAGCAGGCGATTGCAAAGCACGGCGCTCGGCCGCTGTTGGGCGTGCGCACGTCTACGTCGCGGGAGCAGTCGCTTACCTATGCCGAGTTTGGCGCGGCTGTGGAACAGGCGGCTGCCCGTTTGGCGCTGGCCCTCAAGCCGCGGGAACGCGTGATGATCCAGGGGTCGCCTGGTCCTACGTTTGCCGCAGCGCTGTTTGCCGCGGCCAGGGCGGACGTGATCCTGGTGCCGCTTGATGCGCGCATGACGCCCGACACGGTGGATCGGATCGCGGCGCTCACTGAGCCCTCAGCCATCATTCTAGGCAGCGGGGCGACGCTGGAGCCGGCGACCATGGCCCGCCTTGCGGCGCTGCCGGTCCTTGATCTTGACGACCTGATTGACCCGGCCACTCCCGAGGCTCTTGCCGCCCTGGCTGAGCGCGCGCCTGCGGATCCGGCCGAGCCGATGGAGATCCTCTGCACGTCGGGCTCCACGGGGAACCCAAAGGGCGTGACGGTAACGCAATCCATGCTGCTGGCGTCCACCCGGCGCTGTCTCGAGGCCATCCCGGCCGGACGCAACCGCATGGTGTCCATCCTGCCGCTCAGCCACATCATGGAGCAGGTGGCCGGGCTGATCTACGCGGTGGCTGCGGGCGCCGAGACCGAGTACATCGCCACGCTCCGGCCGGACCTGATTGCGGCGTCCATCAAGGGCCACCGCGCCACGGCGCTGGTGGTGGTGCCGCAGGTGCTGGAGCTGCTCTTCGCCGCCATCCGGCGCGAGGCCGCCAAGTCAGGTTCTGGCGCCACGTTTGAGCGCGCCCTCCGGATTGCGCCGTACCTGCCCGTCTCCCTTCGCCGCAAGCTGTTCAAGAAGGTCCACGCCGCGCTTGGCGGGGAGCTGCGGCTGGTCCTGTCATCGGCAGCCCACCTCTCGCCAAGCCTGCAGCGGAGCTGGGAGGCACTGGGCGTGGAAGTGGTGCAGGGCTACGGCTCCACCGAGGCCGGCCTTGTCTCAACAAACTGGCAGGGCAAGACGCCTGAGAACCGCGTGGGCTGGATCACCCCGCCCATGCAGGTGCGGATTGAGCCAGACGGCGAGATCGTGGTTCGCGGGCCGTCCGTGTTTGCGGGCTACTGGCAGGACCCGGTGTCTACCGAGACGGCATTCACGGCCGACGGCTGGTACCGCACCGGCGATATCGGGGAGCTGGACCCGCAGGGAGCGCTGCGTCTGGCGGGCCGAACCCGCTCGCTGATCGCCCTGCCCAACGGGATGAACGTGCACCCGGAGGACGTGGAGGCGGCGCTCATCGCCGAAGGGCTGGCAGAGCCCGTGGCCTACGAGTCTGACCGCGGGCGCATCGCCTTCACCTACCGTCCGGGCGCCGCGTTCAGCGTGCAGCCCGACGACGAGGCCGCCGCTCTGATCGTGGCCATGCGGGCGGCGAACAAGCGACTCGCGGATCACCAGCGCGTGGTTGGCCGGGCGCCGTTCCCGGACCCGGACTTCCCCCGGACGCACACGCGCAAGGTGCGCCGCTCCGCTGTGGCGGACCGGATGGCGGGGATCCCCATCACGCGGTAGGCCCGCCCATCGCGCGGAATGTGGACGGACGGCTTGTCGAGCACTGGGGCGTTGCCAACCGCCTGACCCTGGCGAAGCAGGTGGGCATCATGCAGCCCAGGCCGCGCTGAACTAGCCGCGGGACCGGGGGGTCCGCATCTGACGTTGCGGTCTGCACCAGGCGGCTCGCCTCCGTTCATACTGCGGCTTCACGTTGCGGCAACGGAGGTGCCCCGGTCATGCCTGTCTTCCCGCGCAGGTCCAGCAGATACGTCCTCTGCGTCGGCATCGTCGCCCTCATGTCGCTTGCTGCCTGCGGCTCGTCCAGCACCCCGTCACCGGCGGGCTCGGGTACCGCGTCGGCCGCTCCATCGGGCGGCGCCACCGCAGCGCCATCCATCGGGCTGCTAACGCCCGAGCCCACGGCTTCCCCGACGCCCAGCCCCCCGCTGGCCCCGCCCAACTTCACCGTGAATGTGACGTCCGACGACCCTGACGCGGCGCCTGGCGATGGCGTCTGCGATACGGGTTTGGGCAAGGACGGCGCCACGGCGTGCTCGCTCCGCGCAGCCGTGCAGGAATCCGAGAAGGCGGGCGCCGCACGCGTCATCGCCCTGCCGCCCGGAACCTACGCGCTTCGCCCAGGCGATTCCGATGAGGACGCCAACGCGAACGGCGATCTCGACATCCGCGGGACGATCGAGATCCGGGGAACGGCTGCGACGACAACCATCATCGACGGCCGCGGCAAGACGCGGCTCCTGCAGGTGTTTGAGGGCGGGTCGCTGACGCTGCGGAGCCTGACATTGCAGGACGGTCACGCCGTCGGCGAGGCGCGGCAGGCATGGAACGCGGGAGCCGTTCGGAGCGCAGGCACGCTGGACCTTGAGGGCGTCCGCGTCACCGGCAACATCGGTCGCGAGCCGGGCGCAATCCTCTCGACTGGATCGCTGACGGCCCGGGACTCGCAGTTTGCGGGCAATGTCACCAAAGGCCCGCCAGGCAACGAGACTGGCGATGGCGGCGCCCTCGTCGTCGCCGGCACGGCGCTCTTCGAGAACGTGCTGTTTCAGGACAACATTTCAAGCAGCGGCGGTGGCGCAATGGTGGTCGAGGATGCCGATGTCGTCATCCGCGCCAGCCGTTTCGCGGGCAACAGGGCTGATGCCGGCGGTGCCATCACCTTTGGCGGCGGCACGCTGACGATCGATGCATCCACCTTCGAGGCAAACAAGGCGGACTTCGCCGGGGCCATCGACATGGCCTCGTGGGGATCGCCATCTGTCGCGAGGATCACGGCCACCACGTTCCGCGGCAACACCGCCACGACAACCCGCTTTGGCGGCGGCGCGATCCTCAACCGCGGCGGAGAGCTCACGGTCACGGGCTCGCTCTTCACCGGCAACCGATCGCAGAAGGGCAATGGCGGCGCGGTCGCTATCGCGACAGGCGTCGCCACGATCTCCTCAACCACGTTTGATCACGATCAGGCCGGCGGCTCTGGCTCTGCGATCTCGATGGGCGACTGGTCCGACGCTGAAGGCAAGCGCACCACGCCCTACGTGGTCACCATCGGCTGGGCCACCCTGGTTGCCTCCGCCACATCGATCTACCGTCAGGTATCGGGTCAGGTTGCCGGCGACACGGTCACGATCACCGGTTCCATCGTCCTCGCCGACAACGGCGCGTCCGCCTGTGCTGGCGCACCCGTGAAATCGGGCGGCGGGAACCTTGGGGATGCGGCCTGCGGGTTTGCGGGTCCAGGCGATGCCGCCGCAGTCCGGCCCCAGCCGTCGCCCGGCGCCTCGCCCTCGCCAACGCCAGATCCGTCTGCACCGCCGTTTGACTGGCTGCTGGGACTGCTGGCGGACAACGGTGGGCCGACGCTGTCGAGGCTGCCGGTTCCAGGGGCGCTGGCGGTGGACTTCGCGACGGGGGTCAGCGGCTGTCCTGCGCTGGACCAGCGCGGCATCTCCCGCCCCCAGCGCGCGGCCTGCGACGCTGGCAGCGTGGAACTGGAGCCCTAGCTCTGTTCTCCCGCGAGGTTGGTGACAACGAGGAGCCCGTCACCAGCTAGGTTGAAGGCGCTGACCTATCGACCAACCTGGGAGGGCTCCTCAAGATGCATTGTCACGCCAACGCCCGTCTGACACCGCGCGGCCGGGCGGAGGTCTTCGCGGCCGTCGAGGCCGGGCTGACCGTGAGTGCCGCGTGTCTCGCCTTCCGGCTGAGCCGCCGCACCTTCTACCGCTGGCTGCCGCGCTGGCGGGCGGAGGGCGAGGCCGGCCTCGCCGACCGGAGCTCGCGACCGCGGCGCAGTCCGCAGCGGCTGACTTTCGCGACCGAGCGCCAGATCGCCGGCGTGCGCGAGGCGACGGGCTTCGGGCCCGACCGGATCGGGGCGCTCCTCGGACTGCCCGCCTCGACGTGCCACCGGGTCCTCGGCCGGCTCGGCTACCTCGAGCGGGTCCGGGTCGTCGAGCCGGTCGTGCGCTACG
>CAIYHO010000248.1 GCA_903925955.1 uncultured Chloroflexota bacterium
CCGATGCCGAAGCGGCCGATGCCGAAGCGGCCGATGCCGAAGCGGCCGATGCCGAAGCGGCCGATGCCGAAGCGGCCGATGCCGAAGCGGCCGATGCCGAAGCGGCCGATGCCGCAGCGGCCGATGCCGCAGCCGAAACCGCCGCAGGCGATGAGCCGCAGCCAACCAAGGTTGCCCCGATAAACCCCGCCAGCACGACGCCCGCAAGCGCGCGCGCCACCCTCACTTGGGCGCCAGACCGGTCCCGCTGCTGCCGGGCTTCACGGCGGGCTCGCCCGCGGCGCAGCGCGGACACGTGGCGGCGCCCGGCTCGTATGTCGGCAGCTGCAAGGACCACAGCGCGCGCAGCGGATAGACGCGCCCGGTGGTGGGCGAGGTCAGCGTGGTCATGCCGCCGGAGCGATCCACGATCACGGCGCACGCAATAATCTCGCCGCCCATCGCCTCAACCGCCGGGATCATCGCGAGCAGCGAGCCGCCGGTGGTGAGGATGTCGTCAACCAGCAGCACGCGCTCGCCCGGGGTGATGGCGAAGCCGCGGCGGAACTCGCGCCGGGCGGACTCACCGTCGCCGCCGGCAACCTCCTCGGCAAAGATCGCCCGCGTGCCCAACTGGCGCCCTGTCTCAAACGCCAGCATCACGCCGCCGGTTGTGGGCCCGGCAACCAGGTCCACCAGCGACACGCCCGCCGCATCGCGGGCACCCGCCGCCCAGAACCCGCACAGCTCGCTTGTGGCGGCCGGGTCCTGCAGCACCTGGAACTTCTCCAAGTACGCGTCCGAATGGCGGCCGCTCTTGAGCTGGAAGTGGCCTTCCCGCAGGGCACCGCTGGAGCGGAACAACGTCTCGGTGCGGGCGGCAACAGCCGCTCGGGCGGCAAGATCGGCAGTGTGTCGCAGGGTAGTCATCGGCGGCATTCTACGACCCCGCCGCACGCCAGCCCCGTTCAGCCCCGTTGCTGCCCCGGTTCAGGGCCGGGCGACGCTCACGACGACACCGGGCGCTTCCCGGGCGACAACCATCCAGGACGCACCCGCCGGACAACTCGCCAGAAATGCGCAGTCGCCATTGACAAGACGCCGAAGCAAGAAGGGCCCGTTTGTCCACGCATTGGCGGGATCAGCCCCGGGCAGCACCGGCGCGATCGCGACCGGGACGGGCTCCCCATAGGTGAGGCTGCCGAATGGCGATTGCCCAACCGGGACGATGGCGGGGACTGTGCGCCCACACGACGTGACCGATCCAAAGCACATGGTGTCGCCATTGAGCAGGAGCATGCCGTCGGCTTCCACCAGGTTCGCCGGCGGGGTCAGCCCATTCCCAGGCTGGTTGAAGTCGCCCGTCAGGTAGCCCGTTCCGGGGATGCCGCCCTCGCTGACCGCCAGCGACCCCAGGAAGACCAGGTCGTGGCGCTCGACGCGCAGCACCAGCACGGCGTCCGGTGCCGGATCGCTGGGCCAGGCCCCGGGCCCGGCGTCCGAGACGATGCGCAGGGCGTGCAGGCCGTCGATCCGCAGGAGCACGCACCTTGGCGGCAGCAGACCCGTGGAGCAGCGGTTGGCCGTGGACCCGAGGCGACCATCCACAAAGACCACCTTGTCCGCGAGCGAGCCGTCGAGGACGCCCGCGACGAGCGCCGAGACGGTGAGCGGCCGCGTCATGGCGCTCGGGGTGATCGAGGGAGGTGGAGCGTACGTGGGCGGAGGCGGCGTTGGCGTCTCCGGGGCGAGGCTGCGGGTGGCTTCGACGACGGCCACGAGGCTCGGTGAAGGCGAAGGCGCCACCGGCGGGAATAGCGCGCTCGACAGGAGCCCGCCGCCAGCCAGCAGCGCGACGGCGACAGCCGCAACGACGGCGGAGGCGCCTGGACCCCGGCCGCGGCGCCCGCCGCCAAGGGCCGTGACCTCAAACTCGGCCGATCCGCGTGTCACCACGTCAGCACGTCACCATGTCAGCCTGCTGCCACGATGAGGAGGGCGGCGATCCAGACCGCCGACGCCGCGATCTGGACCAGCCAGAACGACTGGTGCCGCGTCTTGTGGCGCATCCCGAAGAAGACGAGCCAGGCCCCCGCCACGCCGCCAGCGAGACACAGAAACCAGAGGGTTCGCTCCCTGACCCGGCGCCAGCCGCGCGGCGCAGCAACCTTGTCGTAGGCGTACGTGACGGCCGTCACCGCTGACGCGGCGCCAAGCCAGGCAAGCAGCGGGCCGAGGAGGGTGTGCACGGGACGCTGCTCCCCTACCGCGCGTACTCGGCGCCGCGCGTGGACGGCGCGGACCGCTTCTTCGGCAACGCCGTGCCCACCAGGTCTCGAACTGAGGCAACGCCGCGCGCCCGGCAGGCATCCGCGAGTTCATCGCCCAGACGCACTGGCAGCATCGGGTCAGCCATCGCCGCCACGCCAACGCCAACCGCCGAGGCACCCGCCGCCAGCATGTCCAGCACGTCGTCCAGCGCAGTCACGCCGCCGATGCCGATGATGGGGATGTCCACGCTCTGCGCAATCTCCCAGACCGCCCGCAGCGCAATGGCCTTGAGGGCAGGCCCGCAGAGCCCGCCGTAGCCGCTGCCAAGCGCCGGACCGCGCCCGTCACGCGCCGGAAGGAACGCGGGCAAGGTGTTGATCGCGGCGATCACATCCGCGCCAGCATCTTCGGCGGCCTGCGCAATGGCCCAGATGTCAGCCGCGGAGGCCGTGAGCTTGGCGATCACCGGCAGATCCGTTGCGCGACGGGCTGCGGCAATCCAGGACGACGTGCTGTCCGGGTCGAGCCCCGGGATTGCCCCGCCCCGCCCGCTGCCACAAGAAAGGTTGATCTCGATACCGGCAACCCCGGGCGCACCTTCAAGGCGCCGGACCGCCTCGCCCAGTTCGCCCGCGGTCTCCGCGCAGAGGTTGACGATCACCGGCAGCGGCCAGCCCGCCCACGCAGCGCCATATCGCTCCAGCACCGCGTCCAGCCCGGGGTTTTGGAGGCCGATACCCACAAGCAAGCCGCCCGGCACCTCCGCCAGCCGCGGACCGGGATGCCCGGCACGGGGCTTGAGCGTGGTGCCGCGGGTGACCAACGCCCCGAGCCGGTCGAAGTCCACCAGGTCCGCCACCTCCGCGCCATAGCCGTACGGGCCGGACGCGGCCACCAGCGGCGTGGCCAGGACGAGGTCCCGCCCCAAGTCCACCGAGAGGCTGACCTCGCGGCTGCTGAGCAGTTCATATGCGGCGGCGGCCAGGGCTGCGGGATCGGCCGCGGCAACGCGGGGCTGCGGCGCTCGCGCGATGGGACGGCCAAGCGAGGCGGCAAGACGGCTGGGGCGCGGAGCAGACGCGGCCATGCGAGGCGTGTGCTGGAGGCCGCTCTTCGCGGTCAGCGCCTTCCGCTTCGCCTTCACGTCGGCTCCCTCGTCAGCCCTTCTTGCCCGGCACCGGCAGCGGCTTGGGCTTGAGCGTGGCCCGCCAGCTCAGGCTGACCAGCAGCGTCCAGACCATGATCCCTGCCAATACCACCCATTCGAGGATTGGGCCCAGCCAGATTTCCGGCCGGCCAACGATCGGACCGCTTGACGCCATGCGGTTGCGCGTGAACTCGTCCATGCGGAGCGAAACAAGGAAGGCCACAAACGCCACAACTGTGGCGGCGCCCACACCCACCAGCCGGCGCGGGAAGCGGGGGTCAGGGAACCGCAGGAACGTGAAGGACGCAATCCCCACTGCGATCCAGCCAAGGTTGAAGAACGTGGAGGCAGCCACGATGTGGGCATCGGGGTTGTTCATGGGGTAGATGCCTACGAAGCAGCCGCCCAGCCCGGCGATGGCACCGATGGGGCCAAAGAGCCAGCGCAGCCGCGACGGGCTCACCATCGCAAGCCCCAGGATGAAGAGCACAAACTCCACGCCGGCCGCCACCAGCCCAAGGTTGAACGTGGAGGCGCGCTCCGAGACGCCCAGTTGGCCAAGCTCGCTGACCCAGTGGTTGAGCGGGCTGTAGGACTCGCCCTGCGCGCCGTGGTACGCCAGCCAGGCCACGGCGGTGCCAAGGACAATCGTCCAGAAGGCAAGAATCCCGCCCGTGGTGGCGATCTTGCCCACGGCAATCTGCCGCTCCTCGGTCATTTCGCTCATGCCGCTCCTCCAGCCCAGTCGCCGCGTTCCCAGTCAAGCTCGTCTGCCGCAAACACCGGCCCCTCGCGGCAGACCCGGACGGTACCTCCCCCGCCGCCCGTGCCGCTGCCGGCACCCCCCGTGGCCGGCGCCACGCAGCCCAGACATGTGCCCGCGGCGCAGCCGATGACCTGGTCCAGCGCCACCTGCAGATGCGCCTTGCGCCGCGCCTCCGGAGAGCCCGGTGCGGCAACCCGGCCACCGCCACGCTTGCGGCCAGGCGTGGCCACGCCAAGCCGTTGCCGCCGACCCGCGGCCAGCCGGGCGAGACCCGCCAGCAGCACGGGCGGTCCCGCTGCAAACGACTGGTCCGCCCACGCCTCGTAGTCGGGCACAAGCTCTGCCACGGAGCCGCGATGGCCAAGGCTGCCATCGGCTGTGGCCACGATGTACTCCACCTCGTCGGGGAGCAGGCTGGACGGATACACCGAAGACGAGGACGCGGCGCCGTACAGCAGCACCACGGAGCGCCCGGCGCGGATGGCCTCATCCACCAGCAGGCGCAGTGACGCGATGGACGCGCCCTCCGCAATCAGCAGCAGGTGGCGGGCTCTGGTGTCCACCTCAAACGGCCGACCAAGCGGGCCGGCTAGGTCCAGCCGGTCACCCGGTCGCAGACCGCGCGCCCAGACGGGCGGCAGACCGCCGCTAGGACCTGTGGTCCCGGCCGTCTGGATGGTGAGGGTGCCGCTGGCCGCGTCAGCCGTGGTGATGGGGTATGGCCGACGCAGCGGCAGACCACCCGCCTCAACCGTGCGGACGTGGACAACTTGCCCCGCCCGGGCAGCACTGGCAGCCGCGGGGGCGTGCCACGACTGGAGCCATTGGCCGGGCAGGATCTCCCGGCTGTCGATCAGCTCGGCGCCGAGCGGCCGCACAACAGGCTAGGGGCGAGCCTCGCCGCCCTTGTCGTCGTCGGCCTCGTCTTCCTCGTCGTCCTCGTCGTCATCCTCGGCTTCCTCGCCCTCGCCGACAACCGCCGGGAACGCCTCAGCCAAGGTGTCGGCCAGGTCGCCGAAGATGTCGGTGGGGTCGTAGAACTCGACGATCTGGTCGGGCGAGCTCAGTTCCTTCCACTCCGTTGCGTTGTCCTCGGGGAGGACCTCGCCACGGAACCGGCCGGCAGAACCCAGGATCAGCCGCTCGTCATCCTCATCAAGGATGATCACGTCGCCCAACAGCGACGCAAGCTTTGCCACCGTCTCCTCAAACTCCTCAAGCAGCGCGGCCTCGCTCTGCTGGCTCCGCTCCTGGAAGTCCAGCGCGACGTTGTACAGCGCGGCTGCGGCAGAATCGACGTCGTCCGCCTCAAGCACCTCGCCACGACCGGCCGCCCAGCGGTCGGCGGCGGCGGCGTACCCGTCGTCCTCGCCAAGGACAAAGGTGGCCTCAGGCGGAACGCCCGCGCCATCGATGAGCTCCTCGGCAGCCGTGGGCTCAGGCGCAAAGCCTGCGGCCTCGCGGGCGGCCTCGGCGAAGGCCGCAAAGATCTCGGCCGGGTTGTACAGCTCCACAAGCTCCGAGGCGTTTTCAATGACTTCGGTCTCGGAGACCCACTCGCCGGTGTCCGTGTCCTCGTAGCGGCTGCGCACGCGGAACGTGGCATCCGGGGCAACCGAGAGGTAGTCCGGGTCCTCGTCGATGAGCGTCAGGCCGCCCAGTTCGGCGATCCGGTCGCGGTTGCGGTCAAGAAACTTGCGCAGCTGCTCAGTGGCCTGGACCACATAGTCACTGCGCTCGCCGGCGGCATCGCTGGCCAGCTCGCCGAGCATCGCGTTGCGGCTCACGTCCATGCGATTGCCTCCTTACCCGTGGTACTCGAGATCCGGTCCGAGACGCTCTCGGAGGAACATTGAGTGATGGCGTTCAAACATCCACTCCCCAGCCCTGTGGCCGAGGGCGCGCGTTGCCTCGTCAGACTCCAGCTTGTCGAGCGTCCCGTAGTCGGGAAGGTCAAGCAGGATGACGTTGTCGAAATCCCAGCCGTGGGCGACGTTGTACCAGCCAAGAAACCTGATACCGAACTTGGTCTCGTACTCCTTGACCTGCTTGGGAAAGATCGTCTTCATGAAGAACTTGAAGAACGGATCTCGCCCGCGGCGGACAGAGAAGAACGTGGCGAGGACGGGCACGGGCTATTTCCTTGCTCGAGACGGCGCCTTGACGGCTTCCTATTCTCGCATGCCCTGATCTGAGGACCCGGCCGTTGTGGGCGCCTCGGGCGCGTCCTCCAGTTCGCCCACCGTGGGCGTGGCGCTGGAGACCGGGCGACGGCGGCCTTCGCCGCGGCCGGCTGCCACCAGACGCAACAGGAAGATCACTGTCTGACCGGCAAACAGCAGCACCAGGAGGATCAGCACCAACAGGACCGCGCTCACCCACTCGGGCCACGCCCAAGTCACGCTCAGCGGCGTCAGCACCAGCAGGAACACCAGCGCGGACACCTGGATCCAGAAGCACCCCAGGCCTGGGCCACGCTCGGCGTCAAGCGAGTCGCCCTTGTATTCGGCGCGCTTGTTGGCGGTGGCGGCGGTCTCGACAGGCACGTTCGTGCTGGGGTCCTGTGGCGTGGTCATGACGCCACTGTACCGTCACCGGCCGCGCGGGGCGCCCCGGGCCCCATCGACTGCACGCACGGCGGGGCCCGCCAGCCCTACCATCTGCGCATGGACGACCCTCTCGCGCCTTTCCGCTGGCACCCCGAGCCTGAGCTCATCGGCATCCGCGACGCGGCCACCTCGCGTGACGCCCTGCGGCTGGCCGGCGCCG
Organism: uncultured Chloroflexota bacterium; assembly: GCA_903925955.1. GTDB lineage: Bacteria > Chloroflexota > Limnocylindria > Limnocylindrales > CSP1-4 > CAIXZV01. Next base: position 6,933 of record CAIYHO010000248.1, read on the forward strand.
CAACGTGGGAGGCGTCTCTGGACTGGCTCTACGACGAGGCCATGGTCCGCGCGATGGGCCTGCCCACGGACTATCAGGCCCGCCGCCGCCTCTACTTCGGCGAGACCGGCGGCCCGGGCCGCGCGCCCCAAGACCCCGTCACGCTCCAGACCGTCCTTGACGAGTTCAGGGACAAGATCGCCCCGCACACGCTCAACAGCTATCACCCGCGCGCGCTGAGCTACTTCACGCCGCCCCCGCTGGTTGCGTCCATCGTGGGCGAGGTCCTGTCGCAGTGGACCAACCAGGGCATCGACGTGTGGCACGCCGGCCCCGTTGGCGCGTTTGTGGAGGAAGAGGTCATCCGCTGGCTGTGCGACCTCGTGGGCTACGGCAAGGGCTCGTTTGGCCTGCTGACCTCGGGCGGCGTCATGGCCAACTTCATCGCCATGGCGCTCGTCCGCGACGTGCACCTGCGCCGCCTTGCAGGGCTCGCCCGGCCGCCGCGCGGCGCCGCACTTGAGGGCGTCCGCGTCTACACGGGCGACCAGACGCACTTCTCCATCGCCCGCGCGCTTGACGAGCTGGGCTTCCCGCCCGAGACGCTGGTGGTGCTGCCCACGGACGATGGCTTCCGGCTTCACGCCGCTCCTGTGGCTGCCGCGATTGCCGCGGACAGGGCCCGCGGTCTGCGGCCGGTGGCCATCACCGCCGTCGCCGGCTCCACCAACACCGGTTCCGTGGATTTGGTCCCGGAGCTTGCCGCGCTCGCCAAGCGCGAGGGCCTCTGGTTCCACGTGGATGCCGCGTACGGCGGGGCAGCCCGCCTGTCTGCGCGTGACGCGGCGCGGGTCCCCGGTCTTGAGCTTGCGGACTCCGTCACCGTGGATCCCCACAAGTGGTTCTTCCAGGCATATGACCTGGGCGGCCTCGTGGTCCGCGACGGCGATCATCTGCGCCAGACCTTTGACCGCTCGCCCGAGTACTACCGCGGCGGCGAGGGGTCAGCCGAGGGCGGCGCGCCGGGCGCCGATCACGACGAGGCAACCCACGACAGCCACGCGGGCCAGCTCAACTTCTACAAGCTGGGCTTTGAGGGCACGCGCCGCTTCCGCGCGCTCAAGCTCTGGGCATCGTGGAAGCACCTGGGCACCAGCGGGCTTGGCCGCCTCGTGGAGATGAACGACGACGTGGCGGCGTACTTGGCGATGCGCTGCGCGGAGTCGACCGATTTCGAGGCCGATCCTGCCGTGCCCGAGCTGTCGGTGGTGTGCTTCCGGCACCTGCCGGACAACGCCGCGGCGATGTCGCCCGTGGAGCTCGACGCGTACCAGGACCGCCTCTGCGCAGCGCTGGAGCAGGACGGCGACGGCTGGCTCTCCACCACCACGCTCCACGGCCGCGCCTATCTGCGAGCCGGCGTTGTGAACTACCTCACAACGGAGGCCGATATCGATCGCCTGCTGGCGAAGCTCCGGAGCCTCGCCGCCGCGCTCTAGCCTGCCCGGGCCAATCCCGCCAACATCGCCCGGGCGAGCGCCACAAACTGCTCGCCCGGCACGCCGCTCTGCCGCAGGTGGCTCATGTGGAATGCGTACGTGCCCTTGACCACCCAAACGTCGTTGTGTCCGGACGTCCCGCTTGCGAAGGCGACGTCGGCGACATCACCAAGGCTTGGGATATCGACGATGGCGCCCCAAGACGGATCGGTCTTGACCGAATCCCACATCGTCTTGCCTTCGGCCGATGCGTCAAAAACCAGGATGCCAATCCCGGCTGGCCGCCCCTGGACATCGTTGTCCGCGAATTCGTAGCCGCACTGGAGGACCATGTCCTTGAACACGGTCGTGTTGATGTCGGGGCCTTTGACGAGCGCTGGAACCGCTGTGCGCGCCTCCGCGAGCGTGGGACAGGCAGGCGCCAGTGGCCCGTTGGCCGACTGCGTCTCCACGACGGTCAAACCACCGGTCTTCCACGGCGCATCGTTTGGGTCCTGCGGCATGAAGCGGCCGCAGCCTGCGAGCATCACCGCAGCAGTGGCGACGCTCAGAAGCGCCGTGATCCGCCGATCAGCGGTTGGTACACCGTGATCGCCCTGCATCGCTGTCTCCTCTTGGATGTGGTGAGGAGACGCCCTAGCGGCGCCGATGTGACAGTGGTCCGGGTCAGGCCGCGTCGGACCCTTTCGCCGCTTCACCCGCGGCCGCCTCGCGGAACGCCAGCCGGTCCTTCGTCTTCCAGTACTCGCCCGCCAGCGGCATGAACCACATCCGCCCCTCGTAGGGCGCGGGCACCAGCGGGAACGAGAGCGCGGCCAGCTCCGGCGCAGGACCGGCGCCAAGCACCCAGTCCGCCACCTTGGCGCCCAGCAGCGGCATCGTCGCGACACCGGAGCCGCAGCACCCAACCGCGTACGCCACGCCGTCGGCCCGCCCCACGTGCGTCATCCGGTCATAGGTGAACGCCACCTTGCCGCCCCAGGCGTACGCGATGCGGATCCCGCGCAGCTGCGGGTGCAGCTCAGTCATCGAGCGGTGCAGGATCTCGGCCGTGTGCATGATGGACGAGGGCCACATCGACGCCCGCCCGCCAAAGAGCATCCGGTTGTCCGCGGTGAGGTGCCAGTAGAAGAGGAAGTTCTTCGTGTCGGCAAACATGCGCCGCTTTGGGCTGATCTCCCGGGCAAGGTCGGGAGGCAGCGGGTCCGTCACGATGATGAAGCTGCCGATGGGCATCAGCCGACGACGAAGCGAGGGCGTCACGCCGCCCGAGTACCCGTTGGTGCCAACGATGACCTCGCGCGCATGGATGGCGCCGCGGCTGGTCTCGACGACGCGTCGCCCGTCCGCCTGGAGGCGCACCTTGTTCGCCCGGACGCCCTCGTGGAGGCCCGCGCCAGCGGCTTCGGCCTGCGCCACCATCCCGGAGATCAGCTTGCCCGGGTGCAGCGCGCCGTACATCTCGTTGGCCAAGCCGCCCACAAAGGCGTCCGTGCCGATCTCGGAGCGCAGGTCCGCCTTCTCCACGATGTGGGCCTCGATGCCGACCCGTTTGTAGCCCTCAAGCGACTTGGCGAACCCGGCGAAGTGCGACGGCGCCACGGCCAGCGACAGCCCGCCGTGCTGCTCCCATTCGGCGTCGAGCTCCAGCGCCAGCGCCTTGGTGTGGTTGAACCCGTCGAGCGACTCGTTGTAGATGGCCAGGCCCTTGGCCTCGCCGTGCTCAGCGATCAGCTGCAGGATCCCGTGCTTGTACCCCGGGTGGCACATGCCGCCGTTGCGCGTGGCGCCGCCCCAGCCCAGCGTCTCGCCCTCCAGCAGGACGACGCTGGCCCCGTTCTCGGCAGCGCGCCTGGCCGCCCCCAGACCCACAAAGCCGCCACCGATCACCGCCACGTCCACGGCATCGGGCAGGGGCTTGCCCGCATGATCCGGGATGGCGGGCATGGTGGCCTGCCAATAGGAGCGCTGGTCGACGTCCTGGAGCTCGGCGATCTTCGTCATGTCGGTCAGCCTAGCGCCAACGCGAGCAGCTGCAAGCCTTGATGCGCCTGCCAGATCGGCTGCTTACGCCTCGTACGCCACGCGGCCAGCGGCCAGCGTCAGCCGAACCACGCCCGGCACATCGCGGCCCAGCAGCGGCGAGTTCTTGCCCTTGGAGCGGAGCGCCGCGGCGGTCACGGTCCACGAGGCGCCGGCGTCCACGACCACGAGGTCAGCGGGCTCGCCCACGCGAAGCCCGGGCTGCACGGGTGAGCGGTCGCCCAGCACGGTCGCCGGTCCGGTGGTCAGCGCCGCAACGGCGGTCGCCAGTGGCAACTGCCCCGCGGCAACACCCGCCAGCACCAGCGACAGCGCCGTCTCGATCCCGCTGATGCCGTTGATGGCCCAGCCAAACTCCACGTGCTTGTCCACCTCGGTGTGCGGCGCGTGGTCTGTGGCAATGGCCGTGGCGGTTCCATCGGCCAGCGCGGCCCAGCAGGCCAGCGCATCCTCGGGCGAGCGCAGCGGCGGGTTCACCCGCAGGGACGTGTCAAAGGGTCCGGCGACAAGCGCGCCGTCCGCCCACGGGTCACCCGAGGCCTCCCAGGCGAAGCGCCGCGCACCGGCAATCCACTCGTCGGTGAACGCAAGGTGGTGCGGCGTCACGTCGCAGGTGACCGGCAGCCCGGCGGCCCGGGCGAGCAGCACCTGGTCCAGCGCCGCGGCCGTGGAGACGTGCGTCAGGTGGAGCCGCGCACCCGGGACATCGCGCACCACGTCCGCCAGCAGGGCGATGGACCGCGCAACCGAACCCACTTCGGCGGCAATCGGCCAGCCCTTCAGACCCAGCACCGTGGCCACGTAGCCTTCAGACGCCTCCGCGCCCTCGGTGAGCGTGTGGTCTTCCGGGTGGTCGATGATCGGCAAGCCCAGCGAGCCCGCGTACATGAGCGCGTTGCGCATGATCGATGCCGACTTGACCGGAGACCCGTCATCCGAGAACCCGGTGACGCCCGCGTCTGCCAGCTCGCCCAGCGCTGCCAGCGTCTCGCCCTTGCGGCCAACGGTGACCGCGCCGTGGATCAGCGTGCGAACCGGCGATCCGGAGGCGGCCGCGGCCGCCCGAATGCGAGAAACCACGGACGGCTCGTCGATGGCGGGTGTGGTGTTGGGCATCAGCGCCACGGTGGTGAACCCGCCGTGCGCCGCAGCGGCGAGACCGGTGGCCACCGTTTCGGCGTCCTCGTTGCCCGGCTCGCGGAAGTGCGCATGCAGGTCCATCAGCCCGGGCAGGATCAGGACGCCGTCCGGGCCAAGACCCTCGGCATCTGAACCCGAAAGCCAGGTCAGCGCTGTGAGGACGCCATCGGCCACGACGGCTTCGGCCGCGCCCTCGCGTCCAGCCGCTGGATCAACGGCCCAGCCGCGCAGCGTCCCGTTGTACTTCACCGCCGCGCTCATGCGCCAACCTTCCCGTGATGCGTCCCGGCCAGCAGGTAGAGCAGCGCCATCCGCACTGCCACCCCGTTGGTCACCTGGTCGGTGATCACCGAGCGCGGGTCCACAGCCACATCGGCCGCAATCTCCACGCCTTCGTTCATGGGCCCTGGGTGCATCACCACAACGTCAGGCGAGCACGCCCGGAGTCGCTCTTGCGTGAGGCCGTAGCGCGCGGCGTATTCGCGCAGCGACGGGAGCAGCCCCGACGCCATCCGCTCCTTCTGGATCCGCAGCGCCATCACCACATCGGCATCGCGCAGCGCCGCGGAGACGTCAGACGTCAGCGTGAACCGCCGGCCCGCCGCGCCGTGTGCCGCCCAGGCCTCGTACCCCCGCAGGAGCGTGGACGGGCCGCAGATCCACACGTCGGCGCCCATCGCGGTGAGCGTCCAGAGGTTGGACCGCGCCACGCGCGAGTGCAGCACGTCGCCCAGGATCACCACCTTGCGGCCCTCAAGGGAGCCGCCGGGCAAGCGCGAGCGCATCGTGAACAGGTCCAGCAGCGCCTGCGAAGGATGGGCATGCCAGCCATCCCCGCCATTGAGGATGGAGCCACCAAAGACATCGGCGGCCAGATACGGCGCGCCCGAGACCGAGTGGCGCATGACGATCATGTCGGCGCCCAGCGCCTCGATGGTGCGAATGGTGTCCACGAGGGACTCGCCCTTCGACACCGACGACGCGCTCGCGGTGATGTTGACGACATCGGCCGACAAGTTCTTCGCCGCCACTTCAAAAGATACGCGGGTCCGCGTGGAGGCCTCGTAGAACAGGATGGTCACCGCCATCCCGCGCAGGGCCGGCACCTTGGGGATGGGCCGGGCCAGGATGTCGCGCATCTCATCGGTGGTCTTCATGACCAGCTCAATCTCGCCGCGCGTCAGCGTGTCCACGTCCAGCAAGTGGCGATGCGCCCACGGGGCTGGGGAGGGAACGGCAACGGGGGCGGGGAGCACACCGCCGGGACGGTCAGCTCCGCCGGTCACGACGCGGCGTCCCCGGCCGCGGGTCGGCCAATCTCCACGCCGTCCTCGCCGTCCACTTCTTCAAGGAGAACGTGGACCACCTCTTCGCGCGACGTGGGCACGTTCTTGCCCACATGGTCTGCCCGGATGGGCAGTTCGCGGTGTCCGCGGTCCACCATGACGGCCAGGCGGATGGCCCGCGGCCTGCCAAAGTCCATGAGGGCGTCCATCGCGGCGCGGATGGTGCGCCCCGTGTACAGGACGTCGTCCACCAGGACAACCGTGCGGCCGTTGAGGTCAAACCCGATGTCGGTGCCCTTGACGATGGGCTGCTGCGCCACAAGCGACAGGTCATCCCGATAGAACGTGATGTCCAGGGCGCCCACCGGCAGCATCACGCCCTCATGCTCGGCAATTGCGTCCGCGATGCGCCGTGCCAGGGGGACACCGCGGCGCTGGATGCCGACAAGGGCGAGCCCATCGGTACCGCCGTGCTTCTCGACGATTTCATGGGAGATACGGATCACTGCCCGCCGGATGTCTTCGGCGGCCATGATGCGACGGCCAGTCATCGGCTGCACCAGCGAGATCGCACGGGGCGTGTCCTCCTTCCCGGCCTCACGGGGCCTTCCCGGCCTCACGGGACCGGCGCGGAAATCGACTCGTAGTCTACCGCGCGGACGGGTCTCTGGCCCAGCGGGCTAGTAGATCCAGACGGTGACCATTGTGGTGCCCGACCACCAGCCGCACCCGCAGATCTTGAAGAAGTCCGGGCGGTACATATCGACGATCCGGATCTTCTTGATGGGCCCGTAGTCGTTGACAACCCGCTCGATGCAGCCGCTGTTCCCGCAGATCACGATGGTGGTGCCCCGCGGCAGGCGCATCGCCGTGGTGCCGTTGTCGTAGAACGTGGCATATCCGGTGAGCGTGAGGCGCGGCGTCTTCCACTTCCTGCCCGACTGCTGCGCCGGCGCCACCTTGGACGTCCTGACCGTGGGGGCCGTTGGACCTGACGCCGCCTCCTCCAGTGCAGAGCCGCTGTCGAGGAACCCGGCCGACCGAACAGCGGCATCCAGGGCGGTTGCGGGCGCCGTGGCCTGCGGAGCGGGGGTTGCACTCAGCGCCAGGGCGGTAAACGCCGCTGCACCAAGATCATCCGGGCGTGACGGCGTCCGCGATCCGGCAGGATCGGGCAGGCCGACGAGGGCGACAACGGCGATGAGCGCCGATGCCGCAACCACAAGTCTGCGTCGCATGTCGGCGGAGGGTAGCGCATGCCGCCGCAGAAACCCTGCCGGCGCACGAAGCGCTCGTTGCGCGCGGGGCCCGTTGGCGCACGGGGCCCGTTGGCGTCAGGGGACGATCATCGCCCCCGTTGCGGCAGGGAGCTCCAAGCGGCCGATCGTGGTGCCAAACCAGGCGAGCACCTGCAGGACCAGCTCGCCCGACGTGGAGTGCGCCGTCCACGCAAGCCGACCCGTGCGGAGCGAGAAGCCGCCGTCAGCCGGAGCCGCGTCAAGCATCGGGTGCTCAAGATCGGCCAGGAGCGTCAGCGTGCTCAAACGGTAGAGGCTGAGACGGCCAGCCGGCGTCGGCGACGGGGAGCCCGCCGCAGCGGTCTCGGCGGGCAGCGAGCCTGCGGGCAGCGCAGTGGCGGTTGGGGCGCCCGGGAGGGTAGAGGCCGTATCGATGTTCCTCGACGGAGCGTCGGGCGCCGTTGATGAGCTGGTAGCCGGCGACGCGCTGGGGTCCTGCGACTCCGTGGCCGATGCGTCTGGCGCAGACGTCTCTGTGGCACCGTCCGCGCTGTCCGCGGCGTCCGTGCCAAGCGTCCAGACGGCCATCGCCGTACCGGTCTCGTCCCAGCGGACAGCCCACGCGGCAAGGCCCCCATGGGTGAGAACCTGGATGTTCGCCGGCGCGTCAGTGGCCGAGGGCGACGCGCCAGTGCTGGGATCGGCACTTGGAGTGGCGCTGCCGGCAGCGGCTGCGGTTGCGGTTGCGGCTGCGCTTGCGGTTGCGGCAGCTTCGCTTGCGGCAGCAGTTCCGCTTGCGGCAGGCACAGGGGGCGATGCGGGGGCGCTACCGGTCCCGGATGGGGACGCAGGCGCAGAAGCCGATACGGCAGGGGTTGGCGCAGGCGTTGGGGGCACAGAGCCAGCACCGGCGGCAGACGGCCACGGCCCAACCACAAGGCTGCCCACGCCGGGGACCCAGTCGCCGGCCTCATTGCGCTTCACGGTGCCAGCCCACCACGCGCCAACCGTGCCGGTGGGGTCCACAACGGGCAGCCACGCCGCGCCGATAGCAACCGGAGTCTCGGTGCCTGTTGCGGGATCCAGCAGCGTGGTGGCGGGTGTCCCGTCGGCAACACGGCTCACCAGGATGCCCTGGGTGGTCCACGAAGCGAACTGCGCCGCGTGGTCCGTCGTGAGCGCCCGGGCCACGGACTCGCCGCTGGTCCAGAGATAGACGTCGGGGCCGGCAGATCCGTCGGCCGGACGCGCGGAGAACGCAACCTGCGTGCCGTCGGGCGAGTACGCCGCAGGACCCACGACAACGACGTTGCTGGCGATCTCCAGCACGCCGTCCGGCTCGGGGCTAACCGGGATGGAGGGCGACGAGGCGGGGCTGGCCGAGGGGTCCGGGGTGGGTGACGGCGTGGCGCTGGACCCCGGGGTGCCCGTGACGACGACGACGGGGCTAGCGGGGAAGACGGACGCGGTGCTGCCGCTGCTGGCCCCAGGCGTGCCGGTGGCCGACGGAACTGGCGTGGGGAACGAGACGGGCATCACGTAGACGCCCTGTGTCCCGTTGCTGCTGGCAACCACAACAAGGCGGTCTCGATGGGGCGACATGACGCCGTTGAGGCTGCCGACGCCCACGCCGCCAACGTTGGTGACGTTGAAGGTCCGCTTGATCCCGCACTCGGAGCTGCCGGCGGGGCAGACGGCGTTGACCGGGCGGGACAGGATCTGGACAGAGCCATCCTCGGCGCGGTTGAGCACCTGGACATCGGCCGCCGCGGTGATGGCAATGGGCGTGGGCATGGCCCCCGTGCCGACAGGCGCCAGCGATGTCCCGTTCAGGAGGCCCGCGCCAACGGCAACCGCAACCACAAGCATTGCTGCCAGCGGCGCAAACACGCCGAGCGGCACGCGGCCACCGATGGCGCCGCGGGGCGCGGGGTTCCGGTTGGGACGACGCGCGGCCTCGGTCTCAATTCGAGCTGCCGTGCGCGCCCAGAGGTCACGGGGCGGCTCCATTGCGGCGCCGCGGAGCGTGCGCAAGGCGTTGCGTCCGTCCACGTACTCGGCGGCGATGGAGCGGCAGTCTGAGCAGGCGGCCAGGTGCGCCTCAAGCCACGCGGCCTCAGCGGCGGCAAGCGGCTCATCAAGCGTGAGGGCAGCAAGTTCGCGGGCGCGCTCGTGGTCGCGCTCAGCCCCGAGGCGCTGGCTCATGACCGTGGCTCCGAATGCACGGCGCGGTCTCGGGCGGCGGGCTCTCGGGCGGCGTCCTCTGCGGCCTCGATGGCGCGCTCATCGGCCAGCGCCAGACGGAGGCTCTCGCGGGCCCGGGTCAGCAGCGCGCGGGCGGCCACATGGGACACGCCAAGGACCGCGGCCAACTCAACGCCGGTCATGTCGTGGAGCTCGGAGAGGAGCAGGGCGGCGCGCTGGCGTTCGGGGATGCGCGCAAGTGCGCGCTGGAGGTCGCCGGAGAGGCGGTTCTCCATGGCGAGATGCTCAGCCGACGGCGCGGAGTTGCGCGTCTCGCCCACGAGCGGCACAAACCGGACGATGCGGCGCCGGCGAAGGTCGTCCAAGGCCACGCGATGGGCGATCTGGTACAGCCAGGCGCGGGCGTTCTCGGGCTTCTCAAGGGAGTCATATGCGCGGTATGCCTTGACGAAGGCGTCCTGCGTGAGGTCGGCGGCAAGATCCGGATCGCGGAGCATGCGGAGCAGGTAGACGTAGATCTCGTTCTGGTGCTTTGCAAACAGCTCCTCGACAAAGCGGTACGCCTCGTCGCGGTCCCACGCCGCCGTCACGGCGCGACCGCCGGGGATGATTCGCTGTCCGAGCTGGATGGGGTCCGAGACCACGAAGACTCCGCTGATACGGGGTTGGTGACCGGGCCAAGGCGGGGATGCGCCACTGACCGGTTCCGGGCGGTTGTGACGACGCGCGAAGGCGTCGTGTGACGCTGCCCCCCTGCCCCGATCATCGGACGGACCGCACCGGTCGGCGCCGCCTCACCGGTCCGGGTGCTCCGCGGTTGAGTCTGCTACACCGCCTGCCCGCAGCTGCTCCACCGCGTCCTCGGGGGAAACGGGGTTCACCGGGAGGCCCGTGCCAAGCTCCAGACCCGCAATCTCGCGGAGGCGCGGGTGGATCTCCCAGTGCCAGTGGTACGTGGCGTCCACCTGCTCGCGCAGGGGCGCCGTATGCAGGACGAGGTTGTAGGGCGGGCCGTCAAGGGCACTTGAGAGGCGGCTAAGCACCTGGCGCAGGGCCTCGGCGGTGGCGACGATGTCGCGGTTGTCCGCCCGCGAGAAGTCCGCATCGTGGCGACGCGGGACCACCCACACCTCAAACGCCGAGCGGCTTGCGTACGGGGCAAACGCCACCGCGTGGTCGTCCTGATAGAGCATGCGGCTTGGCCGTCGCGTTTCCTCGCGGACCAGGCGGCAGTACGCGCACACGCCCTCTCGGATCAGGTAGCGCGCCGCCCCGCCCAGCTCCTCTGCCACGCGGTGCGGGATCTGGGGCAGGTCGTACAGGTCCAGACACAGGTGGTTGGTGCGCGCGCCTGCCTGCTCACCCCAGTTCTGGAGGACTTGGACGTACGCGGTGGATCCGGACCGGCGGGCCGAGGCGATCTCGTCACGGGCGCGCGCCAGAAGCTCTTCGATGACGGCGCTGCCCACCGCGTGGAGCGGGCGATGCTCATGAGGCGGGGCAACGACCGTGCGCCACGAGCCCGCGGCCCTCGCATCCTCAAGCGTGACCCGGGCGATGGTGCCTTCGCGGGCCCGCGCCTCGTCCTCGGTGCCGGCAACGGTGAACGCAAAATCCTTGAGCACCCGGACGCGGATGCCGTCGCCCGGCGGGATCCGGCAGTTGAAGCAGTCCCCCTTGTCGGGGACCTGGCCGGCGGGGCGGGCAAAGCGCTCACGCGCAAACGTGCGGTCGATGATCGTGGCCACCCACCAGCTGGTGATGGCGTCCTTGCGGAGCTCAAAGAGGCCGGCGCTCATCGGGCGGCTCCGGCTAGCTCGGCCGCCTCGGCTTCGGCAAGCAGGGCCTCCAGCGATGCCAGCGCGGCTGCGCCATCGGCAGGATCGGCAGGGATCCGCAGCGCGCGGGTCATCTCCGCACCAAGGCCCGCCGCAAGCGCTGGGGCAAATGTGGTTGCGGCAACGGCCACGCTGGCAACGGACGGCGGCCCGGCGCTTTGGCCTGTCGCTCGGCCCATCTCGGCCGCGATGGACGTTGAGCGCAACCCGGGGGTGCCGCACGGGTCGATGAGGGCGAAATCCGCAAGATCCGTGGTCACGTTCAGCGCAATCCCGTGGTACGCCACGCCACGCTCCACGCGGACGCCCAGGGCACCGATCTTGCGGGGCAGCGGCCCTTCCGGGTCCACCCAGCAGCCGGGATGACCGTTGCGTCGGTCCGCCGTGACGCCTTGAGCGGCGCAGGTTGCCGCCATCGCGGCCTCGAGGGCGCGGACGTACGGACGCAAGAGCAGCCCGCGCTCTGCAAGATGGACGACGGGGTACGCCACCAGCTGCCCTGGGCCGTGGTACGTGACCTCGCCGCCACGCTCCACGCGCAGGACCTCGATGCCGCGCTCCTCCAGCAGCCCGGGAGGCGCAAGGACGTGGACGTCATCCGCCTGACGTCCAAGCGTGAGGACGGCGGGGTGCTCAAGGAGCAGCAGATGGTCCCCGATGCGGCCCGCCGCCCGGGCTCTAGCCAGCCGCCGCTGGAGGTCCCACGCCGCGCGGTACGGGACCCTCCCCAGCCAGTGCGCCATGAGCTCCTCCACCATGCGCGCACGATACCAGCAGGGAGTTCACGGTCACTTTGCGAGGCTGGGACGTGGGCTGGGCCGCGCCGCGGCTGAGGCCGCGGCTGAGGCCGCGGCTGAGTCACGCCTGCATCAAGTCGGGGTGTCTGGTGCAGGACTCGGCACCGGAAGCCGAGCGTGGCGGTTCGAGCCTCTCGGGTGGACCCCGCTCCTGAGTCTGACGTGGTTCACGCAAGGGCGGGCGGCCACCGCGGGCGCACATGCTGCGGGCGCACCCTGTGCGACGGCCGAGACGCGCAGCCGCCGACGCGTCATCCTGCGCCGCATGACGCAGCCCACCCCCCTCCCCGGCAGTCTCCCCGGTCACGAGCGCTTCCCGCACCTGTTCTCGCCGCTGACCATCGGCGGCGTGACCATCAAGAACAGGATCATGTCGTCGGGCCACGACACCGTGATGGCGGAGCGCGGGCTCATCGGCGACCAGCTGGTTGCGTACCAGGAGGCGCGTGCCCGCGGCGGCGTGGGGCTGATCGTGACGCAGGCGTCCGGCGTGCACCCCACCGCGCGCTACACGCCAACGGAACTGACCATCGACAGCGACGAGGCAATCCCGGGCTACCGCCGCCTTGCAGACGTCGCCCACGCCAACGGCACGGCCATCTTTGGCCAGCTGTTCCACGGCGGCCGCGAGATTGTCATGACCGAGGACGGCACGCTGGCCGTGGCGCAGTCCGCCAGCGCCGTTCCGGCAGAGCGGTACCACGTGTTCCCGCGGGCGATGCCCGTGGTGATGATCAACGAGATCATCGCCAGTTTTGGCGCGTCGGCCGCAAGGCTCGTGACGGCGGGGCTGGACGGCTGCGAGATCCTGGCCGGCTGGGGCTATCTGCCAAGTCAGTTCCTCAGCTCCAAGACAAACCTTCGCGAGGACGATTGGGGCGGCGACGCCACCCGTCGGCAGCGGTTCCTGCGCGAGGTCCTGCGTGCCTGCCGCGCAGCGGTCCCCGAAGGCTTTGTTGTGGGCGTCCGGATCTCCATCGGCGAGGCGGCTCCGGACGGGGTCACAGAAGTGGAGGCACTCGCGGCGCTGGCCGCATACGACGCCGACAACCTGTTTGACTACGTCAGCGTGGTCAAGGGCACGTCCGGGACGCTGTCGGGGTCGGACCACATCGTGCCGCCGTCGCCGGTGGTGTCGGGGTACATCGCCCCGCTCGCGGCGCGCGTCAAGAAGGTCACCGCAAAGCCCGTGTTCCTTGCGGGGCGCATCAACCAGCCGCAGGACGCGGAGAACATCCTGGCCGCGGGCGATGCCGACATGTGCATCATGACCCGGGCGCTCATCACGGATCCGGAGATGCCCGCGAAGGCGGCCGAGGGCCGACTGGACGACATCCGCGCCTGCGTTGGCTGCAACCAGGCCTGCATCGGCCACTTCCACGCGGGCTATCCCATCTCCTGCATCCAGTTCCCGGAGACGGGCCGTGAGCGGTTTTTCCCGCGGACCGGCGCGGCTGGCCATCAGCGTCACGTGCCTGCGGCCGCGTCCAAGCGCGTGCTGGTCATCGGCGGCGGACCGGCAGGGCTCAAGGCGGCGGCCGTTGCGGCAGAACGCGGCCATCGCGTCACGCTTGTCGAGGCGGACCGACGGCTTGGCGGTCAGGTCAGGCTTGCGCAGCTGGTGCCCGGACGCGAGGAGATTGGCGGGGTCATCGACAACCTTGAGCGTGAGGCGCGTGCCGCCGGGGCAGAGATCGTGGCGGGCGTGCGCGCGGACGCCGCATATGTGCGCGCGGCCGGTGCCGACGTGGTGATCGTGGCCACGGGCGCCACGCCATAC
>CAIYHO010000249.1 GCA_903925955.1 uncultured Chloroflexota bacterium
ATCTCGTGGGCATTGTCCTCGCGGGCGGCGTCCTGGACCGGATGCCGCTGCGCCGGCCGTTTGCCGTGGGGCTTGGGCTGTTTGGCATCGGCCTGCTGGCGGGCGGTCTGGCGCCGTCTATGCCAATCCTGATCGTGGCCCGCTTTGTGCAGGGTCTTGGCGGCGGAACGCTCTCGCCAACCGCCTATGTGGTGATCGGGCGGCGTCTGCCCGACCGGCTGCAGGCGCCGATGTTTGCGCTGATGTCGGCAGCCTGGGTTGCGCCCGGGATCATCGGCCCCTCGATTGCCGCGTTTGTTGGCGCCGTCACCAGTTGGCGCTGGGTGTTTCTGGGTCTGCTGCCGCTGCTGGTGCTGGCGGCCATCCCGGCCCTGCGTGCGCTGGGCGGCCACGATGCCCCGCCCCAGTCGGCTGACCTGGTCAAGGACAGGGCCGCCGTCCGCCGTCTCCCCAACGCGCTGCTGGCCGCGGTTGGCGCCGGGCTGCTCATCGCCGCGCTCACCTCGCCGGAGCTGCTGGCGCTGGTGGCCGGTTCCGTCGCAGGCGTTGCGCTGCTGCTGCCCGCGTTCCGTCGCCTGACGCCCGCCGGCACCCTGCGGCTTGCGCCAGGCGTTCCGGCCGCAGTCCTGCTGCGCGGCATCATGACCTTCTCGTTCTTTGCCGCCGATGCCTACGTGGCGCTGCTGCTCCAGACCTGGCGCGGGACCAGCCCGGTGCTCACCGGTGTGGTGTTTACCGTGACCACCATTGCGTGGTCATGCGGATCCTGGTGGCAGGCAAAGCACATCGATGCCTGGGGCCAGCGCCGATTTGTGGAGCTGGGCTTCATCTGCATCGTTGTGGGCTCGGCGCTGACACTGCCCGTGGCGTCGCCCGCGGTCTCGCCGTGGCTGGCGGTGGCCACGTGGAGCCTGCCCGGGATTGGCATGGGGCTGATGTACTCGGCGGTGACGCTCACCGTGCTGCGCCGGACGGAGCCCTCGGAACAGGGTGCGGCGTCGTCCGCGCTGCAGCTCGCGGACATTCTGGGGACCGTGCTGGGGACGGGCGTTGGCGGGGCAATCACCGCGGCCGGCATCCGTGCCGGCGGCGATGGCCTGGGCTGGGCGCTGGGCGCGGTGTTTGCCATGTCGTCGCTGCTTGCGGCCGTGGGGCTTGTGGCCTCGCGGCGTCTGCCCGGCCCAGAACATCTCCAGATTGCAACCCCTGCCGCGGTAGGGGACCTGCAGGCGCTGCGCTAGACTAGCGTCCCCGTCTGCTCGACCGGCCGCGATGCCCGACGACGTGCCCACACCGGAGGAACCGCCCGATATGTCCGTCGAGACGCTTCGCGGCAAGATTCGCGAGATCCCCGACTTCCCCAAGCCCGGCATCTTGTTCTACGACATCACCACGCTGCTCAAGGACGCTGCCGCGTACCGCGAGTCCATCGACCTGATGCTCGCCCCGTACCGCGACACCCAGGTGGACATCGTGGTGGGCATGGAGTCCCGCGGGTTCATCTTCTCGGCGCCCATGGCGCTGGAGCTCAACGCGGGTCTCGTCCCGGTGCGCAAGCTGGGCAAGCTCCCGGCCGACACGCTCACCGTTGAGTACGCGCTGGAGTACGGGTCCAACACGCTTGAGATCCACCGCGACGCCATCGCCCCCGGCCAGCGGGTGCTGATTGTGGATGACCTGCTTGCCACCGGCGGCACCGTGCGCGGCACGATGGAGCTGGTGGAGCGGCTGCAGGGCGTGGTGGTTGGGCTTGCGTTCCTGGTGGAACTCGACTTCCTCAACGGCCGCGATCGCCTTGAGGGTCGCAACGTGACGAGCGTCGTCCGGTACTGATCGCCCAAGCGCCCCAGCACGAGACGCGTCCCTGATGGCCGACCAGCCGCCGACCCAGGATCCCAACCGCCGACGCTTCTTCCGCCTGTTCGCGGGCGATGTCGCCACAACCGTGGGCGGCATGCTTGGCGCTGCGCAGTCGCTCCAGCAGGAGTCGGCCGATGCGGCTCGCTCGCTGCTGACCGGCATCGACCCTGCGTCCGCCCCCGTTGCCCCCAGCGCACCTGTCGTGATCCCGGTGGGCGGGACGATGACCATTCCGGTGGGCGGGTCAGCTGCGCTGCCGGTGCAGGCGGCACCTGGCGGCGGCGGTGCGCCCGTGTGGGACGCCACCAACGCCGGCTACCGCGCGCCGTTCCGCTGGGACGGGGACCGGGCGGTGCTGGTGGACCAGCGCCAACTCCCCGACATCCTTGGCGAGGTCTATGTTGAGAACGCCGCGGACGCCGTGGGCTGCATCACCGATGGCGTCATCCACGGCAGCGCCGTCCAGGGCCAGCTTGCGGCGCTGACGCTGGCGATCGTCGCGTCGCGCAACCGCGCATCCCGGCCGTTTGCCCGCAAGGCCACCATTCGCGGCGCCGCCAACGCCTTTCGCCTCACCCGTCCGGCATCGGCCGCCATTGCGCTGGCCACCGAGCGAATGCTGGCGCTGCTGGACGAGCTTGGCGTGGATGCGACGGGCGACGAGGTGGCCGAGGCGTTCCGCCTTGAGGCAGAGGCGATCATCGGCGAGGCAACCGAGGACCACGGCCGGCTTGCCCAGATGGCATCGGCAGCCCTGCCCGGGGCAGCCCTGCCCGGCGACGCGACCACCCCGATCCACGTCCTCACGTTTGGCAGCACGGGCGCCCTGGGTAGCGGCACGTTTGGCACCGCGCTGGGCGTGATCACCGTGCTCCACCACGCGGGCCGCCCCATCCACGCGCTGGTTGCCGAGACGCGGCCGCTCCACATCGGGTCCCGGTTGGCAGCGTGGGAACTGAAGCAGGCAGGCGTTGCGCATGCCGTGGTCACAGACGCCGCAGCGCCCGGGTGTATCGCCTCGGGTGAGGTGGATGCGGTCCTGGTGTCGGCTGAGCGGATCGCGGCCAACGGCGACGTCATCGGCATCTCGGGCACGTACCCGCTGGCGCTGGCCGCCGCGGCCGAGGGCATTCCGTTCATCGTGTGCGCGGCCACGTCGTCTATCGACACCGATGTGCCCGAAGGCGAGAGTGCCACCATTGAGGAGGCCCGTCCGGCGAGCGTGCTGACGGTGAACGGCCGCCGCATCGCCCTTGAGGGCACGCCCATCCGCAACCCGCTCCAAGACCTGACGCCGGCGTCACTGATCACCGCCATCGTCACCGAGCAGGGGATCCTGCGCGCGCCCTACGGCGAGTCAGTGGCTGCGGCGATGGTCACCGCGCACGCGCGCCGCTCGTCATCGCGCGGGTATCGAGCGCTGCTTGCCCGACGTGTGGCCGCTGCAGCAGAGGCAGCCGAAACCGTCCGAACCGCGGCCGATGGCGCCGCCGCTGCCGATCCTGCATCCCCGGCCGTGGACGGCCCCGAGGCGGTAGGCCCGGACATCGCACCCCAGTCCTGATGGCCTCTATCGCGGCTGGCCAGCGGCTGCCCCTCGTGGCCCGCGCCACTGCGGACAGGGCTCTGCTGCGCGCCTTCCTTGAGCGTGACCGGATCTTCGCCGCCTATGCGCTGGCCGATCTTGACGATCGAGAGTTCAGCCGCACGCGCTGCGCCGTTGCGATGGCGGGGGACGACCCGATTGCTGTGGGCGTGGAGTACGCCGGCCCCACGCCGCAGCCGCTCTTTGTGATGGGCCGCGACGACGGCGTCCACGCCATCCTGCGCGATGTCCTGCGGCCACGTCTGGCGTTTGTTGCTGCCGCCTCCCCAACCTTGCCGGTGGTGGCGTCCCTCTACAAGGTGGATCCGGGTCCCGCGATGATCCGCATGACGGTGGATCGGGACACATTCCGCCCCTATCCCATGCCGGAGGTTGTGCGCCTCCATGCCTCGGACGTGACTGATCTCAACCGGCTCTACCAGCTTGGGTTTGCCGCCTGGCTTCCCGCAGGCGCGGTGGAGGAGGGGATCTACTTCGGGATCCGCATGGGTGACCGTCTCGTCGCCGCTGCCGGTACCCACGTCGTGTCCCGTGACGGGCGCATCAGCGCCGTGGGCAACGTGCTCACCCACGACTCGTTCCGCAACCGCGGCTTTGCAAAGGCGGTGACCGCCGCTGTCACCGCTGAACTCCTGGGCTTCTGCGACGACGTGGTGCTCAACGTCCGCTCGGACAACCCGCCCGCAATCGCCGCGTACGCCGGTCTCGGGTACCGTGAGCACTGCCGGTTTGAGGAGCGCCTCGTCCGGCGGACCGCGCCAGTCTGGCCGGGCTTCATGGAGCCGCTTCGCCGGCTGTTCGCCCCAAGGTCCGCCGCCCCGGCCCAGTTTGCCCAGGCGCACCCCATCATCCCTGCCCACAACGCCAACACCGCCAATGCTTCCACTGCCGCCGACGCCGTCGGGCGGCCCGCCGAGGAGTCCTGATGACTGAACACGCACTGCCGCCCCACGACGTGGTTGACCTTGGCCTCGCCGCTGAGGGTGTCCGCCGCATCGAGTGGGCCGAGCGCGAGATGCCGGTCCTGCGCCTGATCCGGGAGCGCTTCGAGCGCGAGCAGCCGCTGGCGGGCCTCCGGATTGCCGCATGCCTCCACGTCACCACCGAGACCGCCAACCTCATGCGGACCCTCAAGGCCGGTGGCGCCGACGTCTACCTTGCCGCATCCAACCCGCTCTCCACGCAGGACTGGACCGCCGCGGCCCTGGTCAAGGAATACGGCATCGCAACGTACGCGCGCCGGGGCGAGGATAGGGACTCCTACTACGCGCACCTCAACGCCGTTGCGGCCATCCGCCCGCAGCTGACGATGGACGACGGGTGTGACCTCGTCTCGCTGCTCCACGAGGAGCGCCGCGACCTTCTCCCGGGCGTCTTGGCCGGCACCGAGGAGACCACCACGGGTGTGGTCCGCCTGCGCGCCATGGCCGCCGACGGGGGCGCTGTCGTTCCCGGTGGTTGCCGTGAACGAGGCGCAGACCAAGCACATGTTTGACAACCGGTACGGCACCGGCCAGTCCACCATCGACGGCATCCTGCGGGCCACCAACCTGCTGATTGCCGGGCGCAACGTGGTGGTGGCGGGCTACGGCTGGGTTGGCCGCGGCATCGCCCAGCGCATGGCCGGCCATGGCGCCCACGTCACCATCATCGAGGTGGACCCGGTCCGCGCCCTCGAGGCGATGATGGACGGGTACCAGGTCATGACGGTTGGTCAGGCTGCCTCCTGGGGCGACCTGTTTGTGACCGCCACCGGCAACATCAACGTCTTCCGCCGCGAGCACTTCGAGGCGATGAAGGACGGCGCTGTGATGGCCAACTCCGGCCACTTTGACGCGGAGCTGGATCTGCCGGCGCTGCGGGCGATGGCCGAGGGCCACGAGCGCGACGTGCGCCCCAACGTGGTGGAGTACGAGATTGGCGGCAAGCGGCTGAACCTCATCGCTGAGGGCCGTCTGGTCAACCTTGGCGCCGCCGAGGGGCACCCGGCCGCGGTCATGGACATGAGCTTCGCCAATCAGGCGCTGTCGGCCGAATATGTCGCCAAGCACTACGCCGAGCTTGCCCCGCAGGTCTACAACGTGCCTGAGGCAATCGACGCCGAGGTTGCCCGCCTGAAGCTCGCCTCGATGGGTATCACCCTCGATCCGATGACCGCGCAGCAGCTTGAGTACGTCACCTCCTGGAAGCACGGCACCTAGCCGCCGCCATGGCTGATCCCGAGCCGCGTCTCGCCCCCTTCGGCAGTTGGTCGTCGCCCATCGGGCCCGATCTGGTGGCTGGCTCCGTTGTGGTGCTCAGCGAGCCCTGGATGGACGGGGACGATGTCTACTGGCTGGAGAGCCGGGCGGCCCAGGGCGGTCGCCGGACGCTCCTGCGCCACGGTCTTGACGGGGTCACCCGCGAACTGACGCCGGACCCGTTCCGCGTTGGCAACGGAGTCCACGAGTACGGCGGCGGTTCGTACACGGTTCGTGACGGTCTGGTCATCGCGTCCTCACCGGCAGACGGGCGTCTATGGCGTCTGGACCCCGATGGCGTGGCAGTGCCCGCGGCAATCACGCCAGAGGGCCCGTGGCGCTACGCGGACCTGCGGCTGGACCCGCGGGCTGCGCGCCTGTACGCCGTCCGCGAGACGCACGATGCCGCTGCGCTTGACGACGCCTCGCTGGTCGTGAACGAGATTGTTGCGATTGCACTGGACGGATCCGATGGAGCCGGTCGGGTGCTCGTGAGCGGCCTTGACTTTGTCTCGTCGCCGCGTCCGTCGTCCGATGGAGCGATGCTGGCCTGGATTGAGTGGGACCACCCGCACATGCCCTGGGACGGGACGCGGCTTCGGGTTGCGTCGGTTCTGAGCGACGGTTCGCTCGGCGAGGCGCGCACGGTGGCTGGCGGGCCTTCGGTGTCCATCGTGCAGCCCGAGTGGTCGCCCACCGGGGTCCTCCACGCCGCGTCTGATGAGACCGGCTGGTGGAACCTCTACGCCTATCCGGACGGCCCCGAGTCGCCGGCGCAGCCCATCGCGCCGATGGACGCGGAGCTTGGCGGGACAGCCTGGAGCCTGGACGTCTCGTGGTACGCCTTTGCGCCTGACGGGTCGCTGCTGGCTGCCGCGCGTTCTGGCGGGCGGGATCGGCTGCTGCGCATCTCTGCCCACGGCGACGTGGCTGAGGTGGAGACGCCCTTCACC
>CAIYHO010000250.1 GCA_903925955.1 uncultured Chloroflexota bacterium
CACAACATGCGCACGCTGGGTGCGCTGCCCACCGAGAAGCAGCACCGGATCGCGCGCCAGACCCTGGAGATCTATGCGCCGCTGGCCGAGCGGCTTGGGATCTGGCAGATCAAGTGGGAGCTTGAGGACCTCTCGTTCAAGGCGCTGGAGCCTGAGAGTTTCCGCGAGCTGGCCAAGTTGCTCGACACGCGGCGCAATAGCCGCGAGGCGTATATCGAGCGCGCGATTGAGGAGCTCAAGCCGAGGCTTGCGGACGCCGGCATCAAGGCCGATCTTCAGGGCAGACCCAAGCACATCTACAGCATCTGGAAGAAGATGCAGCGCAAGAGCGCAGAGTTTGGCGAGATCTACGACGTCTACGCCATCCGGTTGCTTGTGGACGAGATCCGGGACTGCTACGGGGCGCTCGGGATTGTGCACGCGCTCTGGCGGCCCATCCCCGGCCAGTTTGACGACTACATCGCCGTTCCCAAGAACAACCTGTACCAGTCGCTCCACACGGCCGTCATCGCCTTTGACGGCAAGCCCCTTGAGATCCAGATCCGGACGCACCAGATGCACCAGGTGTCCGAGGTGGGGATCGCCGCGCACTGGCGGTACAAGGAGGGGACAAAGGCGGAGCGCGACTACGACGCGAAGCTTGCCTGGCTCCGCCAGCTCATGGAGTGGCAGCGCGACGTCAGCGAGTCCGACGCCACGGAGTTTGTCGAGGGCATCAAGCTCGACATCTTCCAGGACCAGGTGTTCGTGTTCACGCCGCGGGGCGATGTCAAGGACCTGCCGGCGGGTTCAACGCCGCTGGACTTCGCCTACCGGATCCACACCGACATCGGCCACCGGACTATCGGCGCCAAGGTCAACAACCGCCTGGTGCCACTGGACTACCGGCTCAAGAACGGCGACATCGTCGAGATCGTCACCACCAAGGGCGAGCACGGTCCGTCGCGCGACTGGATGAACCTGGTCCGGACATCCCACGCGCGGGAGAAGATCCGCCAGTGGTTCAAGAAGAAGGACCGCGCGGAGAACATCATCCACGGCCGCGAGGCGATTGACCGCGAACTGCGCCGTCTGGCCAGGACAAACTCCGCGGCCATCGGCCACGACCGGCTTGCCGAAGTTGGCAAGCACTACCAGCACGAGACGCTTGACGACTTCTACGCAGCCGTTGGCTACGGCGCCATCTCGGCCCAGCAGGTGGTGATGCGCCTTGGCGTCCTTGACGACGGCCAGGCCGCCCTGCCCACGGTTGCCGCGCCCCAGCCTGCACGCACCGGCGGCGTCCGCGTCAAGGGGGTGGGGGACCTGCTGGTGCGGTTTGCCAAGTGCTGCCACCCCATCCCGGGCGACCCCATCGAGGGGTTCATCACCCGCGGCAAGGGGATCACGGTCCACCTGCGGACCTGCAACACGGTGGCCAACGAGCGCGAGGTTGCCCGGCTGATCGATGTGGAGTGGGAGGCGGCGCCCGCGCAGACCTACCCGATTGCCATTCGCGTGGAGGCCTACGACCGCACGGGGTTGCTCTCCGACATCACACAGGTCATGGCCGAGA
>CAIYHO010000251.1 GCA_903925955.1 uncultured Chloroflexota bacterium
AGCGCGCATGTCGCAAGCGTGCAGACCGCGGACCTGCTTGCCAACACCGATGGCGCCCCGGCAGACCTGGGCGCAGCCGCGCGGCACTTCCGGCGGGCGGCGCATCGGCCGTTCACGCCTGCCATCTCAGCCGACCGGCTCGCGGTTGTCCGCGCGGCGCTGCACCTGTCCGCAACGCCACCGGCAGAAACGCCGCTGGACGTGGGCGCCACGGACTCCGCGGCACTGGCAGACCGCGTGCTCGCCGCAATTGGGCCGGGCGCAAAGACGGAGCGCGTGTTCCAGGCGCTGCCCATGACGTCGCTCCCCGTGGTCATCGTGCCCGGGCCAGGCGACGCGGGCGACGAGATAGCCGAGCCGTGGACGGGCAAGGGGCTGCGCCCGGTGGGCAAGTTGGGCGTCCAGGGGGTGCTGCCGCCGGGAGGCACCCTTGGCGTTGCGGCCCGCATCTTGGCGATCACCACGCAGGACACCTATCGCCAGATCCCGCTGGTGGAGGGCACCTGGGACGGGAGCGCGCTCATCGGCCGGGATCTCGTGTTCTCCCTTGGACCGGCGGTGGACTCGCTGGACGCACTGCTCGCCGTGCGGCCCGCCAACGTGGGCGTCATCCGCCCGGTGATCACCGTGCGCGGCCCGGACCTTGACAACGCCACCCGCAAGCAGTTCACGTTTGCGGGCAAGCCCATCACGCTGGGCGGCAAGATCGTGGACCTCGACAACCCAGATGGCGTGGTCCGCGTTGGCGACGTCCCGATCGCCGCGGGTGACGGCCCGGCGGACCCGGCCGTGATTGCCAGTGTGGCGGCCATGACCATGGGGATCAACGCCACCACGTTCCCCGCGCCAATCCTTGGCGTGTCGGTGACCGATGCCGCCGGGCGCATGCTCGAGGGCCTTCCCGCGGCCGCGTTCCACGTCAGCGAGGACGGCAAGCCTGTTGGCTTCACCGTGGACCAGACGCATGTCCCGGCGCCGCACGTCATGTTCCTCATCGACGGCTCGGACAGCATCCCGGCGCAGTTCCGCGGCGCGGCGATGGGTGCCGTGGCCAAGACCGTGGCGCAGAGCCTGCTGGCGCTGGACCCGCGGACAACGTTCCGATCAGCCGGGGTCAACTTCCTGCAGGCAGCCTCGTTTGATGACTGGACCGCGGACCTGGCGCTGGTTGAGAAGAACGCCATCGCGGTCATGGCCGGTGGCTCCGACATCTGGGTCAACCTTGCAGACGTCGCGCGCTTTGGCCCAACGGCCATCGTCCTGATCACGGACGCGCACACCATCGACTTCATGACCAACGCGGAGCAGACCGTCCCGCCGCCCGAATACCTCAGCCGCGTGATGGCCGGTCCCCCGGTGTTCACGCTTGGCGTGGGCGATGTCAACCAGACGATGCTCAAGGCGCTGGGCGATGCCGGGCGGCTGGGTTCGGCGGCAGTGACCGATACGGCCCAGGCCGTGGCCGCCGTCCGCACGGCAATCGAGAGCCGACCCGCCAACCCGTACCGCATCAGCTACAGCGCACCACTGGCCGGAGCGTCCACACGGGTGGTGACCGTTGCCCTCGCCACGCGTGCAGAGGTTGCCGCCGCGGGATCCTACGCCGTGCCTGCACCCGCGGCCCGCATCCGCCCACCGGCAATCGCCGGGCTATACCTCGAGGTGGACTGCGGCATCGTGCGCGCACGCCGGACGCTTGCCGGCGCCGAACCCGGCGTCAACCCCAACGCCATCACCGAGGACCAGCTGGGCCAGGTCCGCGCCGCCCTGTTTGGCGCATACGCCGTCACCGTGGAGGCCGGCGTTCCGTCCACCGCTGTGCAATTGGACGACGGCATCACGATGGCCATCGCGTCCACCGCGCTCGCAGAGGCAACCGATGACGACGCAAAGATCGCCGCGCTCGCCACGGGTCTGGGCGTGCGACCCAAGACCCTCCATGCGACATCTGTGGCGCTTGACGACGCCGATGGCCCACTGACCTTTGAGACGATCTTCCGGATGACGCTCCACCGCCGCGTTGCGCAGTGGGAGCCCGGCGGCACGGTCCGGACGCGCACAAGCGTGGACATCCTGCCGCACACGGTCTTTGCCACCACAGACCCCGACCCGGTGGCGGCGTTTGGGCGGACGGCGCGGCGGACGGCGAGGCTGGCCTTTGCCGAGGGCGTGGGCTTTGCCCAGAGCACCGCGCACAGCCTGGCGTCGGCGTCGCTTGTTGCGGCGCCCGGCGCCATCGCAGACGTCCTGCCCGGCGTCGCCAAGGCCAAGGTTGACGCGCTGGCGAGGCTGATGGACGGCTACGGCAACCAGGGGCGCATCGCGGTGGTGGACAAGGCGGCCACGCCCGCGGGATGGCTTGTGGATCGCGCGTCGGGCTCGCTCTTTGGCGTTCTCGGGGACAGCTCTGGCGGGGGCGCGGAGGTTGCGGAGATCAACCGGATCTTCGACCAGATTGACAACGTGCTCACGATGGCCGGCGTCTACGACGACATCGCCGCGCTGCTTGGCTTTGGCAGCCTGTCGCTTGCGGGCGGCGTATGGCTGCAGCTGGAAGCCGCCAAGCTCAAGAAGCTCAAGGCCGCCACCATCGCCATCGCCACGATGGGCGACGGGACCGACCCCAACCTGCGCGAGCTGCTGGACCTCAACAACGCCATCTGCTCGGTGCTGCAGGAGATCGGCCAGGAGATTGGCCCCGCGCTGCTTGGCCGGATCGGCATCACAAGTGCTGAGGAAATCCTGCACGCAATTGCCGCCGGAGACGGGCTGATGCAGCTTGCAACCAGTCACGGGATCGTGTGCGGCTGACCTACATGTGGGGGTTGCCGCCACGTGGGCGGTGGGGCACGATGCTGCCGTCTGCAGCGATCTGACGTTGCGGCCTGATCAGGCAGGGAGAACGGCGATGGACAACCCGGCGGCGACCTTTGTCCTCAAGCAGAAGCTGGTCTCGATGGGCGGTGACGCCTGGATTGAGGATGTGCAGGGCAACCGCGTGTTTGAGGTGGACGGCAAGGCGCTCGCGCTGCGCCGCACCCTCAAGCTCAACGACACCGCGGGCAACGAGATCTATCACATCGGCAAATCGCTGATGCACCTGCGCAAGACCTTTGAGATCAAGAAGGGCGAGCAGATTGTCGCCACCATCCAGCAAGGGCTGGTCAGCTTCTTGGGCGACAAGTTCAAGATCGAGTTTGAAGGCGGCGACGAGCTCACCGTCAAGGGCGACATCATCGACCACAACTTCATGGTCAAGCGCGGCGAGGTAGTGGTTGTCGAGGCGTCGCAGAAGTTCTTCAGCCTGCACAACGTCTTCGCCGTCCAGGTTGCCGCGGGGTTTGAGGTTGCGATGGCCGCGGCCATCGTGATCACCCTGCAGCAGATGGAGGCGGAGGAGCGCAACACCACCGTCACGAGCGGCACCTCGGGCTGACCGCCCGCCGCAACCGGGGCGTCCCGCGAGCAGGCGCCCCGGCCAGCTGTGCCGCGGGCTAGTTGTTGCGCGGGCTAGTTGTTGCGCGGGCGTCGAGCGCGATCCGAACCATGGTGAGCAGGCGCTCGCGCGAGAAGGGCTTTCCAAGCAGCGGGGTCTGATCAAGTTTGAGCCCGTGGCGGCCAATGAGGTCGTCTGTGTACCCGGACATGAACTGCAGCGCCGCCGCGGGGTACTTCTTGGCGAACTCCTTGGCAAGCTCCGGTCCGCTCATGTCGGGCATCACCACGTCGGTCAGGAGCAGGTCGATGGAGTCTGTCCACGCCGCGCACAAGCTCAGGGCCTGCGCTGCGCCGGTTGCCTCCAGCACGGTGTAGCCAGCCTCGCGCAGCGTGCGCGACGTGAGGCTGCGCACTGCGGGCTCATCCTCAACGACGAGGATGGTTTCGGTGCCGCCGGTGTCCACCACCGCGGCCGCAACCGGGGACAGGACTGAAGCCCCCACGGCCAGGCGGGGCAGGATGATCCGGAGCGTCGTGCCCACACCGGGCACGCTCTCGACAAGGATGTCGCCCCCGCTCTGGCGGACAATCCCGTGGACGGTCGCCATGCCCAGCCCCGTCCCCTTGCCGGGACCCTTTGTGGTGTAGAACGGCTCAAACACGCGCTCAAGCGTCTCGCGGTCCATGCCGATGCCGGTGTCGCGGAACGACAGCATCACGCACGGCCCGCTGACAACGGGCGAGAACCAGGTGTCGGGCCCGGCTTCCACATCCTGCGTCTCGATTGTCAGGGTTCCGCCCGACGGCATGGCGTCCCGCGCATTCCCGACGATGTTGACGATCACCTGCTGAATCTGCGTGGGATCGGCCATCACCAGCCCCAGGTCGGGCGCAAGGCGCTCGTCAAGCCGTACGTCCTCGCCAACGATGCGGCGCAGCATGCCCGTTGCGCTTCCGGTGGCGTCGTTGAGGTTGAGCGGCACCGGCTGAAGGAGCTGCTTGCGGCTAAAGGCGAGCAGTTGGGCCGTCAGCGCGGCCGCCCGTTCGGCAGCGTAGATGGCCTCGTCGAGATCCGCCCGGGATGGATCGGCCTCCGGAAGCCGGTCAAGGACCATCTCGGTGTAGCCGATGATCACCGAGAGCAGGTTGTTGAAGTCATGGGCAACGCCCCCGGCAAGGGCGCCAATCCCCTCGGCCCGCTGCGACGCATGCAGCTGCGCCTCAACCTCGGTCCGGCGCGCATCGGCCCGAGCGTGCTCCTCAATCTCCAGCGACAGCTCGCGGGTTCGCGCCGCGACCCTGCTCTCAAGGTCCTGATTGAGCTCTTGCAGCTGATCCCGGACCTGGCGCAGCTCGGAGTTCTGCCCCACCGTGTGGTCGTAGCTGGCCACAAGCAGATCCAGCATCTGCATCCGGTCGGCGGTGATGGAGAAGTTCCGGCCGCCGTAGGCAAGGTTGATGGGGGCTGCCGCGGGGCGGCTCAGACGGCCTGCGCGGCCGGCAAAGAGGCTGCGCACCCGCGCGGCCAAGTACCCCTCGTCAAACGGCTTGGCGATGAAGTTGGTGGCACCGGCCTCCATGGCCGCTGCGATGTCGTTGGGGCCGGCAAGGCTGCTGACCATGATCACCGGGATCCGGGCGAACCGGGGATCGGCGCGGATGGCGCGGCAGAACGCGTGGCCGTTGAGCTCGGGCATCACGACGTCGGTGAGGATGATGTCGAATGGCTCAGACTCGTGGGCGGCCTCAAGCACGGCCATCGCGGCACGCCCGTTCGGGGCCGACGTGACCAGCACCCCGGACTCCTCAAGGACAAACCGCAGCTTGGCAAGCTCGGTGGGGCTGTCCTCCGCAATCAGCACGCGGGCCCCCTGGGCATGGCGCTCAGGCGCCTCGGGCAGCAACGGCAGCAGGGGCAGCCCATCCACACTCGCCGGGCTCAGCACATCAAGGAACTGCAGCCGCTCCTGACTCAGGTAGTGGTCGCGGCCCCCCAGGCGAACCGTGACACCAGCCTCCTCGGGCGTGGCGCTCCGCCGCGCCGCGGTGTCAAGGACGGCCTTGACGCGGGCGATCAGCTGCTCGGGGTTGTAGGGCTTGCGGACAAAGCCGTCGGCACCGGCTTCCAGCGCCCGCAGGACGTCCATCGGGTCGGCCATGGCGGTCAGGAGGATCACCGGCAGGGTGCTGAGTCGGCCGTTGCGGCGGATCCGCTCGCACAGCTCAAAACCGTCGATGTCGGGCATCACGACATCCGAGATCACCAGGTCAACCGGGTGGGCCAGCACCACGTCAAGAGCCTCGGCGCCATCGGCGGCGGTGAGGACGTCAAACCCGGCAACCTCAAGGGTGAACCGGAGCTGGGCGAGCTGCGTTGGGCTGTCTTCAACCACCAGCACCTGGGTGAGACCGCTCATGTGCCGGAACTCCTAACCCGGACCACCCGCACCAGCAGATCCGCAATCGCTTGAGGCGAGAGGACAAGCTGGGCGCCACCCAGCCGGATCGCCTCGCCAGGCATCCCAAAGACGACGCAGCTCGCCTCATCCTGGGCCACGGTCAGGGCCCCGGCATCGGCAAGCACCTTGAGCTCCGCAGCCCCGTCGCGGCCCATGCCGGTCAGCAGGACACCGATGGCGCGTCTGCCGTAGCGCTGGGCAACCGAGGTGAACAACACCCCAACCGACGGGCAGTGGACCGACGGCGGCTCGTCACTGGCCATCTCGAGGCGGCCTGCCGATGAGACCCGGAGGTGTCCTCCCTCACCGGCCACGTAGACATGGCCGGCAAGCGGCATCTCCCCGCCGCTCACCACATGGACCGGCCGCCCCGTCTCCGTCCCAAGCCAGCTGGCAAAGCCGGCGGTGAACCCGCTGGTGATGTGCTGGACAATGAGCACAGGTGCTCCGAAGTCCTTGGGCAACCGCGACATGATGGCGGCGAGCGCAGGCGGCCCACCCGTTGACGCCCCAATGGCCACAACGGCAACACTTCTGAGCGCCAAAGCCGCAGGCTCAATCCGCGCGGGCGGCGGAGCTGGCACCGCGCCTGCCGCGGGACGTTGCCACCGGCGCACAACGCGCACCTGCGCCATGACTCGGAGCATCGAGATCAGGGCGGCGGCATCTGCGGCGGCATCGGGGTGCGTGGGCCCCACTGGCTTGCGCAGCGCAGCAAGTGCGCCCGCGGCCAACGCCTCCATGGCCGTCTTGACCTCGTGGAACGAGACGCCGGCAGTACACACGATGATGGGCACGGGTGCCGTGGCCATGATCTGGCGCGTCGCCTCAAACCCGTCAATCCCGGGGAGGTGGAGGTCCATGAGGACGATGTCGGGGCGAGAGCGCCGCACAAACGCAACCGCGTCTTCGCCCGTCGCCACTTCCCCAACCACCTCGATCCGCGCATCGGCTCCAAGCACATAGCCCAGGTACTCGCGGGCGACACGGGAATCGTCAACCACGAGCACCTTGGTGCGCGACCGGGTCCGGATGTCGCTCACAGGAACCGCCGCACGATGTCAAGCAGGTTGCCCGAGTCAAAGTTGCCCTTGGCCACAAACGCGCTGGCGCCTGCCTCAAGACCCCGGCGCCGGTCCTCCGGCGTGGCGAGCGAGGTCACAAGGATCACCGGCAGCGAGGCGAGCAGCGCGTCGGCACGGATGGCCTCGGTGAGCTCCAGACCGGTCATCCGCGGCATGTCCACATCGGAGACAACCAGATCGAACGCCTCCGTGTGGAGGCGCGACAGGGCCTCCTCGCCGTCCACGGCCGTAGTGACCACGTAGCCCTCACCCGCGAGGAGGCTCCGCAGGAGCGATCGCGAGGTGATCGAGTCATCCGCAACAAGCAGCCGCCGGGCGCCGTGCGCAGCAGCAGCAGCGGGACTTGCGGATTGCTGGCCCGCGGTTCGGCGGCCAAAGGCGCGCTCCACAAGGTCTGCGGCATCAAGCACCGGGATGATCTCGCCCCTGGCGCCCATCGAGACCCCGGCAATGGCTGGCACACGCGCAAGCAAGGGGCCCAGCTGCTTGAGGATCACGTCCTGCTCGCCGCGAACCTCATCCACCAGCAGCGCGATGCGGCGCTCTCCCGCGTGCACGCCCACGATGGACCGGGTGGCGGGTTGCACCCGCTGGTCTGGCCCGGGCAGGTCCAGCAGCTCGTGGAGCGGGGCCAGCAGCACGGGATGGTTGTCCATGGTGACCGACGGTCGCCCGTCCACGGACGCAATCGCCTCGGACGGGACGCGGAACACGCGGACCACCGACGCGCTGGGGATGATCGCCAGCCGGCCGGCCACGCTGACCATGACCCCGCGATAGTTGGAGAGCGACAGCGGCACCTCGAGGTGGAACGACGTGCCGCGCCCCGGGCTGGTTGTGACGCTGATGGTGCCGTTGAGCTTGTGCACCTTCTCGCGCACGATCGCCAGACCAAGACCGCGTCCAGAGAGGTCCGTGACCACTTGGCTTGAGGACAAGCCGGACTCAAAGATGAGCGTCGTGGCGTCCATGTCGGATCCGTCCGCCAGGGCGGTCCCGGGCGCGATCCCAAGGCGCGTTGCGGCCGCAATCACCCGCTTGGCGTCGATGCCGGCGCCATCGTCCGCAATGGTCAGCCGGACCCGGTTGGCCTGGACGGCTGCCACCGTGATCACAATCATGGCGCGCTCGGGCTTGCCGAGATCCCGCCGGATCTGAGGCAGCTCGATGCCGTGGTCCACGGCGTTGCGGAGCAGGTGGATGAGCGGATCCTTGAGCTCGTCGAGGACGCGCCGGTCCACCTCGATGTCCTCTCCGTCAACCCGGAGTTCGACATCCTTGCCAAGCTGGCGCGCCATCTCGCGGGCAACTGAGCCCATCGTCCCAAGCAAAGCCGAACACGGCAGCAGGAGCACGCTCCGCGCCCCCTCGAGGATCAGATCCGTGCTGGCGGCAAGGACCTGGGCGTCACGGGCAGCGGTGGCCGCAAGCGCGCTCAGCGCTCTGACGTGATCCGCGCTCGAGTCCGCGTCGTGGCTGGTGGCCATGGTCTCGGCAAGCTGGCGCAGGTCCTCGGCAAGCGAGGTGGCGCTGAGGCGCAACCCAACCAGCTGCTCGGTGTCGCGCATGAGGCCTGTCAGGCGCGGGACGGCCACGCGAATGGTGTCCTTGGAGGAGGCTGCGCGCGGGACCGTCGGTCGCGCTTCCGCTGCCTCAGAGAGGAGGGCCGCGGCTGGCTGGGCAGGCCGCGCGGGCGCAGGGGCCGTGGCGGCCGTGGCGGCCGTGGCGGCGTCACCGGATGGATCCGCGCAGATGACCGCAAGCTCGGCGAGGCTGGCGTGCGCCCCATCAAGGTGCTCCGGCGTCAGGCGCAGCCCATCACCCTTGGCGGCGGCGAAGAGGCTCTCAAGCTCCGCGCAGAGCACCTCGGCGCGGACGAGGCCAACCGCGCGGGCCGCCCCCTTGAGCGAGTGCGCCTCGCGGAAGACCTGCTCCAGCAGCGGCGCCCGCTCGGCCTCCGACGCGCGCTCCAAGGCAACAAGGCCAGCGGACACCAACTCGATGTGCTCTGCTGCCTCAACCCGGAACGTTTCCCGGAGCTGCTCCAGGAACCGTGCGCGTCGGTCATCCACGGACGATGCTGATCCTCGCGGTGCTAGGCGATGCGGGACGCGGCCGCGGGGATCAGGATTCCACCCGCTGCCGCTCAACCACGAGGCGCAGGCGCTCCCCGGTGGACGAGAGGCTCAGGGCGGACTCCTCAAGCTGGCGCGTGCCAGCCACGTTCTGAGCGGTGGCCAGGCGGATGGAGCCCATTGCCATGGCGATCTGCTCCATGCCCACAAGCTGCTGGTCCGCGGACGCGACGATCTGGGTGGCGGCATCGGCCGCCTCTCCAATGGCGTCGGCCAGACGGCGAATGGACTCGCCCGCCTGACTCGCCTGGCGAACACCGTCCGCAACCGTCTTTGTCCCCTGCTCGGTGGCCATCACGGCTGAGCTTGTGGCCTTCTGGACGTCTGAGAGGATGGACCGGACCTGGGTGGTTGCCTGGCGCGACTGGTCCGCGAGGCTCTTGACCTCCTGTGCGACAACGGCAAACCCCTTGCCGTACTCGCCCGCTCGGGTGGCTTCGATGGCGGCGTTCACGGCCAGCATGTTTGACTGCTCGGCCAGGTCGTTGACGGTGGTGATGATCTCGCCGATGGACTGGCCAAGCTCCGAGAGGCGGACGATCGCGTCAGCGATGGCGCCCATCTGCCCCCGGATCCTGTCCATGCCCTCCACGGTCTCGACGACGGCAACCCGGCCGCTCTCGCCAATGGCCGCATTCTGGACAGCGGAGTCCTGCACGTCGCGGGCACGCTGCGCGCTGAGATGGGCGGTCTGCTTGACTTCCTCAACGGTTGTTGAGGTCTGGGTCACCGAGGCTGCAGTCTCGGCGGCCACGCCCGCCAGCTGGGAGACCGTTGCCAGGATCTCGGTAGAGGCGGCCGCGAGGACGGACACGCCGTCGCTGGTGTCGCGGTTGAGGTCTCGCAGGACGGCAGTCATTGTGTTGACGTTGGTC
The DNA here is from genome assembly GCA_903925955.1 of uncultured Chloroflexota bacterium. Classification (GTDB taxonomy): domain Bacteria; phylum Chloroflexota; class Limnocylindria; order Limnocylindrales; family CSP1-4; genus CAIXZV01. Next base: position 9,993 of record CAIYHO010000251.1, read on the forward strand.
TGGAGCAGGACGAAGTCACCGCGCTGCACAGCGGTGAGCGGCGCCGGGATCTCCCCGTTGGCGATGCGCTCCACATGGCGGGCGACAAACACAAGCGGCACCGTGACCGCGTCAAGCGTCTGGTTGACGCCCTCGACGATGTCGCGGTAGGCGCCCTCAAACCGGCTTGCGTCGCCGCGCGCGGAGAGGAGGCCCTCGCCCGCTGCGTTCAGCAGCCCTGCCGCCTCGGTGACCATCGCCGCCACGGTGTCGGCAAGCTCGTCCATGGACGTGGCGAGGCGACCAATCTCGTCTCCGCGGCGCAGGCCCATGCGCTCGGTGAGGTCCCCGCGGCTCATCGCGCCCAGGATGGCCGAGGCCCGCCGCAGCGGCTCGGCGAGCAGGCGATTGAGCAGCAAGAGGAGGCCAAGGACGGCAAGCAGCGCCAAGACCACGATGACGAGGAAGGTGCCCACGACGCGGTTGGCCTGCTGGGCCGACGCCGCAACCGCGTCTGTGGCCTCGTCCTGCAGGGAGGCCACCGTGGCGCTGAGCGCGTCGCGCATTGCGATGAGGCGCTGCTCTTGCACGCCGCCTGCAAGGGCTTCACTTTGGCCCGGGTTGCCCAGGTGGACCAGGGCCACTTCTTCCGCGACCCCGGCCCGGTACGCAGCAAACGTGGCGACAACCGCGGCAACGGCCGACTCGTGCACGGTGTCGCCGCTGTCGCGCAGCATGGCCTGCGCGCTGGTCAGCCGCTCGAGAGCCTGCGCCTCAATCGCTGCAAGATCGGCCTCGATGGCCGGCCAATCCGCGTGATTGGTGGTGATCATCAGGTCAAGGATGTCGCCGCGGACGTGGTTGATGTGGCCCCGTGCCTGCAGCAGCGCGGAGACCGGTGCGAGCTCTTGTTCAACGATGACGCGCTGGCCGGCCTGGATCTCAAACACCGTGCTGGTGCCCAGAGCCGCCACGATCACCAGAAGCACGACCAGAGTCCCATACCCAAGCAGCAACTTCGAGCGGGTGCTGATATCCGAAAGCCAGCCCACGTCAACTCTCCTCCGGCGTCGCCGGTGTCTGTCGGGCCGTCTGCCCGGAAACCATCAGTGCGGCGTCGGCAAGCAGGCGCTCACCATCCAGTACGGCCAGCGTCTGGCCAGAAACCCCCAGAAACAGCCTCTCGTGTTGCCCGGTCAATGCAGGCAGCGACGTGTCCGGCGTTGGCACAGGCACGGATCTGACCCCCTCAACCGCGTGGACGCGGACGCCAAACTCCATGTCTCCCCCCTGCACCACAACCACCCGTTCGTCTCCGGAGGGCGATTGCACTGCAAGACCCAGGAATGCCGCCAGATCCACCACCGCCACAATCCGGCCGCGCAGGGCGATGACGCCCTGGACAAACCGGGGGGTACCCGGGATGGCGGTGAGGCCGAGCGGCTCGCACACTTCAAGGACGTGGCGGACGTCCACGGCGAAGGCACTCTCGCCCAGGTGGAAGACCAGCACCGTCATCCGTTCTGTGGGATCGGCGGCGGCCGGGCGGCGGGCGGCGCGGCGGGCACGCTCGTCAAGGATGCTGCGGACGCGCGCGGCCTCCTCGGGCGTGCTCTGGGACGGCGAGGCCATGGCCGGCTGCGTCTGGTCAGACATGCAGCACCTTGGCGATTGCCTCTGCAAGCCGTCCGGCCGTGATCCCGTCGGACTCGGGCACGATCTCCGCCTTGTCCATCGTCGAGAGCGAGACGAGCGCCTGCCGGTAGTGGCGACGCGCGTCGGCGGGCTGGCCCCGGCGCCGCTCGAGGTCGCCAAGCGCCCGGTGGGCCAGCACAAAGCCAGGATGGGTCTTCAGCACGTCTCGGAGCACAACGGCCTCTTCGTCGTAGCGCCCAAGATCCTGAAGCACCGTGCCAAGCAGGTACGCGGCGGACAGGCTGGCGGGATCACGACGCATCGCCTCCCGACAGAGCGGGATGGCAGCCTCAAGCTGGCCGCGATCAGCCGCAGCGCGCGCCTGCAC
>CAIYHO010000252.1 GCA_903925955.1 uncultured Chloroflexota bacterium
CCCGGCTGCTGACCCAGCACAGGGTCAGATCGGGGCCCTCGCTGCACAACTCGGACGCTCAGCCCGGCCTTTTGGCCGCGGACCACGCTCGCCAACCCGGCTTGTGACCCTGCGCTGGGTCAGGACGCGCGGGAGGGGGCTGGGCGTTGGGGAGGGCGCCACTGACGGCGACGGGGACGCGGGCCGCGCTGGGTCAGGACGTGCGGGAGGGGTCAGGACGCGCGGGAGGGCCGCCCCGCCGCCGCCGCCGCCCCAGACGCTCCACGGGCCGCCCGCGCTGCGCTAGGCCGCCGCCGCCGCCCCGGAGGCTCCACGCCCCAGCGCGGCCCGCGACCGCCGCAATCAGCTGGGGCTGGGCGTGGGCGATGGCGCCACGGACGGCGACGGTGATGCGACTGGCGGCGCCAAGGGCTTGCCGGCGGTGAACTTCACGGCCGTGCCGATCCCCACAACGTTGACAAACGTCTGGCCCGCCGTGAGCGTGACGGGCTTGCCGTCGGGGCCAAAGAGGAGCGTGGGCGCGGTGATTGACGCCTTCTTCCACTTGCCCTTCACCGTCACCCCGTTGGTGGAGATCCACGCGGTGCCGGTGCCAATGAACTGGGCCTCCAGGCGGTGCTTCTTGGACCCGTCGTTGAGCGGCGCAATGCTCATCGCCAGGACGATCACGTTCTTGGGCGCAATCCGCGTCTTGGTCCCCGCGTCAACCTGCGGGCCTTCGCCTGTGACCGTGCGCAGGTACGTGTTGCTGGCGCGGTCGTACTTGTAGGAGATCAGGTTGGCCGGATACGGGACGACGATGGCCCCGCCAACCGGGCGCTGCTCCAGCGGCGCGTCCGGCGCGAACTGCCAGGCCGGCGTGTAGGCCATGGTGGCGGGCGCGCCAACGCGCTTCACCAGCTGCTGCATGTGCTTGAAGTCTGTGTAGACGTTGTGCGGCGCCCAGCGCTCCTTGATGCGCCACATGTAGGTCCCGCCCCAGCGGAACTCGTCGGCGTTCCACACAACCTGGCCGCGTCCTTGGGCGGATGCCAGCAGCGCCATCGCCTGCGGGGAGCCGCCAACGTGGAGGTAGATCGCGTTCCACTCCGCCGCCCACGCGATGAAGTAGAGGCGCGAACTGCGGATGGGCCCAACAGCCGCCGGGTTGCCCGCCTGGAACAGGGCCACGTACCGCGGGATGCCGCCTTCGGCGGGCGCCTGCCACACGATGCTGGCCTGGCTCAGGCCTGATTGCGGTCTGGCATCGGCCTGGTCGTCAATCATCACGGCCACCACGTGGCGCGACGCCTGTGCCTCGGTGACCATCAGCCCGGTCATCGGGTCTGGCACCAGCACTGGCGTGGGGACCGGGGTTGGCGTGGGGACCGGTGTGGGGGTAGGCGTGGGCGTTGGTTCAGGTGTGGGTGTGGGCGCAGGCGTGACCACAGCAGTCGGCGCCGACGTGGGCGCAGCCGTCACAACCGCCGACCCGCACGCGGCCACGAGGGCGACGATCACCAGCAGGCTCGCCGCGAGTGAGTGGTTGCGCGAGAGCATCGTCAATCTCCAGTGGGTCAGGGTGCCGAGGATAGCCCAAGATCCTGTCGCGCTTCGGTAGTAGGCTCCTGCAACGCACATCCGCTGCTCCGAGGACCAACCGCCATGGCTGACACGACCGCCCCGGACCCCAAGCCCGCCCGCAAGCGCAAGGCTGCCCCTCCGTTGGCGCCTGCCCTGGAGATTGAGCACGAGGGCGTCCCCCCCGAATCTGCCAATGACGCCACCGGCGCCATGCCGGTAGACACGGCCCCCCGCCTTGCCAGCCTCCGCATCGAGCGCGGCGGCATCGAGCAGGCGACGGCAGAGCAGGTTGAGGTCCGTCTGGGCGGCATCGGCCAACTCGAGGCGCACGACGTCTTTGTCTCGTGGGGCGGTGTTGGTGCCGCGCGAGCTGACCACGTTGCCGTGGAGTTTGGCTCCGTGGGCGCAGCGCTCGCCGGCGAGCTGCGCGTCAGCCAGGGGTCGGTTGGCGTTGCCGCGGCGCGCGAGGTCAACATCGAGCAGTCCTTTGTGCGGACCCTGATTGCCCAGGATGTGCGCATCACGCGGCCGAGCGCCGTGTTGCTCCTGCTTGCTGCCCGCGTTGAAGGATCGGTTCGCCCGCTGCTGGACTGGCGCTCAGCGCTGGCCTTCGGGGCGGCCTTTGGCCTTGTCAGCGCGCTCGTCAGCCGTGGTCGCGGAAAGGGCCGCGGCAAGGGTCGCTGAGCGGGACCGGTGCGGCACGCCCGGTATACTCGGGACCGTCTTCGGGCGAACACCCGCACGGCCGCGCGCCATGCTGCCCCATCGGCGCCCGACCGCCAGCCGCCCACGGAGTGAGCCAGCCACGTGATCGACCCGACCGCCCGCGTCCACCCCACGGCGGATCTTGAGGCGGACGTCTCAATCGGCCCCGGCTCCAGCGTGTGGCACCGCGCCCAGATCCGCATCGGCGCCCGCATCGGCGCCCAGTGCGTGATTGGCCGTGACGCGTTCATCGACGAGGGCGTCACCCTCGGGGACCGCGTCAAGGTCCAGAACCTCGCCCTCGTCTACCACGGCGTCACCGTGGAGGACGGCGTGTTCATCGGCCCCAACGCCATCCTCACCAACGACCGCTACCCGCGGGCCATCACCGCGGACGGCGCCCTCGCCCGCGCTGAAGACTGGATTGTCTCGCCCATCGTGCTGCACACCGGCTGCTCCATCGGCGCTGGCGCAGTGGTGGTGGCGGGCACGGACGTTGGCCGGTTTGCCACGGTTGGCGCCGGGTCCGTGGTGACCCGCAGCGTCCCGGACCACGCGCTTGTGGCCGGCAACCCGGCCCGCCGCCTGGGCTGGGTCTGCGGCTGCGGCCAGCGCCTTGCGGACGGCGACGGCGCCCAGGTGCGCGCCAATTTCGAAGGCCAAACGCGCTGTCTGCGCTGCTCGGCCACGTACACCATCACCGGCGACGTCTGCGTCGCTGCTTCCTGAACGGAGCCCCCTCTGATGATCCCCATCTCCAAGCCCGACATCGGCCTCGCTGAAGAGGAGGCCGTCCTTGAGGTCCTCCGCTCCGGCATGCTCGCCATGGGTCCCAAGACCAAGGCGTTTGAGGAGGCCTGGGCCGAGTACTGCGGCGTCAAGCACGCCATCCTCATGAGCAACGGCACCGTTGCCCAGGAGGCGGTGCTCCACGGACTGGGCATTGGCCCTGGCGATGAGGTCATCACGGTCTCGTTCAGCTTCAACGCCACCGTGAGCGTGATCCTGCGCGTGGGCGCAACGCCCGTGTTTGTGGACATCCGCGCGGACGACTTCTGCATGGACGCAAGCCAGGTGGAGGCGGCGATCACGCCGCGCACCAAGGCGATCATGCCGGTGCACCTCTACGGGCTCATGGCCGACATGGCGCCGCTGGAGGCCATCGCCAAGCGCCACAACCTGGTAATCATCGAGGACGCGGCCCAGGCCCACGGGGCGGCGTACGCGGGGCGCAGGGCCGGCCAGTTTGGCCCGGCCATGTTCAGCCTCTACGCCACCAAGAACCTGATGACGGGCGAAGGCGGCTTCGCCACCACCGATGACGACGCGCTTGCGGACCGGATCCGCGTCTTCCGCAACCACGGCATGCGCGTCCGGTACTACCACGAGTCCCTGGGCACCAACTACAAGCCCGGCGACATCGCCGCAGCCATTGGCCTCGCCCAGTTGCCGAAGCTTGACGAGCGGACGGCCCGCCGCCGCGAGAACGCCGCGTATCTGCGGGAGCACCTTGGCGCCGACTACCTGGTCCCGTCGGTCCCCGAGGGCCGAGACCACGTGTGGCACCAGTTCGTCATGCGCTTCCCGGGCGAGCGCCAGGCCGTGATTGACGGCCTCACCGCGCGCGGTATCGGGACGCTGATCTACTACCCCGTGCCCATCCACAAGCAGGCCTACCTCCAGAGCTACGTGCCGGGCGCCCAGGACCTGGACCTGCCGGTGACCAACCTGCTCAGCGACGAGGTCCTTGCCATCCCGGTCCACCCCAAGCTCTCCGGCGACGACCTCGCCACGATCGTCGCGGCCGTCCGCGAGGTTGCCACCCCGGTGGCCCGGTGAGCGCCGCGCCCGCGCCCATCCGCATCGGCCTGGCGGGTCTGGGGTCCATGGGCCGCAACCACCTGCGCGTGGTCTCAGGGCACGCCGAGACGGTGCTGGCCGCGGTTGCGGACCCCGATCCCGCGGCGCTTGAGGCGGCCACGGCCCAGACG
>CAIYHO010000253.1 GCA_903925955.1 uncultured Chloroflexota bacterium
CGTGAAACCCGGCCCCAGGGCCGGGTTTCGTGCTTCTTAGGCGACGTTTGACAGCCTGGTTGACCCCAACAAGCCGGACGGTCCGTCAAGCGGAGGTCACTTCCAAGCTAGCGGGGTCTCGTCGGCCGGCTTCACTGGGCGCTTCCACTTGCGGTAAAAGGAGCGCGCCAGGATCAAGGTGAGCACGAGGATGATGATGCCGTTGAGCGCCGTGTAAGTGTTGTATGTGTTGTATGTGTTGCGGTTGACCTCGCCGCCGCTGATCTGGATCGCCAGCCAGGCCATCGGGTTGAACACGATGGACATGACGGTAAGCAGCAGGCTGACGACGAGCCAGGCGACGATGGACGCGGTGACACCCGCCAAGAAGTTGCGCAGCATTGCGTCCCCCTTCTGCTCTCCGGCGGTGACAACGTGCCTGCCTTCAGGCCAACCGCCTGACCATGCTCGGCGGCAGCATGCCGTTGTAGAGGGGTTTCACGCCGGGACGCTGTCGGGCACTGTCTCGGCGGCGTAGGCCAGCGCGGCGTAGACGTCCGCCCGTTCGAGGTACGGGTATTCGCGGAGAATGTCGTCGATCGCCATCCCGGCGGCGAGGAAGCCCAGGACGTCCTTCACGGTGATCCGCATGCCGCGCAGCGTTGGCTGCCCGTTCCGGACGTTGGGGTTGACGGTGATCCGCTCGCGCCAAGGCGTGTCCATGACCGGGATCGTCCGCCCGAGGGGCCGCGATGTCAACTTGCTGCCCCTAAACCCCGAACACCCGCGGCCCGAGGCGGCCCACAGGGCCAGGCCGGCCATCTGAGCCAGCGGTCAACTGGGCTAACGACGTCACCGAGACCCCCGTAGACTGCCAACCATGAGGTACTGGGTTGGCAACACCGATGACGCATGGTTCAACTACCTCGCGTCGGTTGCCGGGATTGACGAGGTCAACTTCTGGCAGCCCAACAAGGTGCGTCCGGTCACGTTGCAGCCGGGCGCGCCGTGGCTGTTCAAGCTGCACGTGCGCAAGGGCGGGTTCGTGGTCGGCGGCGCCTCCTTCGCGCACTACACGACGATGACGCCGAGACTGGCGTGGGACACCTTCGGGCTGTCCAACGGGGCGTCGACCTACGAGGACTTCGTGCGCCTCGTCTCCGGCTACAGCACCCACCCGGTCGACCCGCTGAGCACCCAGATTGGCGCCTCGATCCTGGTCCAGCCGTTCTTCCTGCCGCGTGATCTGTGGGTCTCACCGCCCAGTGACTGGGCCTCCAACCTGACACGTGGGAAGTCCTACGACACGCAGGCTGGCGAGGGCCGCCGGCTGTGGGAGCAGGTCCAGATCAATGCCGCGGCGGCCCGGCCAGCGAACCCATTGGCGATCTCCGACGTGCCGCGGCCGGCCTACGGCAACCCTGTGCTGGTTGCCCCGCGGCTCGGTCAGGGCGCCTTCAGGATCATGGTGACGGACGCGTACGAGCGCCGGTGCGTGGTCACGGGGGAGCGGACTCTGCCCGTGCTCGAGGCTGCACACATCAAGCCGTACAGCATTGTCGGCACGCACGAAGTCTCCAACGGACTTCTGCTGCGCTCCGACATCCACCGGCTGTTCGACCTCGGCTACATGACGGTTGACCCGGCGGATCTGCGGGTCAACGTGAGCCGGCGCATCCACGAAGAGTTCGAGAACGGGCACGACTACTACGCGCTCCAGGGCCGCGAGCTCCGCCTGCCGGCCGCCTCCTACCCGCAGCCTTCGCGCGACATGCTCAACTGGCACGCGCAAACCGTGTTCCGCGGCTAGAACCCTTCGCCCGTCTTAGGCTTGGTGACCGGGACAAAGAACTCGCTCGCGCGTCGCAGGCTCTGCGGAGCGGGCGCTGTGCGGAGCATACGCGGCTGGCCCGGGGCCAGTTTGGCGAGCCCGGCTACAGGCGGACGATCGCCCCGGGCTGTGCCGAGCCAAGCGCCTGCTCAATGCGGTCCACAAACGGCAGGACGTCGTCGAGTCTGCTGCCCTGCAATCCGGGAAGAAGGATCGCCACGATCGGCCGGCCCGCAACGGCTCGAGCGAAGTCGTGTCCCTGATCGATGGACACCACAGCGTCGAAGCCGGCGTCGACGGCCGCCGCAATCAGGGCGCCATTCTCGAGAGCCGCCCAGCCGCGGTAGACCGCCGTCTCCACCGTGTGTTCGCGGAAGTGCTCCCGCAGCTTTACGGGAAGGCAGTTGTCCAGCAGAACAAGCATTGCCTTAGGCGAGAAGCGTCGCTTCGGCGGCCTCGATCACGGCGATCGCCTGCTCGCGTCTGACATTGGGGAAGTTCTCCAAGAACTCCTCGAGTGTGTCGCCCGCCTCCAAATACTGGAACAGGGCGCGAACAGGAACGCGCGTCCCAGCAAACACGGGCAGTCCACCCAAGACGTTTGGGTTCTTGCTGATCAGCGGCGCCTTCGCTCCCGGTCCCACCCGGCTCCTCGTTGTCATGCGCACACTGTGGGTCTCGGCGCCGATGTGGTCAAGGACCGGGAGCCAATCGCCCGGGACGTCGGGCCAGAACCCTACGGCTGCTTCAGGTAGATGTTCAGGAACTCCTGGCCCGCGCTCGCCGGGTCCTCGGTCCAGTCCCGCTGGGTCACTACCTTCTGGGTGCCGTTGGCGATGGTGATGTTCGCCTGCCACTGGAGGTGCGCCATGATGCCGGCCCACGCGCCAAGCGAGAACTGCGCCATAGCCTTGCCGTCCGCAGGGTCCGTGATGGTTGCGGTGATCGGGATGTTCGCCAGCGCGAACCAGCTGGCGGGGTCGTCGGCGTAGACAACCTTGAGCCAGGCAGCAGACAGCCAAGGCGGTCGTGTATCGCGGCGTCTGGCGCAGCGCGTCGGGCAGCGGCTTCTCCGGCAGCTCGGCCAAGTACGCCACCGCCGCCGGCGCCTCCGCCACGTACAAGGTCACGGCCCGGTCGGTCGCGCTGGTCGTGGCGAAGGGCCCGGGGCGAGGCAAGCTCAAGGTCTACGTGGACGGCGTCCTCGTCAAGACCGTCGACACGTACAGGAGCAAGGTCCAGTACCGGGTCCAGGTCTGGTCCCGGACGTGGACCGCAGAGGGCGTCCACACGATCAAGATCGTCGTGGCCGGAACCCCGGGCCGGCCGCGCGTGGACCTCGACGCGTTCGCGCTGCTCAAAGGCGGCCAGGAGACCCCGCCCGGACCCGAGACCAGCACCGCGCTCAGCCTGCTCGCCGCCCTGCCCACCGCCGCCGAGGACGGCACGGGCTATGACCGCGCCCTGTTCGTCCACTGGATCGACGCGGACGGGAACGGCTGCGACACCCGTGCCGAAGTGCTGATCGCCGAGTCCACGACGCCTGTGACCGTGGACGCCGATTGCGCCATATCGGGCGGGACGTGGCACTCGGTGTACGACGGGGCGGACACCACCGACGCCTCCACGTTCGATGTGGATCACGTCGTGCCGCTCGCCAAGGCGTGGGGATCCGGAGCCTGGGGGTGGACGGCCGCCCGCCGCCAGGGGTACGCGAACGACCTCGGCGACGCGCGCTCGCTGCGGGCCGTCTCGGCCAGCTCCAACCGCTCGAAGGGCGACAGCGACCCGGCCGAATGGCTCCCGCCCCAAGCCGACTTCGGCTGCACGTATGCCTCCGAGTGGATCGTCGTGAAGACGCGCTGGGGTCTGTCGGTAGACAGCGCCGAGCGGACCGTCCTCGCCGGCATGCTCGCGGTGTGTCCGCCAGACGCGGTGACGGTCGTCACGCAGTGACGCATGCGCCGCTCCGCGTGTCGGCTCCACTCGACGCGGTTCGGTAGGCGGTCGGGAGAGCAGTTCTCCGGACCGCCTTCGTGGTTCCTGGCCGCCTACTCCACCAGGCGGTGGAATGCCTCGTTGACAGAGCCGGGCCGCGTCCCGTGGTCGTCTTGGTGCGCCCGGAGCGGCGTGCTCTGCGGCGTGACGGCCGAGAGTCTGAATCACATGCTTTCCTCGCCTGAGCCGAACCCGGTCCAGAAAGACGAGCGATGGCGAGGTGCGCCTCGATGATCACAATCAAGGCCGATTTCAACCACCTGGACGGCCAAGGCCGGCTGATCCTGTCCGATCTGGTGATCCACGGGCAGACGCCGTTCGAGGTACTCGCCGCGTCGGGCAAGCGCATCCTCTTCATTCAGGGTGAAGACGTCGTGTTCGGCAGGCTCGCCCAAGATCCAAACTCTGGGTGGTGCGGTCAGGCGGACTGGGACACCCAGGAGGTGCTTGAGGAGTACCCGCGCCCGGCGCTCACCAGGGCGAGCTGAGCGTCTCGGGTTTCGCGGCGTTCTTGTGAGGGCCAGAGCGGTTGACCGGCCGCGCGCAGTTGCGGTGGTCTGTGATGACGCCCGCCTGCACATGACGATCGCGGACGGCCGAGTTGTGTCCGTGCGGCCAAGCAACGGGGCTAGGGCAGGACATCCGCGCACTGGCGCGCCCGAGCATCGACGGCTGCAACAAGCCGTTCGATGACCGGGCTTCGAAGGGAGGCCACCGCAGGTTCGGCTGCTGCTGCCGCAAACGCCGCGGGAGCGGCCGCGACGAGTCGCACGACACGGGTCATGAGATGGTCTCCGCTAACGCCAAGGTCGGCTGCTGCTCTCTCCCACGTGTTGCGAGGCGGAAACAGGTCGTACTCTCCGCCAACCTTCATGGCCATTCCGATGCGCCGCTCGGAGATCATCTCCCCGTTTGGCCCGCGCTCGCCGACGTAGGGAAGGACCGAGCTCAGGTCGTACAGGGGTGCGAGCCGGACCGTGCGCCCGGCAAGCAGCAGCGAGTAGTTTTTCGCGTGGGCATCGGTCCCGCCAATGATCCAGTTCCACGCGAGGGCGTCGGCGAACCGGTCAATTGCGTCGGCGGCGTCGCGAGGCGGCATGGCTCGGCGCAGCAAGTTGGCGATCGTCCGGACCGACGGGCCGCCGTTGTTCTCGTACTTGTGCTCTGGATGCAGGCCTAGAGCCTGGCACATGTCCTCTTGGTGAACTCGCGCTATCCCATCCGCACGCACGAGCCGGTCGTAACGCTCGACGACGATGGCGGTCTCCGTCCCGAATCGCTCGATACGCGAGCGCGGTACAACAAGACCGGCGCGGTGAGCGGCGTCGAGACAAACGTGCTCATTGACGTCCTGATCGGCCCAGCCCGCGGATGCCGGCTTCACGATGTGCGTGGTCGCGCGGGCCCCCGTGGGTCGTCCCCATCGGCCTTCCTCGTGGAGCAGCGCGGTCTTCGCCTGGGCCCCAGCAAGGCTGAATTGACCAGCAAAGTCGCGACCCAGCCATGCCGTGCGATCAGCCCGGAGGTCCGCAACGATAGTTTCGAGGTCATCCTGGGTGAGCCATTCCACGGACCCTCGTCGCTCGACGAGGGCGTTGACACCGTCTTGCGGCACAAACGCGATGGCGCCGGCGCAGTCCTCGCCCACAGGTGTTCCGAGTAGGTGGAACGGGGTGGTTGAGCGAACCTGATAGTGACGCGCCCAGCGCGAGAGGACGAGTTCGTTGTCGGGCAGGAGACCCCAGAGGAAGTTCGACACGGTGCGGCGCGAAGTCGAGTCCACGTGCTCGCGGATGGCGATGGGCATCGACAACGAGATCGGCGTGGCGTCAGCGGCCGCCCTGTACCCAACGTCGTACGCAAACTTAAGCAGGTTGTTCGCGCCGCGGGTGATGGTGCCTGCCAGGGTGGAGCCCATGAGGACTGCGAGCGTCTCAGCCACCGCGGAGGCCGTCGAGCAGCGCGTCAAGATCCACAGTGCCCGGATCGTCAGCCGGCGCCTTGGCGCTGGCCACCGCGAGGCTCGCACCCGATTGTGGGTGGGCATCCACGGCTAGGTCGAGTGCATCGATCACCCGCAGGATCGTCCCCAGCTCTGCGTGCGTGCTCCCTGAAGCCTCGAAGTTCACAAGCCATCGCCGGGACACACCAGCACGCTGTGCGACCTCGCCCTGGGTGAGGCCAAGATCCTGGCGGCGACCGCGGATGATCGCGGCGATATCGGACGCTGATGCGATGCGCATGATGGTCCCTGTGTGCGCGATCGTGCACATGCCTGTTGATGTAATCGATCGATCACAACAATGACAGTGCGCACGATCGGTGTCAATCCTGACATCGCCCGATCCGACCCCGAGGGCGGGAACCGTCCCGCCGGCTGAGGACGCGTGCTACGGCCTCGGGCGCGGCGGGCGAGGCTCAACGGCGCCAGCCGCCCACACGATCCACGTGGCCACGGCGTGGACGCACGGGCTGTCCGCGCCCTTGCAGTTGCACCAGGACCTGGCGATGCGGCCGTCGGGCCCGCGCTCAATGCGGACGTCGTACGCCCACCGGCCGGCGAAGACCGAGGCAACCCAGTTGTGCTGCTCCACCGCAATCGCCACGCACCCCGCCTCTGCCGCATCCATCGCCTCGCGGACCACCTTCATGCGGACCGACGAGTAGAGGAATGCCTCCAGTTCCTTGTCGGGCGCGACGACCCGGTCTGGCACGTCGGGAATGTCCCAATACGGACCCATGTAGTACACGGTCTTGTGGCCGCCGCCGGCCGCCCACGGGCAGAGCCCCTCGTGACGGAGCCGCTGGCGATCGCCCGAATAGGGATGCCCGCCGAAGTGCTCGTCTGGCGCAATTGGCTCGGTGGTCCTGCGGCCATACCGCGGGGCAAACTGGCCAACGTGCCCAAGCGCGCAGTGGCTCTGGGCCTCGGGGCCGGCCGGGCGCCCATCGGCCGCGCGCTCCTTGGGCAGGGGCCAGCAGATGGGGCACACCCCAATCCGCGGGAACGGGCTCCTCCCAAAGAAGTCCTGCGTGGGCGGCATCCCCGCAAGGCCGTGCCAGAACGCCGAGCGGCGGGCCGGGCCGGGCCGAGGAGTCGGAGCCGGCGGCGGGCGCCACGATGTTGGGCCCCGGCGCGAGGTCCGCGGCTCCCCGGGTTTGAAACCGTCGTCCCACCCGGTGCCAGCCTGCCGAGCCGACGCGATGGACGGCTGCCGAAGCCCGCGCGACTGGTCATATCGGAAGCGCCGATCCGGGTCAAGGAGCCACTCGCGCGCCACGTTGAGGGCGGCCATCGCCGCCGTCGTCTGGGTGCCGGAGACGTCCGGGTGGAGGACCTTGGCAACCTGGCGATACGCAGCCGAAACCTCGGCGGCCGTGGCGGTGGGCTCCACGCCAAGGAGGCTGTACAGATCGGCTGCGGGCGGGTGGAGTCGAGGGCTCATGCGAACTCAGTGAGCTGCAGGCAAGACGGCAACTCGCGCGGGCGACGTCGGCGACGTTGGCGCCGTGCGGAGCATACGCGGCGGTAGGCCTGCGGTCAGGGGTTTGCGAGCTGGTACGCCGCGACGCGCACCTTGAAGTTGGCCTGCAGGTCAAAGTAGTAGAACGGGTAGTCGCACGAGTGGAACACGCCGCGCGGGAACGCGTTGGGGCCGCCGGGCGACCACGTGTCAACGCTTGGCGTGGTGGTGATGACCACGCCCCTGGCGCTGTCCACGGCCGCGTCCGCGTAGGCCGGGACGCGGCTCCAGACGCCGGATGCATCGGGGAGCCACGCGCCCTTTGATGCCGACGCGGGCGCAACGACGGCGTCCCGCGTCCACGTGATGGGGTTGATGGCCAGGGCACCCGGCAGCATGACCGGGCTGGGCGCGCCAATGACGGGCGCCTCGGTGTTGTACGACACGATCACCCCAGTGTCGTCCGCGCCCGTGGCAAACCGCAGCGCCGGGTTTGCATCGAGGTACGCCTGCGTGACCGAATACCCAATGACGTACGCCACAACCATGCGCTTGGCCACATCGGGATGATCCGCAAAGAAGCCCGCAAGCAGGTGCGTGGCCACATCGGCGCCTTGGGAGTGTCCCGCGATGGCAAACGGCCGGCCGCCGTTGAAGTGGTCCAGGTAGTAGGCGAAGGCCGCCGTCACGTCCTCGGTTGGCGCACCGGCAACCGCTGCGACGTGCTGGTCCGCGGGGAGCGTCAGCGCGTACGTCGCATCAAGCTGGCGATAGAACGGCGCGTAGATGTTGGCGGTGCCGGCGAAGGCGCTCGCCTGGCGCTGGTACGCGATCTGGGCGCCATTGCGCATGCCTGCGTCCGCCACCGCTGCAAGGGTGGAGGCGGAGGCGTCGGCCTTCGAGTACGCGGTGGGGTAGATGTAGAAGACGTCCACCGGCTTGTCAGGCGCGGCTGGGGCCAGCATCCAGTTAGCGGCGTTGGCGTAATCGGTCACAGGTCCGCTCGTTGAGGTGGCGGTGGCCGCCGGGGTGGGGATGGCGCTTGGTGACGGCGACGGCGTAGCTGCGCCTGAGCAGCCAGCCACCGCTGCGATGACGACGATGGCTGCCGCGCTGCGACCGTGGCCCGCCAGGCGATTTGGAATGCGCACGCAAGGACTCCAGGGACGCCAGGGCGGGCATCCCGCGGCTTGCGCCTGGGTTGTCCCGCCCCGCCATTATGACCCCGGGTCTGCGCTGGGTTGACGGTGGTGCCACAGCCGCGGGCGTGCGTCCTACCTGTCGCTCGTGCTGAGACTGCGCAGCTGCGTTTCGACGGCGTGACGCATGGCGCCGCGCGTGGCCGGGTGGCGGCGGTCGGCGTCCGCCATGCCGAGGGCAAGCGCCGCCAGAGTGTTGCCGCCAGAGTGTTGGTGATGACGTCTCGCGCAACCGGCTCCGGCATCCGCCAGGCCCGCGCCTCGGCGAGCAGGTGCCCGCGGGTGATCTCGGTGATCCGCCACTTGCCGCCAACCGGCAGCGCCGCCTGCGTCTGGCCGGGCAGGAACCACGCCGTGGGAGCCACGTCGTAGAGCGGCGAAAGGGTGACGGTGCGCAACCCGGCCCGGAGCACCGAGATGTTCTTTGCGTGCGCGTCGGTGTTGAGCAGCGCAACGTTGGTGGTGGTCTGCTCCAGCAGCCGGCGCAGTTCAAGCATCGGGTCCTGGGCGCGCGCCACAAGCATCGCTGCAATCCGGGCCAGGCTCGCCTCGTGCGGACCGGTGCCGCGCGGATACTTCTGCTCGGGCGACAGACCAAGGATCTGGCAGCCGTCCTCCTGGTGGATCCGTTCAACCGCACGGCCGGTGACGATCCTGTCATAGCGCCGCCCCGAGCGCGCGAGCGTCCCAACCAGCTCCTCTCCAAGCCAGACGGAGAGTTCGGCGCGGCTCACAAGCCCTTTGTCTCCACCACGATGGCGTCCTTGGGGGCCACGACAACCTTGCCCCCGAGGATGGCCAGGGCACGCATCGCGACGGTTACCGAGACCGGGCCGCCGCGCTCAAGCGACACAACGGTCTGGCGCGACACGCCAAGCCAGGCCGCAAGCTGCTCCTGTGTGAGCCCTCGATCCGTGCGGAGCTGTTTGATCCCGCGGCCGAGACCAGACGCGTCGTACGCATCGTGCAGCATGGTTGCTCCCGTTGTCGATTGTGATCGACATTTGGAGACAGATGGTCAATGTCGACTACGTTGGACACTGCCACCACATGGTCGTGATGTCAACCACGTTCGACATTGCCAACCCCCCGCCCGCCTAGGCCAGCGAGTACAGCCTGGTGAGCGGCAACTCAGCCGCCGGCTGCGAGTCCACGAGGCGCCCGTCAATGGTGACGGAGCCGTCCTGGTGCACCCGGACGTTGGGGCTCAGGCTGTTTGCCACGAGGCTGCTCTTCGTGAGGCCGCGGCAGTCCCTGACGGGCTCCAGCAGACGCCCGCCCCGAGCCGATCGGGCCGCATTCGAATGCATCGCAGCCTCGGCAGCAAACACAACCCCAAGCGATCGCGGCGCCCGGCCTTCGCCCCCAAACATCGCCCGGTACAGCTGCGGTTCCGCGGAGCGCGTTGTGGCGTTGCCGTCGCCCACAAGGCCCCAGGCGACAAAGCCGCCCTTGACCACCATCTGCGGCTTGGCGCCAAAGGAGTCCGGCCGCCACAGGACGATATCGGCCATCTTGCCGGGCTCCAGCGAGCCAATCATGTGGCCCATGCCGTGGGCGCGGGCCGGGTTGAGGGTGATCTTCGCCAGATAGGCCAGCAGCCGGGCGTTGTCATTGCGACCGGTGGACCCGTTGAGCTGCTTCATCCGGTGCGCGGTCTGCCAGGTCCGGATGCCCACCTCGCCAATCCTGCCCATGCCCTGGGAGTCAGAGCCGATGATGGGGATGGCGCCAAGATCGTGGAGCTCCTGCTCGGCGGCGATGGTCCCGTTCCTGACGCGATCGCCGGCGGCCGCGCGGTCCTCGGGCAGACCCGGGTTCCCGCGGTGGACAATCATGATCATGGACGCCTGCTCAGCCGCCGTGCTCACCGTGAACGGCAGCGTGGGCGTGGTTGAGGATCCCAGCACATGGGGCTGCGCCACGATCTCCAGCGTATTGGGGTGCCCGCCGCCGGAGCCCTCCACGTGGTAGGCGTGGACCGTCCGGCCGCCAATCGCGGCAATCGTCTCGGCCAACTCGCCCGCCTCATTGAGCGAGTCCGTGTGCATGGCCACCTGGACGTCATGGGTGTCAGCGACGCTCAGGGCCGCGTCGATGATGGACGGGTAGCCCCCTGGATCCTCGTGGACCTTGAAGCCGGACACGCCGGATTCGAGCGCCTGCTCCAGCGCGTCGTGGTCACGAACGGCGCGGGCAAGGAACGCCACGTTGATGGGCCATGCCTCAAAGGCGTCAACCATGATCTCGAGGTTGCGTGACGGGGCAACCCCCTGATCAAAGACGCCGCCGTACCCCATGCTCACAAGCGTGGTGGTTCCGGCCGAAAGCGCGGCGGGCACCACGCTTGGCGTTGCCAGGTGCACGTGGCTGTCAACGATGCCCGGCGTGGCGATCATGCCCTCACCGGGGATGACGCCCGTGTGGGCGCCCAGGATCATGTCCACGTTGTCCACGACGTCCGGGTTGCCAGCCCGCCCAATCCCCACGATCCGGCCGTCCTTGATGCCGATGTTGGTCTTGATGACGCCCAAGACCGGGTCGAACACCACCACGTTGCTGATCAGCAGATCCAGCGCGGATGCGCGGTTGAGCCGGCTGGTGGAGAGCATCCCGTCACGCAGGGTCTTGCCAAACCCCGCCAAGACCTCGTCGCCGTAGCTTGTGGCGTCGTCCGTGACCTCAAGGTACAGGTCCGTGTCGGCAAGGCGGATGCGGTCGCCTGTTGTGGGGCCGTAGAGGCGCGCATAGGTGGCGCGGTCAAGTTCAAACGGCATCGGGGTCGCCTCCAAGGAAACCGCGTTCACCGGCAAGGGCCAGCGCGTCTGCAAGACGTTCCGGGGTGGTGGGGCCGTCGCAGAGGCCGTTGAAGCTCCAGGCGATCCGGTCGCCCGCCAGGGGCACCAGCCGCACCTCGCGCTCCTCGCCGGACTCCCACTGCACGCGACCGCCCGCGGGGATGTCCAGGCGCATGCCAAACGCGGCAGCGCGGTCAAAGATGAGGCGGCGGTTCACTTCAAAGAAATGGAAGTGCGAGGAGACCTGCACCGGCCACGCCGAGGTGTTCCTCACGGTGATCGCAATCACCGGACGGCCTTCGTTGATGGTGACGGCGCCCTCACCCAGCAGCACTTCGCCGGGGCGCCGGGGGGTCTGCGGCTCGGCCATCAGACGATGGGCCGATCAAGCACGATGAGCTTGGTGCCCTCCGGGAAGAGCGCCTCCACCTGCATGCCAGCGAGCATCTCCGGCACGCCCTCCATGACGTCGTCACGGCACAGGAGAGCGCCTCGGACGCACGCCTCCTCATAGGACACGCCGTCACGCGCTGCCTCCAGGACCTCATCGCAGATGAGCGCCACCGCCTCCGGATGGTTGAGCTTGAGCCCACGGGCGCGTCTGCGTCTGGCCAGCTCGGCCGCAGTAAACACCAGCAGGCGGTCCTGCTCCTTGGGGGTCAGGCGCATGGTTGCTTCCTTCCTGCAGTGGTTCGTGCCGCCGGTCGCGCGTACAGGATCGCACTCGCGACGTCCCATGTCCCGGCTCGCGGGACGCTGGTCGCTCAACGGCGTTCTGGCGCCGGCAACCGCGCCCGGTACGATGGCCGTGCGTCGTCCCAAAGCCAGACCAACCCGGAAGGCAAGCCCGCCCGTGACGACCGCCCACTCCAGCGCCGATGACCGCGATGCCGCCATCGCCCGCGCCCGCTCGCTGTTCCTTGACGACACCAACGCCCACGGCTGCGCCGAGTCCGCGATGGTTGCCCTCGCGTCCGCGTTTGGCCTCCCGGACGCCGAGGACTCGTCGGCGGCGATGGCGCTCAACGGCGGGATCGCCTATAGCGGGTCAACCTGCGGGGCGATCACCGGCGCTGCTATCGCGCTGGGGCGGCTGGCCGCAACCCGCGTGGCAGACCACGCCGAGGCGAAGCGCACGGCGCGAAAGCTGACCCAGGCGCTGATCGCGTCCTTTGACGCCGAATTCGGCGCAACGGGGTGCCGGGCCCTCATCGGCCTGGACCTTGCCACCGACGCCGGCCACAAGGCCTTTATCGATGGCGGCGTCTGGCGAGACGCCTGCATGCGCCAGGTTGAGTTTGCGGTGGGCGCGCTCGCCCCGCTCGCCGACGAACCGGCATGGCTTGAGCGGGTTGGCAGCGTTGAGGCCGGCGCTGCCTGACCTATCCCCGCGCTGCGGTGACCTAAGATTGCGGATTTATCATCGATAATCGATATATCATCCGCTGTCCGGGACAACCGTCCGCCGCCTGACGTCGAGCGATCCCGCCGGAGGAGTCTGAGGGTATGGATTCAAAGCGCCATCGTCGCTGGCGCGCGGCAGCGCTCATCGCGACCATCGCCATCGTCGCGACAGCCTGCGGCAGCTCAACCGCCACCCCCGCGCCCACCGGTGCTGCGCCCACGGCCGCACCCACCGGTGCCGCGCCTTCCGATTCAGCCCAGCCGTCGGCCACCGCGGCCGGCCAGCCCAAGATGGGCGGCAAGATCGTCACCGCCATCGAAGGCGAGCCGGCGTCCGTTGACCCGGCGTTTGACTACGACTTTGTCTCAGGTCTTGCCACGTCCAGCATCACCGAGCCGCTCCTCGTCTTCTGCGAGAAGGACACAAAGGTCTGCCCCAACCTGGCTGAGTCCTACACGATCAGCCCCGACGGCCTGACCTACACCCTCAAGATCCGCCAGGGCGTCAAGTTCTCCGACGGCTCCCCGATGACCGTTGACGACGTCCTCTTCAGCCTCAACCGGATCCGCGACCCAAAGCTTGCGTCCTACGTCGGCTGGATGCTGGCCAAGGTGAAGGACGTGCAGGCACCGGACGCCACCACGGTGGTGATCACCCTGTCCGAGCCGGATGCGCTGTTTGAGTACGCACTCGCGTCCACCGCCGCGCACGTGGTCAACAAGGCGTTTGTGACCAAGGCCGGCACCGACTACGGCACCCCCGCCGTGGGCTCCATCGGCACCGGTCCCTTCACGCTGGCCGAGTGGAAGACCGGCGACTATCAGCGCCTGGTCCGCAACGACAACTACTGGAACAAGGCCAACGGCGGCCCGTACCTGGACGAGATCACCATCAAGATCCTGCCGGAGCCCACGACCCGTGTCGCAGGCCTCCAGACAGGCGAGATTGACTACCTGATCAACAACGTCCCCTCGGACCAGTACGCCACCGTGGTGCAGGCCGACAACGTCAACCTCTCGTTCATCCCGTCCTACTACGGCGAGTGGATCACGTTCAACACGCAGGCAGCCCCCTTTGACAACGTCAAGGTGCGCCAGGCGCTGAACTACGCCTTCGACAAGAAGTCGGTCCGCCAGCTCTACTACGGCGCCGATGCGCTGGACACCAAGGCCACCCTGGTGAACCCCACGCTGTGGACGTTTGAGAAGGACGCCTGGCAGGCCGCTTGGGACAAGCTCCCCTCCTACGACCAGGATCTTGAGAAGGCCAAGGCCCTCCTTGCCGAGTCCGGCGTTGCCGACCAGCTCAACGGCAAGACCATCGCCTACTACGAGTCCACGCCGTCCGTGAAGGGCGCGGCCGAGGCGTTCATCGCCGACATGGCCAAGGTTGGCGTGAACATCGAGGCCAAGAAGATCACCTACCAGGAGAGCGTGTCGATGCAGTTTGGTGAGCACACCGACTACGACATCTTCCTGGGCTCCTGGGGCTCTGACTTCCCGGATGCGTCCGGTAACCTGCGCCCCAGCTTCGCCTCGGAGAACACCGTGGCGGGCGGCGCCAACGCGTCCAACTACAAGAACGCCGCTGTGGACAAGCTGCTCGCCGAGCAGAACATGTTCCCCAACGACAAGGCCAAGCGCGCGGCGCTCATGATCCAGGCCCAGGCGCTGATCGCGGAGGACTCCGCAGTCATCGTCACGGCGTACCCGGGCTGGCCGCTTGCGGTCAGCAAGAAGCTGGGCGGCGCCGAGGCGTACTCCCTCTGGTACTGGCAGTCCCTGTTCAAGAACGTGTACATCGCGCAGTAGCCCACCGGGCTACCGCAGCAGAGGTGCGGGTCGGCGCAGCCGGTCCGCACCATCGCCATCCGCACTCGCCTACCTGAGGTAGATCCCCTCCCTGTGGCTGGCTACATCGTCCACCGGATCCTGAGCTCAATCCCGGTCCTCCTGTTCGTCTCGTTTGTGACGTTTGGGCTGGTCCGGCTTGCCCCGGGCGACCCCGTGCTCATCGTCCTGGGTGGCCACAAGGTGGATCCAACCACGCTCGCCACGCTGCGCGAGCAGTTTGGGCTGGTGGGCGACCCCATCAGCCAGTACATCGCCTGGCTGGGCCGAGCCATCACCGGCGACTTTGGCCAGAGTTTCAGGCTCCGCCAGGACGTCACGGACCTGCTGGTTCAGCGAGTTCCGATCACCCTTGAGCTTGTGGCCCTTTCGATGGTGATCGCCGTCGCCATCGCCATCCCGCTGGGCATCGTGCAGGCGCGCAAGCGCGACAGCGCAACGGACTACATCGGCAGCCTGGCCGCCCTCATCGGCCTCAGCATCCCCGTCTACTTCGCGGCCATGGTGGGCGTGCTGGTGTTTGCCGTGTGGCTCCGCTGGCTGCCGGCCTTTGGCTCAGGCGAGGACGGTCTAGATCGCCTCCGCCACCTCATCATGCCCGCCTGCGCGCTGGCGTTGGGCACGATTGCCCTGACAAGCCGCATGACGCGGAGCGCCATGATTGAGGCGCTCTCCACGGACTACATCGAGGCTGCACGCGCCAAGGGGCTGCCGGAGCGGACGATCCTTGTGAAGCACGCGTTCCGCAACGCGCTGATCCCGGTCCTCACCGTGACCTCGCTCCAGATGGGCTTCCTGCTTGTGGGGTCGGTCCTGGTGGAGACCACGATGGGTCTGGGCGGGCTTGGCAGCCTCATCACGGACGCCATCCAGAACCGCGACTATCCCGTGATCCAGGCATCGGTCCTGCTGCTCACCGTGGCGTTCACCGTGATCAACCTTCTGACGGACATCCTCTATGCCGTCATCGACCCGCGGATCAGGTACTGATCGATGGCTACCCCTACCGCCACGGCCCGCGCGGCGCGTCCCGGCCTCCTCCGCCGCGCGCTCCGGACCCCGATGGCGCGCAACCGCGCGTCGGTCATCGGCCTCGCCATCCTGGTGGCGCTGCTGCTCATGACGGTGCTGCCGTTCCTGCTTGCCGGGGACCCAAACGCCCAGACCCTCTCCCAGAGCCTCAAGCCGCCCAGTCTCAGCCACCTCCTGGGCACGGACAAGCTGGGCCGGGACGTGTGGTCGCGGATTGTCTACGGCGCTGCGCCAACGCTGCTGGGCGCATTTGTCGTCATCACCATCAGCGGCGTCATCGGCATCCCGCTGGGGCTGATCGCCGGCTACTACGGCGGCCGGACGGACAGCCTGATCATGCGCATCCTGGACGCCCTGCTGGCGTTCCCGGCGCTGCTCCTGGCCATCCTTGTGGTGGCCACGTTTGGGCGCGGCCTGACCACCGTGGTCATCGCCCTGGGCATCATCTACGTCCCGGCGATGGCACGCCTTGTGCGTTCGGTGACCCTTGTCCACGCGCGTCTGGCGTATGTGGACGCATGCAAGGCCCTTGGCTTCTCGGGTCGGCGGATCATGCTGCGGCACATCCTTCCCAACCTGGTTGCCGCGGTGGTGGTCCAGTCCACCATCGACCTTGCGTACGCCATCCTCGACATCGCCGCCCTGTCCTTCCTGGGTCTGGGCCAGCAGCCGCCGGACCCGGACTGGGGCTCCATGCTGGCGGACGCGCGCTCCTATCTGCTCCAGGACCCGTGGCCAGCCATGAGCGCGGGCATCGCGATCATGCTTGCGGTGGTTGCCGTCAACCTCGTGGGCGACGGGCTCCGTGCGCAGCTTGACCCCCGGGAGCGCGAGCGATGACCGTCCTGCGTGAAGGCCGCCACGCCGCAGGCGATGCGCTGCTCTCGGTGAGCGACCTCTCGGTTGAGTTCCGCACAAGCGCAGGGCCAGTCCGGGCCGTCAACGGCATCTCGTTTGACGTGGCGGCGGGCGAGACAATCGGCATTGTGGGCGAGTCCGGCTCGGGCAAGAGCGTGACCAGCCGCGCGATCATGGGCCTCCTGCCCACGCGCACCAGCACGGTCCGCGGCAGCGTGACGCTGTCCGGAGACCAGCTCATCGGCCTGCCTGAGCGGCAGTACCGCAAGATCCGCGGCGAGCGGGTGGCGATGGTCTTCCAGGATCCGCTCACGGCGCTCAACCCGCTCTACCAGGCGGGCGAACAGGTGGCCGAGGCGCTTCGCTTCCACTTTGGCCTCTCGCGCTCCGCCGCCATGGCGCGCTCGCGCGACCTGTTTGCCGATGTGGGTCTGCCGGACCCCGACGGCGTTGTGAAGAAGTACCCGCACGAGCTCTCAGGCGGTATGCGCCAGCGCGTGATGATTGCCATGGCGCTGGCCTGTGAGCCGGAGCTGCTCATTGCAGACGAGCCCACCACGGCGCTTGACGTGACCATCCAGGCGCAGATCCTGGAGCTGCTGCGGGACCTGGTCCGAGACCGCGGCATGGCGCTGCTGCTGATCACCCACGATCTGGGCGTGGTGCGCGAGCTGTGCGAGCGGGCAATCGTGCTGTACGCGGGGCGGATTGCAGAGGTTGCCCCGGTGGAGCAGCTGTTTGCGGCGCCGCACCATCCGTACACCGCGGGTCTTGCCGCCTCAAACCCGCAGATCGCGTCCCGGCGCGCACGGCTGCCGCAGATTGCCGGCGCCCCGCCAAACCCTGCCGACATTCCGCCCGGCTGCCCGTTCTCGCCGCGCTGCCCGGCCGCATTGGCTGCGTGCAGCACCGATATCCCGCCGCTCGTCGCCACCACAAACGGCCGCCTTGCCGCATGCCACCGGTCCGCTGAGCTTGTGGCCGGCACCTTGGCCCTGGACTGGGAGACCCCCTCGTGACAACCGCGCCCGCCCTCTGGACCATTGACCCGGCGCTGGGCGCCCGCGAGTCCTTCGTGGAGTTTGAGGGCTTCAAGACGTGGGTGGCGGTTGTTGGCGATGAGGCCACCGAACGCCAGCGGGGCCAACTGCCGCTGCTCCTGCTCCACGGCGGGCCCGGCGCCTGTCATGACTACCTCGAGTCGCTTGCCGCGCTCTCGGCCACCGGCCGGCGGGTGATCTTCTACGACCAGCAGGGCTGCGGGAACTCGGATCAGCCGGACGATCCGGCGCGCTGGACGGTGGAGTTCTACGTCCGCGAGGTGGATGCCATCCGCGAGGCGCTGGGGCTGGACCGAGTCCACATCCTGGGGCAGAGCTGGGGCGGGATGCTCCTCATGGAGTACCTGGTCACCCGGCCCGCTGGTGTCGTGTCCGCCATCATCGCCTCGTCGCCTGCGTCCATGCCCATGTGGATGGCCGAGACTGGGCGCCTCCGCGCGCTGCTCCCGGCCGACGTGATTGCAGTGCTTGACCGCCACGAGGCCGCCGGCACCTGGGATGACCCGGAATACGAGGCCGCGGTCAACGTCTTCTACGAGCGCCACCTCTGTCGCGTGATCCCAACGCCCGAGTTTGACGCCCGCTCGTTTGCCAAGCTTGCCCGCAACCCACAGGTCTACCGGACCATGAACGGGCCCACGGAGTTCCACATCGTGGGGACGCTGCGGGACTGGGAGGTCCTCTCGCGTCTGGACGTGGTGGACGAGCCGGTGCTGCTCACCAGCGGCCGCCATGACGAGGCCACGCCGCATCAGAAGGCGGCCATCCGCGAACGGCTGCCGCAGGCCGAATGGGTGATCTTTGAGCAGTCCGGCCACCTCTCCCACGCCGAGGAGCCGGACCGGTACATGGCCGTGGTGGGTGACTTCTTGGCGCGCGCCGAGGCGGGCCGCGTGACCCGGCGGGCGGACGCGGCACCGGGCGCCGGGCTGCGGGCGCCGCTGTCGGCGGGCGCCGGACGCCTGACCGGTCGCCCGGGGAACGTGCATGACTGACCCGCTCCTGCGCATTGAGGACCTGCGCGTCGAGTTCCGCGCGCAGCGGACCATCGCCGACCGGATTGCCCGCCGGCCTGCGAAGTCGTTTGCGGCCGTCCGCGGCGTGTCCTTCGAGATCAAGCGCGGCGAGACACTGGCGCTTGTGGGCGAGTCCGGCTCCGGCAAGACCACCACGGGGCGCGGCCTGCTGCGGCTGACCGAGCCGTCCGCGGGCTCCATCACCTTTGACGGGATCGACGTCCGGACCGCGTCTGCAAGCGTATTGCGGCGCCTGCGCGAGCGGATGCAGATTGTCTTCCAGGACCCGTACTCCTCGCTCAACCCGCGGATTGCCGTGGGCACGGCGCTTGCCGAGGTGTTGACCGTCCACCGCATTGGCGCCTCAGCCGCCGAGCGCAAGGAGCGGGTTGCGCAGCTGCTCACCGATGTGGGTCTGGGCCAGGAGATCGCCACGCGCTACCCGCACGAGCTCTCCGGCGGCCAGCGCCAGCGCGTGGGCATTGCCCGGGCGCTTGCCGTTGATCCGGAGCTGCTGGTGCTGGACGAGCCCGTGTCCGCGCTGGACGTGTCCGTGCAGGCGCAGATCATCAACCTGCTCGAGGACATCCAGCACGCCCGCGGCCTTGCCTACCTCTTTGTCGCCCACGATCTGGCGGTGGTCCACCACACGGCCGATCGGATTGCGGTGATGTATCTGGGCGAGATTGTGGAAGAGGGGCCGGTTGACGCGGTGTTTGAGCACCCGCGCCACCCCTATACCGAGGCCCTGCTTGCGGCCATCCCGGGCGAGGGCGGCGGTGTTGGCCGACGGGCCGGACGTGCACGGGGCGAACTGCGCACCGAGCTTGCCGAACAGGCCGGCTGCCCGTTCCGCACCCGCTGCCCGCTGCGCGAGGCCCGCTGCGATGCCACGCCGCCGTTTGTGCAGCTTGAAGGTGACCGCAAGAGCCGCTGCTGGCTGGCCACGGATCCCGGCTTTGACGCCGCGGCGGCGGCTGCCGCTATCGACGCCACCACCATCAAACCCACCGCTATCGACGCCATCCCGGAGGCTTGACCATGACAGCGCCCGATCTCGTCCTCGCGAAGGAGCAGCACACGCTTGACTTCCGCGCCGAGCACGAGCCCAAGGCGCGCGTGGCGCCCGGATCCGTGATCCGGTTTGAGACCGGCGATGTTGCCTATGAGCGGCTTGCAAGCGGTGAGGCGCTTGACGCCATCGGCCTTGAGTCCTTCAACCGCGTCACCGGGCCGGTCTATGTGGAAGGCGCCGAACCTGGCGATGCGCTGCGGATTGAGATCCTGGACATCGAGATCCACCGCAGCTGGAGCGTCTGGCTGCCGGGCTTTGGCGCGCTTGGCGCCTACACGCAGGAGACGATCGCCCGCCAGATCCCGCTCGAGGGCGGGATTGCCGTGATCTCGCCGCGGATCCGGGTGCCCGTGGAGCCGATGATCGGCTGCATCGGGTTGGCGCCGGCCAGCGGCGTGGGCTCCACGTTCATGCCCGCGTACCACTGGGGCGGCAACATGGATCTGCGCGAGATGAGCCCGGGCACCACCGTGGACCTGCCGGTTGAGGTGGCGGGCGGTCTGCTGTCCGCGGGCGACTACCACGCCGCCATGGGTCGCGGCGAGCCCACGTGGGTGTCACTGGAGTCCGCAGGCGCGTCCACCCTGCGCGTGTCGCTGGTCAAGCGGGCCGGCATCACGCACCCGGTCCTGCGCCGCGACGGCACCATCCTGTTCCTGGGCCAGGGCGCAGATCTTGCGGCAGCCCACCAGCACGCCGTGGACCGGGCGTGGGCCTACCTCATTGATGAGCGCGGTCTGGAGCCGTTTGAGGCATACGCCTACGCAAGTGCTCGTCTGGAGATGCGGTTTGGCGGACCGGCGTCCGCAATGGTCCTTGCCGGCCTCCCCGAAGACCTGTCCTGACCAGCGGAGTTCCCCATGACTTCTCAACCCGCCTTCCACGTCGGCCGCAGCCAGTGGCATCTGGCCTGGGACAAGACAGTGCCGCCTATCGCCACCATTGGCTCCGGCGACATCGTGTCGTTTGATGTCCTCGATGCCTCCAACGGCCAGATCACCGCGTCCTCCACCACGCCGGACGTCACCACGATGGCGTTTGACCAGGTGGACCAGGTAGCGGGCCCCATCTACGTGGACGGCGCCCAGCCCGGCGACACGCTCCAGGTGGAGCTGCTCTCCTTTGAGCCCGGCGACTGGGGCTGGACCGCCAGCATCCCGGGCTTTGGCCTTCTGGCGGACCAGTTCCCGGACCCGTACCTGCGTATTACCAAGCTCGCGGGCGGCCTGGCTGAGTTCCTGCCCGGCGTCCGCATCCCGCTGGCCCCGTTCTGCGGCGAGCTGGGAGTGGCACCGGCGGGCGATCCGCGCAGCACCATCCCGCCCGATGTCACCGGCGGCAACATGGACACGCGGCACCTGACCGCAGGCTCAGTCCTGTGGCTGCCGGTGGAGGTGCCGGGCGCGCTGTTCTCGCTGGGCGACGGGCACGCGGCGCAGGGCGACGGCGAGGTCTGCGGCACGGCCATCGAGACGCCGATGCGGGCGTCCGTCCGGCTCAGCGTCCGGCGCGACATCCGTGTCACGGCCCCGGAGTTCCGGACCGCGGGGCCGCTGGGGCTCTCCACCAACACCGCGCCGTGGCTGGCCTGCGACGGCATTGGTCCAGACCTGTTTGGGGCGGCCCGCGACGCCGTGCGCCGGATGATCGACCGGCTGTGCGCTGACCGCGGGCTGGCCCCGCTTGACGCCTACCTGCTGCTCTCGGTTGCGGGCGATCTGCGGATCAGCGAGGTTGTGGACCAGCCAAACTGGATCGTGACCGCCTACTGCCCCACCTCAATCTTCGGGGAGCGGTGAGGGCCGACCAGGGCCCCGGGGCCCAAGGCCAGAGAAGCTCTTAGGCGACGTCCAGACCGAGCCGGTAGGCCATGATGGCCGCCTGCGTTCGGTTCACGACTCCCAGCTTGAGCATGATCTGGTGCACGTGCTTCTTGACGGTCACCTCGGCGAGGACGAGTTCGCGCGAGATTGATCGGTTGTCCTCACCGCGGGCAACAAGGCGGAGCACCTCCCGCTGTCGCAGCGTCAATGCGTCTGGACCATCCGACAAGGCAGGGCCCGAGTGCCCCTGAGCCCGACCACCCAGGTTCGCCGGAACCACGTGCGCCGGCCGGTGCTGCAGATCCTGCACGATGGTCCCCATCTCCGCCAGCGACTGCCGCAGAGCGAGGGCGCACCGGATGGCTGCGGCCCGCGGCTCCGGCGTGCGCCGCGTCACGTCATCAAGAATCATCATCTGGCGCTCAATCTCCAATGCGAGATTGGGCTCGATTCCGCTGTGGGCAGAGACGGCAAGCCATTCAAGAGCCATCGGCACCACGACGTCGATGTCAGCCCCGCGGGGTTCCAGAGCCGCCACCACGTCCGGCCCGGCCAACTCGTCGTCGAGTTCGCTGATAGGGAGCATGCGACCCGCCGCGGCAAGCACGTCCTGCCCGGCGACCCGGCTCATCTCCCATGCGATTGCGCGGTAGATCCCGTAGCCGGATCGCATGCGGAGGGTGACGGTGCACGATTCCTCGCCGTCGCGCAACCGGGAAAGCACCGCGTCCAGCGCCTGGCGGTCGGCGGGGTGGGTCCGCTCCATGTATGACTGGGTGCCAAGCTCCCCTTCGGTAGCGCCAAACGCTCGCTCGCATGCAGCGTTGACCCGGGTGAAGAACCCGTCGGTGCCGCTCATGGCCAGGAGGGCCGGCGACGAGGCGAAGAACTGGTCCGGATCGCGTTCTGCAAGCTGGTGTTCGGGGTTCACGTCAAACGTGAGCACGTGGAGCCCGGGGACAACATTCGGCGTGGCGGAGGCGGAGACACGGATCAGGCTCCCATCGGCACGGATCAACTCAATCTCGTGCAGCCTGGTCCCCAGTGCTCGGGCGGCCGCCGGCCAGACGGACCGGAACAGCTCGCCTGAATCGCCCGGGAGGAACTCGTCGAGCCGCCGTCCGACGAGGGCACTGCGGTCGTACCCCAGGATCTCTGACGCCGCGCGGCTCACCGCCCGGAACCGAGATTCGTCGTCGAGGACAAGCACCGGCGCGAGCGAGAGGGTGAAGACCGCCTCGAACATCGCCTTTGGCAAGTGCGCCGAAACCGTCAGTGCTGTGCCGACCGTCAACGGACCTCCGATGAGCCGTCGCTGCGTGCTCATAGCTGACGCCAACCCTCTGGCGGAGACCATTCTCGGCGGTTCGCCACGATGCTCCGATCGAGCCCCGTGTGCCGATTGCGTCCCCTGAGCGAGGGTTAGGCATAGCCGCCTGCACGTCCCACAGCCACACAAACGACCTACCCCCGTCCGGCGCCAACCGAGTGCCGACGGGGTGGATCCTTTGTGCGAATGCGCCTACACCGTTGTAGTGGCCGCCTTCGCTACGGTGTAGTGTTGCCAACGGTAAACGTGTAGTCAACGCCCCCATGCGGGGGGGGTCCCGGCTCCAACACCCTCATCGCGGCGCGATTTGGCAGGTCTTAGGTCCCGGGGCCGGACGGGGCGTGCTCAGCAAGCAGGCTGCGCAGCCGCGAGGACCGCTCGTGCATCAGGGCGGGTGAGCCGTCCTCAACCGCCTCCTGAAGCTCCATCAGGGCGTCTCCGAGCGCCTGCGCGGCGACATGGTGCAACTGGGCGTCCAGGGACGCGAGCGCCAGCCCGGTGGCCACGATTGCGCTCTCAGCCTCAATCCCCGCCTCAATCCGTCGCCGGTCGGATCGGTCGGCATCGGCTTCGGCCTCCGCCTCCGCAATCAGTCGGGCGATCTCCTCTGGGTCCAGTTGCCGCGTTGAGACGAAGCGGGCGGACGCGTCAGCGCCCCCGGTGAGATCGGTCGCGTGGACGTGGACAATCCCGTCAACATCCACGTCAAAGGCCACCTCAACCTTCACCGTCCCGCGGGGTGCGGCGGGCAGGCCGGACAGCTCCACGTGTCCCAGCCGGACGTCCTGCGCTGCCAGTTCACGCTCGCCCTGGAGCACTTCGATCCGCATCTCCGGCTGGTCGTCAACCGCGGTAGAGAAGATCTGGGACGCGGAGACGGGCAGCGTGGAGTTGCGCGGGACGATCCGTGCAAACAGGCCGCCCTTTGTCTCGATGCCAAGCGAGAGGGGTAGAACGTCAAGGAGCACGGCGCGCTGGATGCGCCCCTGGATCATCCCGGCCTGGATGGCCGCGCCAAGCGCAGTGACAAGGTCTGCGTCAAGGTACCGGTAGGGCTCCGAGCCCATGAGCTCAGCCGCAAGCTTCCGGACTGCCGGCATCTTGGTCCCGTTCCCCACAAGAATGACGAGATCAAGCCGCGACGCTGTGAGCCGGGCGTCCGCAAGCGCCTGGCGAGTGGGCGGGACCAGCCGCCCGATGAGGTCTGAGACGAGCCCCTCCAGCGTCTCGCGCGTCACGACAACCTCGAGGTCCGGGAGCTGGTCCACCGGCCGGCCAGCCAGTTGGTCCGCCAAGCCCGCGACGGCCACCCGGGCCGTGGCGACGGACGCGGCAGACAGCCCAAGCTTGACCTTCTCAGACGCCTCAATCAGACGGGCGCGGGCGCGGGGGTTGCCCGGATAGGCGATCCCGTGCCGCTCCTGGTATGACGCGGCGAGATGCGCCGCGACAACCGTGTCGAAATCCACGCCGCCAAGCGAGCCATCGCCGCTGACGGCAAGGACCTCGAAGATCCCCTCGCCAAGCTCCAGGATTGAGACGTCAAAGGTGCCGCCCCCAAGGTCCCAGACGAGGACCGTGCTGGTCTCCTCCCGCCCCAGCCCGTACGCGAGCGCCGCGGAGGTTGGCTCGTTGAGGAGCATCGGCACCGTGAGGCCCGCCAGATCGGCCGCCTCCCGGGTGGCGCGCCGCTGCCGGTCATTGAAGTACGCAGGGACCGTGAGGACGGCCTCGGTCACTGTTTCGCCGGTCCACTTCTCGGCGTCGTCCTTCAGCGCGCGGAGAATGAACGCAGCCATCTCCTGCGGCCAGTACTGCCGGCCCGCCACGGTGATCCGCTCATCCGATCCAAGCAGGCGCTTGACCGCAGCAATCGCGGTGGCGGGATCCTCAATTGCCTGTCGCTGGGCCGCACGCCCCACGAGGGCGCGCCCGTCCGGCGCAAAGGCAACCACGGACGGCGTGGTCCGATGCCCTTCGGCGTTGGGGATGGCGATTGGCTTCTCGCCATCAAGTGTCGCGATGACCGAGCGCGTGGTGCCAAGGTCAATCCCGATTGCGGGGCTAGGCAACGGCGGCCTCTTCCATTTCCGTCTCCACGGTCAGCTCATCTGCTTGTGCCTGGAGCTTCGCCTCCGCCCGCATCGAGGCACGGGCCCGGACGCGCGCGTCCCACTCGCGCATGGCCGGGTCAGCCATCATCGTCTCCATGCCGGCCAGCTGGGCGCGGAGATTGAGCCCGACAAGGGGGATCCCGGCGAGCGTGATCATGATGTCGGCGTGGATCACGAGACCGCGATCGAGGACGCGGTCCAGCAGGTCCACCAGGGTGGCTTCGGGGCGGAGGACTGACGAACCCATGGCCGCTCAGCAGAAGCTGTACGGGGGCAGAGGACCCACCAGGCGGACGGTGAGCCCATCGCGCCCGGACATCTCAACCGCGAACGCCTGGAGATCATCGGCCCGGACAAGCGCCACAAGACAGCTGAGGTTCACGGCCATCATGAGCTCGTCCGTGCCGCGCTTCACCTTCTCGATGGTGACGCGGTCGGAGCACGCCCGGGCCCCCGTGTAGACCGTGGTGACAAGATCCCGGATGCCCTCGTCCAGTTCCTTGCGCAGCACCTTGTTGATCTCCTGCCGAGTGAAGTAGGCGAGGCCCGCAGTCTTCGTCTTCGCCTCCTCCTCAAGTCGCCGAACCTCGGCAGACTCCTCGGCGATCCGACGCAGGAAGGCGGCGGGGACATAGAAGACCTGGAGGCCAAACTCCGCCTTGCCAACCAGCGCATCCACCCGCGCCCGGAGGGACACGTTCTCGTCGGCGAGCCAGTGGAGCAGGCTGTCGTCTGCAGACCGTCCATCTGAGGGTGCCACGATGGTGTTGAACGTCATGGGCAGGACGACGCCCCAGCGCCTCATGGCCAGCAGCAGGACCTCGTGCTGGGCAAGGACTCGCGCGGCAGCGACCGACTCACCGCCGCCGTCGTAGGGCTGTGCGGCGCAGTCGTGGACGAGCGCGCTCACACGGCCCTGTGTCACCACCCGGACGCGGGAGCCGTCAAGCCCGATGTCGCCAAGATCGTTCCGGTCCGTCTCGTCGGCGGGAACGATGCCGTACACGTAGCGCGCAACGGACTGGCGCCCGTCTTCGCGGGGGCGCGTGCCGGTCATCGCTGCTCCACCCCAAGCTGCTCCACCCCAATCAGGGTCCCCACGAGGTCCTCCACCGCCTGATCCAGCCCATCGCGAACAGACCGGACCGCGTCAGCCACACCAAGCTCAATCTTCATCCGCTCGAAGGCGTCATCGAGGTCCATGAGCGCCTGGCCAAGTCGGTCCAGCTCCGCCTCGGTGAGGCTGCCCGCCTCCAGACGGCGCATCGCCTGGAGTCTCAGGGTCTCCTTGACGATCTCGGCCAGCGCAACCACAAGCCCAACAAGGCCCGTCCGAAGGTCGTCACCGTCAATATCGACGTTCAACGGCCACCCTCACGCTTTCTGGAGACGGATCTCGAGGACGCCGTTGCGACAAGTGCGTGACAGGATCTCGGGGACCACCGCTGCCGGCAGATCCACTTCCCGCCGGTATGCGCGGCGTGCCCCTGGCTTTGTGGAGAGGGAGAAGGTCCGCTCGTCCACCTCGATCTCCAGGTCCTCAAGTTCGGCGCCCGGCACATCGGCAACGATGCGGATCTCATCGTCCTCGTCGAAGAGGTCAAGCGGGGGCTCGCTGACCTCGGGCTCGGGAGCACGAGCGCCCTTCGCCCGGGGCGTGGTGCCACCCTGTCGCTCGCTCCGGGAACCCGTGGTCCCCACGTGGTACTCCTGGTCGCCGAGGACGCCGCTGGTGCGGATGAACCCGGTCACCTTGGTTCCCCCGCCGGCCTTCCACTCCTCGTCCGACATGCGCTCCTTGCCGCCGGCAGCCTTGAGGCGTTCCCGCAGGGCCCCAAGACCCTGCTGGACATCCTCGGGGTGCTCAAGAAGACGGGCGAGGTCGATCTCAACCCCAAGGAGGTTCAGCCGGCCGCCGATGATCGGTGACGGTGTCCCGGACGCTCCGCCGGGGGGCGGGCCGGGCCGCTTCTTCTCATTCACGTCAACGTCCCTCTGTTCCGCGCTGGCGGCCAATCGACTGGATCGGCGACGCCCCGATCGGGATGGCCTCAGACGATTCGCGGAGCGCACGCCACGCGGGCGTCTCAAGGTTGGTGCCACTTGGAAACTCTAGCCCGTAGCGGGCGGCCGTCTCAAACGAGGCGAGCGCGAGGCGGATCTGCAGCCCAAGCAGCTCAACGCCCACAACGGAGACGGTGATGTCCGCGTTGATCACGACACCCTTGTCCAGGATCCGGTCCAGGACGTCGGCGAGCGTGCCAGCGCTCATGGTCTCAACGGAGTTGGTCATGGGATCACACACCCTCGCCGGTGACGGTCTCCGAGCGGAGACGGGACCGCACGCGCTGGAACGAGAGGAGCTCGCCTTCGGCGTCGAGTTGGACTGCGTACTCGGCAATCACGTCGCCTGCGGGCGGGATCTTCTTGTACTCAAGCATCTCCATGCGGAGAGACCAGCCCTTTTCGTCCCGAGCGACGCCCGTGACCTCGACGGGCTCAAGCTCGGTGACCTCGGCCATGAGCAGGGTGGCCTGTTTGACGATCGATCGAAGCGTGTGTGCCATGCGCTGTATCC
>CAIYHO010000254.1 GCA_903925955.1 uncultured Chloroflexota bacterium
CGCGCCGCGTAGTAGAACTCCTACCCACAGGTTCCTCCTTTGTAGCTGGTCGTTTTCACAGCACACTACTAAGGTAGAACCTGCTTTATTTCAAGTGTTCAGGCGTCGATATGTCGGCCGCGGGGCACCTTTTGGGCTAGTCGCAACAGGCACTCCCAAGCTCCGGCCGTCGTTCGCAGCCCGAGACGGGCTTGCGCCTGCTGGAGCCGGCTGTACATCGATGGAAGGATGCGCACACAGACAGCCGTTCGGGCCGCGTCGGGCGCATCGTAGGTGAGCGGGTTCCCTGCGGCCGCCTGGAGCCAGCCGGGAATCCCTTCGACCACGGGTCGGCGCCTCGGCCAGCGCCGCGATGTCGCGGCTTTGCGCATCCAGGCGCGGGACGATGGCATCGCGCCTGTGGCTCTCGGTGCTCGCCCAGCTGGGCATCTGTGACGGTTGACCCCGTCCGGCGCACGCCCGCCGCCGCATGGGGTGCCGTGTGGCGCAGGTGGCGGCGTGACGACCACGGCCGCGCGCGCTCGAAAGCAGGCACGGCGCAGAGGCCGGGCCGCAGGGGACCAAACGTCGGGTGGCGCATCCTCGATCAACGCGGCAAGGAGAGGATCCTCCCTGCACCCGCCGATGCTGCCCTCCATACCCCCGGAGGCACCGGGCGTCTCCCCCCTTGACGCCGGCCTCCTCCTCGCTGCCCTCGCCCCGGCTCGCCGCCTCGGCCTCGCGGTCCCCACCGCGGCCGCGGTCATCGCTGCCGCCGGCGGCCACCGCAGCCGCATCTACGAGATCAAGGCATTGATCGAGGACGACATCCCGAGGCTGCTGCGGCGGCCGGGTCGTCCGCCCGCGCCGGGCGTCCGGTTGCTGCCGCGTCCCGATCTTGGCGGAGCGGCGCTCGACTACGTCTACGACCACCCCGCGAGCGTCGAAGGTGGCAAGCGCCGCCAGTACAGTGACGGATTCCGGCACTTCATACTTGATCTTGCTGCAACACACGACGATGTGTCGCTGGAGGACTTCGCGGCGGCCGTGCACATTCCCCTACCGACGCTCAAGGACTGGCTCAAGGGCGGGATCGACGCCACCAAGCCCTGCGACAACCTCGCCACCGTGCCCGTCATGGACCCGACCGGGCCGCAGATCGAGCAACTTCTCGCCCTGTGGACGGCGTGGCACGGCAAGTTCGCCGCGTTCTGCAAGCACGCCAACGAGGACTGGCGCCTGCCCTTTGGCCGTGCGGCCATCGCGACCATCCTGGCTGGGTACGGCGTGCGCTTCGCCAAGCGTCGCTCGGGCCGATCCGCGGACGAGGACGCGCTCCGCGGCTCGTTCCTGACGTATTTTCCCAACGCGCAGTGGGTTGGGGACGGCGCGCTGATCACCGTGAACTACGGGCCTGAGCGCTTCGACTTCAACCTCGAACTCCTGGTCGATCCGCTGTCGGGGGCCTTCGTGGGCCTGACCGTCAGCGACACCGAGGACGCCGCGGCCGTCGTCACCGCGTTTGACGACGCGGTGCTCACCACCGGCGCGAACCCGCTCTCAGTGCTCCTGGACAACAAGCCATCCAACCACTGCGACCTCGTCCACGACGCGCTCGCCCCAGCCGTCGTCGAGCGGCCAACGCCGTACCGTCCCCAAAACAAGGCGCACGTCGAGGGGGCCTTCGGCTTGTTTCGACAAATCGCGCCCGCGCTCGCGATCCTGGCAGACGCGCCGCGCGAGATCGCCCGCCAGTTCGTCATCGCCGTCGTCACCGCTTGGGCGCGCACGCTGAACCACCGGCCGCGCGCGGACCGGGGCGGGCGCACGCGCGTCCAGCTGCACCTCGACCACGTTCCAACTCCCGGCGAGATCGCCGCCGCAAGGGCCGCGCTGGACGAGAGGTGTCGCCGGCAGGCCCTGGCCCGCGCGACCCTCGCCGCAAGGCAGGACCCCAACGTCCGCCAGGCGCTCGCCGACGCGTACGCCCGGCTTGGCTTGGCCGACCCAGATGGCGAGCTGCTCAACGCGACGGCCCGCTACCCGCTGGACTCCGTCCTGGAGGGCATCGCGATCTTCGAGGGAAAGCGCCGGGCCGGCACGCTCCCCGACGGCGTCGATGCCCGTTACCTGCTCGGCATCGTCCGAAACGTCGCCGAGGAGCGCGAGCTGTGGGAGATCACGTTGGCGCTCTGGGCCGAGCGGCGGCGCGCCCACGACCGCGCCCTGTCCGCTGCTGAGCACGCCCGCGACAGGATCGACGACGAGGTGGATGACCACGAGCGCCGCCTCGCCGCGTACGTCGACCGCGGACTGGCCACGACGCGCCGCCTCGATCGCTTCTTCTGGCTTGCGGCCGCCGCGGACCTCATCAACGAGCAGGACGTCGCCGAGCACCGCGCGCTGTTCTTGCTGGCGGCGCGGCGGATCCATGCCACGCGGGCCGTCGATCACCGCGATCGCCTGGCAGCGACGCGCTTCGTGGCGGCCAAGGTGGTCCCCGTCGCGTAGCGGGTGGGCTCCCGGCGGGCATGGCGCCAGCTCACGTCGCCTCGCGCGCCAATCAGGAAACGGAACGCCTGCTCGAGGAAGGTGGCAGCTCAGCTTCGACGATCAGACGCCTGCCACCGAGATCAGCGACCGGGCGTCCGGTGTTTGTCGGTGGAAGGTGATTGACAACCGCACCTACCCGGCCAGCCCCTGGCGCGCGCGGGCGCTGACGTTGGAGGATGGCCTGGCGTTCCAGGAGGCCATCGCCGCCGGCACGCCCGAGGCGATGGACGAGTTCCGGCACTACCACCCCAACAGTCCGTACCTCGCCACGGCATGGGAAGCCGTCGCCGCGCATACTCCCGGCATCCACCTGCTGCTCGTGGACGGCACCCCGTACATGCTGCCGCCGACCGCGATCACCGACGATCACATCCCCCTCGAGCGCTCGCCGGCTGCCGCGCCCGTGCGGCCCGTCGTGGCCGTCAACCTCCCGGGCACCGGACGGGGGGCGACGTCCGAGTGGTGGGGGCTCACGTCCGTCGGGTCGGATGGCTCGTTCCTGCGCACCTCACCGCTCGGCATGGCTCTGTTCGACGCGCTCGGCGCGATCCCGCCGGGCATGGTGGACCTCACCGAATCCTCCGGGGCGCACTCGGCCCGCGTGGCCACCACCGTGGAGCCGCTCGTGGCGCCAGGCTCCTGCGAAGGCAACGCGAATTTCGCGTTCGTGTTGCGCACCAGCGAAGGCGCTCGCACCGCGTTCCCGTTCGCAGTGAGCTGCGCGTTGAGCGACTCCGACACCACCACGCTCGACGCGTTCGCCGCGCCCGTGCTGCTCCGGGCGATCGGGCTGGCAGAGCGCGGGGACGCGCCGGGCGCCGCTCAGCTCTGGCAGAAGGCCCTGACCCTGCCCGACGGCGGAAGGCTGGGCGAGTGGCTCGCAGCACAGGCCCAGGGCGTGGACCCCGAGGAGCGCTGGATCACGCGTCGGGCCTCCGTCGGGGACGTGCTGGTGTGGACCCCCTCCCCGACCGGAGGGGTCACCCGCTGGTGGCACCCAACCGCGGGAGGCCCGATCGAGCTTGCCCACCGCGACGGGCTCTGGTTGTCTGACGGCAGGCACCTGTGGACCGTCCAGGGCCACACCGAGCCCTGGTCCGCGCCCGTGGAGAGCGGCTGCAAGGCCGCAACCGGGGAACGCACGGCCCTCACCGTCGCCGATGTGCTCGGCGCAGATGTCGTGCCCATCCCCTTCCCCTCCACGCGCGGGGGCGTGATCACCCTGGTGGGCTACGCCGCCGGGATCCTCACGGTCTCCGACGATCCGTCCAGGCCGGGTTGCGCGCGCCCCGGAGCCGTGCAGCAGCGCACGGTCCCGATCCCCGGCGTGCAGCCATCCCCGGCGCCGACGTGGGCAGCCGACAGGGTGACAGGCGCTGGCGGGTACAGCGTCGTGGGGGAGGACCCGCGCGACCTCTACGCGGTGTTCACCTCAGATGCGCCCACTGCGCCCTGAGGCCCGCGCGCGGCCTCAATTCGTGGTCACCACCAGGGGGTAGTGCACCGTCGTCTGCTCGGCGGCCGCCGGCCAGTCCTGACCCCACACGGCGTCGGAGAGGCAGTCGAGCATTGACTGGGGGAACGCGACGTCACTCGCGCCCAGGTCGGCGACCGTCGCCTCGGTCAGGCCATGGTCGTCGAGGGAGAGCTCCAGCTCCAATTGGCCGGTGAACCCCGAGGGCAGGCTCGCCCCAGGGATGCAGTGGGCGGCGCCGGGCAGCAGGCCCTCATCCCTGGTGGTGTTGAGGGCATCGACGAGCTCCTGGCCGGTCAACGGGACTGGAGCGTCGGCGACCTCCCCGCCTGCGATACCCGCACCCGAGCCTGAAAGGGCTGGCGCAGCGGACGGCAGGCGGGTCGGCGAAGCGGGGGCGGGTGACGCGGCTACAGCCGAAGTATGCGTGGACGACGCAGCACCAGGCGCCCCTCCGGGCCTGGGGAGCTTCGTACGGTGAGGCGCGGAGGCGCGGGGGACCGACACGGCGGACGCGGCGGGCGGCACCTCGGGAGCGGGCTGGAGCAGCCACGCCAACGCGACTGCGGCGGCTGTGAGCCCAGCCCAGGCGACCGCGAGCAGGATGAGCCGGCGGTTCACGCTCAGTCGTGCGCTTTCTGCTCTTCCAGCCAGCGCTCACACTCGATCGCGGCCATGCAGCCCGATCCTGCGGCGCTCACGGCCTGCCGGTAGTAGTGATCCTGCACGTCGCCCGCGGCGAAGACGCCGGGGATGTTCGTGGCGGTGCGGCCCGGTACGGTCTTGAGGTAGCCCGCCTCGTCGTGGTCGATCCAGTCCACGAAGGGCGCGGTGTTCGGGTCGTGGCCGATGCCGAGGAACATGCCGCCGATCGGCTTGTCGTACACCTCCCCCGTCACGTTGTTCCGCAGGCGGACAGCAGAGATCCTCGTCTCGCCGAGCACCTCGAGCGGCGACGTGTTCCAGATGATCTCGAGCTTGGGGTTCGCCTCTGCGCGCGCCTGCATCGCCTTCGATGCCCGCATCTTGCCGCTGCGCACCACGAGGTACACCTTGGACGCGAACTTGGTGAGGAAGGTGGCCTCCTCGACCGCAGTGTCTCCCCCACCCACCACGATGAGCTCGACGCCCTTGTAGAAGAACCCGTCGCACGTGGCGCAGGCGCTCACGCCGCCCCCGCTCTTCTGCA
The DNA here is from genome assembly GCA_903925955.1 of uncultured Chloroflexota bacterium. GTDB lineage: Bacteria > Chloroflexota > Limnocylindria > Limnocylindrales > CSP1-4 > CAIXZV01. The sequence goes on from CAIYHO010000254.1 coordinate 5,196, forward strand.
GCCGCTGCTCGTTCGGGATCCCCAGGTACTTCGCGGAGGCGCCGGTCGCGATGATCAGCGCATCACACGTGAGGGTCTCCCCGTTCTCGGTGTTGAGCGTGAACGGCCGCTTGGAGAGGTCGCAGCTGGTGACCTTCTCGATGGCGAACCGCGTGCCGAAGCGCTCCACCTGGCGCCGCATGGTCTCCATCAGGTCCGGGCCCATCACGCCGTGCTCGAACCCGGGGAAGTTCTCCACGTCGGTGGTGATCATCAGCTGCCCACCCGCCAGATCGCCGTCGAGCACCAGGGGGTTCAGGTTCGCACGCGCGGCGTAGAGGGCGGCCGTGAGGCCCGCAGGGCCGGAGCCGAGGACGATGACGTGTTCGTGAGCCATGGAGCACCTTTGGAGAGCGCGCTACTAACCCAAAAGGTGCCCGAGCGATGGCCAGCGGGGCTGACACACGGGCTGGCGCTTGACTTGGCATGATTTCCCGCGATTCGGCCGCCCTTGGGCGGCCCCCGGGCAAACCTCCCCCTTTCCCCCACTTCATCTTCGCGC
>CAIYHO010000255.1 GCA_903925955.1 uncultured Chloroflexota bacterium
CGCACGGCATTTGGATTGAACAGGTCCGTTGTTGGATCTGCCGCAATCACCCCGTCAGCACCGGCGCCATCGGCAGACCGCAGGACCGCGCCCAGATTGCCGGGCTTCTCAACAGCCTCCAGCACAACCAGCAAGGGGTCCGCCGGCACCGACCATCGTGCGAGCGAGAGATCCGGGATCCGCACGGTGGCCACAACGCCTTCGGACCGATCGCCATAGGCGATGCGATCCAGCACCGGCCCCGACACCTCGGTGATGTGCGCGCCGCGATGGTGGGCGTCGGACACAGCAGCACGGCCTTCGAGGTCAAGGTGGTCCCAGTCCACAAAGGCTTCAAGAACTGCCGCCCCGCCGGCCAGCGCCCGGGCCAGCTCCCGTGCGCCATCAATCAACGTGATGCCGGAGGCTTCGCGAGCTCGCCGGTCACGCAGATCGGCAACGGCCTTGATCCGCGGGTTCTTGGCGCTGGTGATGACCAGCGGGTCAGCGGCCACGCTTTGCGCCCTTGGACCGTCCTGTCTTCGCCCCGTGCATGACGCCGCCGCTGCGGGCGCACGCACCAAGCGCAAGGCGGTTGCCCGACGCGGACGTCAGGCCAAGGTCCTCACCCTCCGCGGCCACGCTCAGGTGCTCGCGCAGGAGCGCCGCCAGCCGCTCACCGTCAAACCCCGGGGTATGCGCGCTCAGCAGGACAAACGCAGGCTTTGGCCCGACAAGCGCGGACAGGTCCTCAAGCAGTTCCGGGAGGTGCGTCTCGATCTGCCAAGTGCCCTCGCCATGGCCGTATGTGGGCGGATCCAGCACGATGCCGTCATACCGCCGACCGCGCCGACGCTCGCGCTTGACGAAGGCACGTGCATCGTCCACCAGCCAGCGGATGGGCGCCTCACCCAGACCGGACAGCTCCGCGTTGTGGCGAGCCCAGGCAACGGCGGGCTTGGATGAGTCCACGTGGGCCACACGCGCACCTGCTGCGGCGCAGGCAAGCGAAGCGCCACCGGTGTAGGCGAAGAGCGACAGCACCTCTGGCGAGCGACCCAGGGTGCCAGCAGCCTTGCGAACGGCAGCGTCAAGCCACGCCCACGTCTCAGCATGCTCGGGGAAGACGCCAACCTGACCGCCTGCAGCAGGTCTGCACTCAAGGGTCAGATCGCCAGCGCGCACCTGCCATGGATCGGCAGCGGCACCGCGGACCCAGGCGCCTCTGGCCCACTGCAGGGAGGGCCGCTTCCACTCCGCATCCGTGAGGAGGCGGGGCATCACGGCACCGGGGGCTGGGCGTTCCACCACGACACTGCCAAAGCGCTCGAGGCGCCGGCCGTCGCCGCAGTCAAGAAGTTCAAGATCGGGCATAGCGCTATGGTCGCACGGGCGCCGCGTCTGGGGGCGCGAACCGGCGATACCACGAAACATCGTGGTATCCTCCCCGGCCGAAGGGCGATTAGCTCAGTTGGTTAGAGCGCATGCTTGACATGCATGAGGTCACTGGTTCGAATCCAGTATCGCCCACCACCCTTCGGCCCTCCGGCCGCAGGCAGCCAACGCGTTGAGCGGGACACGCTCCGCCGGTACGTCGTCAGAGAGCTGGGGTCGCGGCTGAAAGCCCCCGCCGACATCCACCGGTGAGGGCACCACCCGTGAGCGGCCGGTGAACCGGTCCGGGATCCGCCCGTTAGCGCGGCACGAGCGCGCAGCCCCAACCAATGCGGACGGAGCGGCGAAGGCGGGTGGAACCGCGGGAGGATCAGCCTCTCGTCCTGTCGGGACGAGAGGTTTTGTGTTTCTCTGGGAGTGTGAACGAGATGGCAGACGACAAGGCCGCCGCGGGCGGGCCAGTGGACGCAGCACCGGTAGCCGCAGGTGCCGACGCAGTGAGCGACGAGCCGGAGTTTGAGGCTCCCAACCGCGGATCGGTTGACGAGCTCCTGGACGCCGGCGCCCACGCCCCAATTGACGCCATGCGGCACTCCGCGGCACACGTGATGGCCGAGGCCGTCCTTGCGCTCTTCCCGGGTGCGCAGCTGGGTATTGGCCCGGCCATCGACAACGGCTTCTACTACGACTTCGGCCTCTCTCGCCCGCTTTCCTCTGACGATCTTGTGGCCATCGAGGCCCGCATGGCGCAGAGCGTCAAGGCCGATCACGCGTTTGTCCGCCGCGAGGTGCCCTTTGCCGAGGGGCGCGCCATCGAAGAGGCGGCGGGGCAGGGGTTCAAGGTGGAGATCCTTGACGACCTCGCGCGCAAGGCGGCTGATGCCGGCACCGACATGCCGCCCACAACCTTCTACGACCACGGACCCTTCAGCGATCTGTGCAAGGGCCCGCACGTGTCGTCCACGGGCCACATCGGCCCCTTCAAGCTGCTCGCCGTTGCCGGCGCGTACTGGCGCGGCGACGAGAAGCGCCCGATGCTCCAGCGCATCTACGGCACCGTCTGGGAGACGCAGGAGGACCTCGACCGCTACATGTGGCGGCGCGAGGAGGCCAAGAAGCGCGACCACCGCAAGCTTGGCCGTGAACTCGACCTGTTTAGCTTCCACGACGTCAGCCCGGGAGCGGCGTTCTGGCACCCGAAGGGTCAGCGCATCTGGCGCACCCTCGAGGCGGCCGCCCGCGAGGTCCAGGACCGCCGCGAGTACACCGAGGTGTCCACGCCGATGGTGGTCTCGCAGCGCCTCTGGGAGGCGTCCGGCCACTGGGCGCTCTACAAGGAGAACATGTTCCTCATCGAGAGCGAGGGGCAGACCTTCTCGCTCAAGCCGATGAACTGTCCCGAGTCCACCATCATCTACAAGACCCACCTGCGCTCGTACCGCGACCTGCCGCTGCGCTTCAGCGAGTTTGGCCGGCTGCACCGCAACGAGCGCTCGGGCACCCTTTCAGGCCTGACGCGTGTCCGCCAGTTTGTCCAGGACGACGCCCACATCTACGTGCGCCCGGACCAGCTGGGCGACGAGATCAAGGCGCTGATGGGCGAAGTGGAGGAGATGTACGGCTGGTTTGGCCTCAAGCCCGAGATCAAGTTCGGCACCAAGCCCGCCAAGGCGCTGGGCGACCCGGCGCTTTGGGAGAAGGCCGAGAACCTCATCCGCGAGGCACTAGACGCGTCTGGCCTGTCCTGGACGCTCAAGCCCGGCGACGGGGCGTTCTACGCGCCCAAGATCGACGTCCATGTGGAGGACGCGCTTGGCCGGTCGTGGCAGACGGCCACCATCCAGGTGGACCTCACCATGCTCCCGGAGCAGTTTGACCTCAGCTACATCGGTGAGGACGGACAGCCGCAGCGGCCCATGGCCATTCACCGCGCCATCTACGGCTCGCTGGAGCGGTTTATCGGGATCATCGTGGAGCACTTTGCCGGTGCGTTCCCGCTCTGGCTCGCCCCGGTGCAGGCCGTGATCATCCCCATCGCAGACCGCCACATTGACGCCGCGAAGGAACTTGCCGCGGAGCTGCGGGCCGGCGGCCTTCGGTTTGTGGAGGTGGACGCGTCCGACGCCCGCATGCAGAACAAGATCCGCCTAGCCCAGGGCCAGAAAGTCCCGTACATGCTGATCTTGGGCGATCGCGAGGTGGAAGCACGCACCGCGGCGCTACGCCGTCGTGGCGCTGGCAAGGACGATCCGCAGCCGGTCCTGCCGTGGGCAGAGCTGGCCGCCCAGCTTGGCGCAGAAGTCCGCGAGCGTCGTCTGGGGTAGGGGGTTTTGGGGTTCCGGAGGCGCCTCGCGCGTTGCCCGGCGTCGAACCCCTGTGCTATCCTGCCGCGGCGACCGAGCCTTGGCCGTGTGTCAGGACGCGCCGCACAATTCCTAATCGCTCGAGCAAGGGAGTTCACCATCAGCCGAGACTTGCGCATCAACGAGATGATCCGCATCCCCCAGGTGCGTGTTGTCGATGAGGACGGCTCACAGCTCGGTGTCATGCCGACGCGACAGGCCCTCGTCATGGCGCAGGAGAAGGGCCTCGACCTTGTCGAGGTTGCACCGATGGCGGCTCCCCCGGTTGTCCGCTTTCTTGATTACGGTCAGTACAAGTACGAACTGACCAAGCGCGAGAAAGAGGCAAAGCGGAAGCAAAGGGCAGTTGAGTTCAAGGAAGTTCGCCTGACGCCCAAGATCGGCACAGGTGACTTCGACACCAAGCTCCATCGCGCCATCGAGTTTCTCGAGGACGGCGATCGGGTCAAGGTAACGGTCCGCTTTCGCGGCCGTGAGCTCACCCACCCGGAGATCGGTCGCAGCCTGCTCGCCAAGTTTGGCGATCTGGTGAAGGACCATGGCGTGATCGACCGCACCCCGGTGCTCGAGGGAAAGTCGATGTTCATGACGCTCGCCTCGGTGCACAAGCCGAGGGTCCACGAGCACCGTATCCCGGGCACGAAGCCCGACGGCGCGCATGCGCCGGAAGCCGAAGACGCAATTGCGACAGAGGCCTCCGGAGTACCCGCGACGGAACCCGAGCCCGAACCGACGCCCTCCGCCGAGCCGGCGGCCGAGGCGGCGCCAGCAGGAGAGTGAGGCCAGCGTGCCGAAGATGAAGACCCACAAGGGTGCCCAGAAGCGAATCGGGGTTACCGGAAGTGGCAAGTTCATTCGAGTGAAGTCCTGGCGCGGACATCACCTGGAGCTCAAGTCGTCGCGCCGAACCCGTCGCTACGCTGGCAAGGCTGTGATCGGGCCCGAGCATCGGGACCAGATCCGCGGCATGCTGCCGTACGCGTAAGGCGTAGGAGCGAACGATGGCACGCGTCAAGCGGGGTGTAACCAGCCACAAGCGCCACAAGCGCCTGTTGAATGAGGCCGAGGGGCGAACCGGCACAAACCGAAAGCTGATCAAGCGGGCAAAAGAGGCACAGCTGCACGCGCTGGCCTACGCAACTCGCGACCGCAAGCAGCGCAAGCGCGACTTCCGCGAGCTGTGGATCATCCGCATCAACGCGGCTGCGCGGATGAACGGGATCACGTACAGCAAGCTGATCGCTGGTCTGAAGAAGGCCAATATCGATCTTGACCGCAAGGTCCTGGCCGATATCGCGGTCCGCGATGCGGCAACCTTTGGCAAGATTGCCGAGGTCGCCCGCGGCGCCTGACCCTCGCGGTCGTTCTGCCCGGACCCTCGGCGTCTCCTGATGACCGAGGGTTCGTGATTCCCGGGGCCGCGTCACACCGGCCTCAGCCCCTCCCCAGCAGCAGTGGATCTGACCACCAGCCCATGGACCTTGCGCAGCTGACCGCCGACCTGGACGCCTTGCGTGGCCGCGCCTCGGGCGCCGCCGCCAGCGCGCCGGATACGGCCGCCCTTGACGTGATCGAGCTTGACGTGCTTGGCAAGAAGGGGGAGCTGACCGCAATCCTGCGCGGCATCGGCGCCCTGCCCGCTGAGGACCGGCCGCGCGTCGGGGCCATCGCCAACGAGGTTCGGATTGCCGTCGAGGGGGCCATTGGCTCGGCTCGTGCGCAGCTGGGCGGGGCAGAGCTTGCCGCCCGCCTGACCGCGGAGACCGTGGACGTGACAACGCCGGGTCGGCCGCTCCGCCGTGGCAGCCTCCACCCAATCGTGGAGACCGCCCGCAAGATCGCAGACGTCTTTGCCCAGTTTGGCTTCGTGGTCTACGAGGGCCCCGAGGTTGAGGACGACGTCACCAACTTCCAGATGCTCAACATCCCGCCGGACCATCCCGCGCGAGACCTGTGGGACACGCTCTACCTGGACATGGACGGGCGCCTCCTGCGCACCCATACAAGTCCCGGCCAGATCCGCGTGATGCACAAGGAGAAGCCGCCCATCCGCGCGCTGCTGCCGGGTCGCTGCTTCCGGTACGAGGCCGTGGACGCAAGCCATGCCTCGGAGTTCTTCCAGGTGGAAGGGCTGATGATTGACGAAGGCACCTCGATGGCAGACCTCAAGGGTCTGCTTGACCAGTTTGCCCACGCCATGTTTGGCGCCGGCCGCGCCACGCGCTTTCGCCCCGGCTACTACCCGTTCACGGAGCCGTCCGTGGCGTTCGACATCCTGTGCGTCATCTGCAACGGGGACAAGTGCCCCGCCTGCTCACGCACCGGCTGGATGACCATCCTTGGCGCCGGCATGGTGCACCCGGTGGTGCTCCGCTACGGCGGCATTGACCCCGAGCGCTACCAGGGCTTTGCGTTTGGCATGGGTGTTGAGCGCATCGCCAACCTGCGCCACGCCGTGGGCGACCTGCGCCAGTACATGGAAGACGATCTCCGCTTCCTGGGAGCGTTCCGATGAGGCCTGGGCCCTGCGAGAAGCAGGGTCTGCACGTCTGACGGGCGCCACTCAGCGACGAAACCCGCAGACGGTCGTCCCGGGCCGCGGCGTCCTCCCAGCCTTACTGTTGGTAGACGTCCCCGACATCGGCCGCCCCGGGGACACTCCTCGCCGCCTCTGACTCGGCCAGCGCAGCCAACGTGGCATCCAATGGGACCTCGAGTGGCACGAACTCGTTGGCTTTTGCTTCAAGCCACCAGAACGCCGCATCCGACATTCGGCCCGCTCGCAGGAGCAATGGCCAGAGATCCCAGTCTCGGGCGACCGGCATCCTCCTGCGGGCCAGGTGGCGGCTCCCGTGATGGCGTGCCCCCTGGCTTGGCCGTGGCAGAAGGTGAATGTCAAACGTCACGACGGACCCCTCTCCGGACGCTCAGACTCTCCCCAGGGTCGGTCTCGCCATTGGCACCGCGCGAGCTGAGGCGACCGTAGTTGTGGTACGCCGCGCGGGTGGGGCGACATGCGCCCCCCTTGCCACCCTGCTCAGCGCCAATCTGCCACTCAGCAACTCAGCTCGTCAACTGACTTTGCGCCCTATTTCTCTTGCCCTATTCCTCTGCTCGCACGTGAGGATCTCCACGCTTGTTGCCGTTGTGCCCAGCCCTGTGGGACAACAGGCAGACGGGGGTCTCCGGAGCCCGGCGCCACGTTGCCAAGGTTGGCTGCACTGGTTGAGGACCGCCAGATCGACCCAATTGGGTATCTTTGCGCGATGCGCGTTATTGAGCTCCTTCCCTCGCGCGGCCTCCCCGTCGGCGCCGCAAGCTGTTGTACGTGGTGGATCCGATGAGGGTGCCGCTCTCCTGGCTGGCTGAATTCGTGGATCTGGACCTCACGCCCGAGCAGCTTGCCGAGCGTCTGACGCTGCTTGGCATGGAGGTCAAGGGCATCGAGCGCTGGGGCGCAGACTGGAACAGCGTTGTCACCGGTCAGCTCCTCACGGTTGAGAAGCACCCGCGGGCGGATCGCCTGAGCCTCACAACCGTCACGCTGGGCGATGGCAGCGAGCCGTTGTCCATCGTCTGCGGGGCCACCAACATCGCCCCCGGCCAGCGCATCCCCGTGGCCCTACCGGGTGCCGTGCTGCCCGGCAACCGTCGCATCGAGCGCGCCGAGAAGATGGGCGTCGTCTCCAACGGGATGCTCTGCTCAGGCACCGAGCTCAACCTGACCGCAGACAGCGACGGCATCCTGATCCTGCCCTCGGACACGCCGCTTGGCGTGCCGCTCGCCGACCTGTTTGGCGATGTGGTCCTTGACGTGGACGTCAAGCCCAACCGGGGCGACGCGCTGTCCATCCTGGGCCTCGCGCGTGAAGTGGCCGCTGCCACCCGCCAGCAGGTCCGCCAGCCCGCCATCCATGTGGAGGAGGGGAGTGGTCCCTCCACCGCAGAGCGTCTGGCCGTGGACGTCCAGGACGCCGCGCTCTGCACCCGCTTTGTCGGGCGCTGGGTGAGCGGCGTGAAGGTTGGTCCCTCGCCAGACCACATCCAGATGCGGCTCCTCGCGGCCGGGCAGCGGCCCATCAGCAACGTCGTGGACGCGTCCAACTACGTGATGCTGGAGCTGGGCAAGCCAATCCACACGTTTGACGCGGCCTCGGTCCACGCCGGCCCGGATGGCCGCCCCACCATCGTTGTGCGACGCGCCCACGAGGGCGAGCAGCACGAGACGCTGGACCACGTCGTCCGGACCCTCTCCGCAGAGACACTGCTGATCGCGGATGCGGAAGGACCGCTGGGCATCGCCGGCGTCATGGGCGGCGCAAACTCGGAAGTCACTGACGCCACCACGGACATCGTGGTTGAGTCGGCCATCTTTGATGCGGTGAGCATTCGCCGCACGGCGCAGCGCCTCGCCCTCCGCTCTGAGGCGTCGAGCCGCTTCGAGAAGGGCCAAGAAACCCGGCTGGCACGTCTTGGCGCAGATCGCACCGCGCAGCTGCTCCACGAGTGGGCGGGCGGCATCATCGCCAAGGGCAGCATCGACACGGCTCCAGTTGAGCCCGAGCGCAGCCGTGTCGCGTTCCGGCCGGCGCGCATCAACAAGCTCCTTGGCACGGACCTCACAACCGGCGATCTGCGCGCTCTTCTTGGCCGCGTGGGCGTTGAGACGGAGCAAGCTGACGCAGGCGAGCGCGTCGTCGTGGCCCTCAAGCCAGACGTGCTGACCGTTGACCCAGGTGCTGAGCCTGCCCTGGCGGCGCTGGTGCCAACATGGCGCCGCGACATCGCCATCGAGGCAGACGTGGCCGAGGAAGTGGCCCGCGTCCGCGGCTACGAACTGGTGCCGTCGGTCACGCCGGACACCGCGATGCCCGTGTTCCGCCCCTCGCCGCTGGAGGTGCGCAACCTCGTCCGCGAGACGCTCGCAGGCGTCGGCCTCACCGAGGTGGTGACCACGGCCCTCGTCTCGCCCAAGCACATCGAGACGTTTGTCTTCCAGCGCGACGTGCCGTCGCTGGGCGACGAGGACCAGCCCGGTGGCGAGCCGATTGGCGTGGGCAACCCGCTTTCGCGCGACCACTCAGTCCTGCGCCGGAACCTGCTGGGCAGCGTGCTGGACGTGGTTGGGGTGAACCTGCGCCACGGCACGCCCGATGTGGCGGTCTTCGAGATTGGCAAGGGCTATGCCAGAACCGGCACCACGCCCCGTGAGTGGTGGCGCATCGGCTTTGCGCTGACCGGCTCCATGGAGCCTGCTGCCTGGAACCGAGCCGCTCGACCAGCGGACATCGACGACGCCAAGGGCATCATCGAACTGCTGGCCCACCGGCTGGGGTTTGGCCGGCCAACCTACGAGACCGAGGCCAACGAGCCACTGCTCCACCCGGGCCGCGCTGCGCGAGCCGTGGTGGATGGCAAGCTCCACGCAATTGTGGGCGAACTCCACCAGTCCGTGGTGGATGCATGGGAGCTCCGGACGCAGGGGCGCGTCATCGTGGCTGAGGTGGCCCTGGCCGGACTTGCCGAGGGCGCCCTGGCCCCAGAGCGCGCCGCGTCCGTGGGGCGCTTCCCCGAGGTGGAGCGCGATCTGGCGGTGGTAACCGACAACGCAGTGACGTCGGCCGACGTGGAGACGGCAATCCGTGCGAGCGCCGGATCGCTCCTGCTTGACGTCCGGCTCTTTGACATCTACCGCGGGACACCGCTTGCGGCAAACGAGAAGAGCCTCGCATTCCGCGTGAGACTTGGCGCCGACAGGACACTCACCGAGGCCGAGGTGGACGCGGTGCGCGCAGCCATCGTGAGCGCCCTCGCAGCCTCCGGCTGGCGTCTTCGCGCGTAGCCATCGCGCGGGTGCGCCGCGCCGGTGCGCCGCGCCGGTCGTCGGGGTACTGCCCGGGAAGCGGACCAACGGCGGTATCACCGTCCGCGCCCACGCTGCTACGCTGGCGGGGGAACGGCCTGTACCCGCGGCCGTGCCATGACGAGGGAGTCGACATGACAGTCGATCAGTTCCTGCGGTCGCCGGACCCTGCAGACATGATCGTGCTCCTCGGGCTTGCCTGCGCCTTTGGCGTTGGCTATGCCCACGGCGCGATCCGGCGAGTCCTGGGCCTGATCACCATGACGTTCTCATTCTTGGTGGCGGCCGCGGTGTCAGATCCGCTGGGCGAGTTTCTGGCCAGCTACTGGAACTCCATGCCGTCGTCCTACGCGTCGATGGTTGGGTTTCTCGTTGTCTTCATTGCGGTTGAGGCCGCACTCTCCATCGTTGTCCACGGGCAATACCAGCGGGTGCGGCTGCTTGCTAGGCGTCCGCTCGTTGACGAAGCTGTCGGCGGCGTCCTCGCCGTCATGGAAGCGGTGGCCGGCCTGACGTTCGTCATGATCATCCTTGACCGGGGCTTCCAGTTCGACACGCTGCAGGCGCGGAGCGCGCTGCCGGAGTTCCACGCGCTGTGGGCGGCGCTGACGCAGTCCGTGACCGGGTCCTTCCTGCACAACGTGACCATCCCCACGTTCTTGCAGACGGCCTGGATCCTGCTTCCGGACACGGTGCGAGACCTCTACAGGCGGTGATCGCGGGCTCTGCGGGCGTGGGGCTGCCGTTCCCTCGCCATCTGCTCGGCGACGATGTTGTTGCCGCCGCCCGCGCACTCCTTGGGGCCATCCTGGTCCGAGCGCCGGACCGCCCCGGGGATCAGGTCCGCACTGGGCGGATTGTGGAGGTGGAGGCCTACCGGGGCGCGGACGATCGCGCGTCGCACGCCCGCATGGGCCAGACGGCGCGCAACGCCCCCATGTTTGGACCGCCTGGCCACGCCTACCTGTACCGTGTGTACGGCATGCATACCTGCCTCAACGTCGTGGCCGGGCCGGACGGCGCCCCCGCGGCAATCCTCATCCGTGCCGTCGAGCCCCTCGAGGGCATCGCCGCCATGCGCGCCGATCGCGCCTCCGGGCGTGCGCCTGCGGTGCCGCCGCCCAACCACAGGCTCGCATCTGGCCCCGGGCTCGTCTGCGCCGCCTTTGGGATCGATGTCTCCGCGGGCGGCCTGGACCTCTGCCAGGACGCCTCACGACTTCACCTGCTCACCGGTGTTGCCCCGGCCAGCATCACCGCAGGCCGCCGGATCGGGATTGCGTATGCGGGTGAACCCGCGGTTTCGGTGCCGTGGCGCCTTGGGGACGCAGGTTCTCGCTCCCTCAGCCGGCGGATCCCCTGACGATGGACGCACGATCGATTGCCCTGTTGGAGTTCCCCCTCGTCCGCGAGCGTCTTGCGGCAAGGACATCCTTTGAGCCCTCACGGCGCCTCGCCGAAGCGCTGGAGCCATCCGCAGACCCGGTGATCGTCGCCCGTGGGCTTGACGAGACGGACCAGGCCAGGGGACTGCTGCAAGAGCGCCCGGGGGTGGGCATTGGTGGCGCCCACGACATTGAGCCCTGGGTGGGCCGCGCGGCGCGGGGCGGCCGTCTGGAGGCGCTCCAGTTCATGGACATCGTGGAGACGCTCGACGCTGCCGTCCGCCTGTCCACCGCGCTCTCCGACGAGCGCCGCCCGCTCCTGCGCGACGTTGGGCACCGCCTCCACGCCTTGCCCGCACTTCGCAGCACGCTCGCGCGCAGCTTTGACCCTGCCGGTGAGCTGCTCGACACGGCCTCGCCGCGTCTGGGCGCCTTGCGGAGCGCCGTGCGCTTCGCGTACGAGCGCCTGCGCCGGCGTCTGGACACGCTGGTTGGGTCCGAGCTTGGCTCATCGCTCCAAGAGCCCATCGTCACCATGCGCAACGGCCGCTATGTCGTGCCCATCCGGGCAGAGGCGCGGAGCAAGGTCAAGGGCATCGTCCACGACGCGTCCGGCAGTGGCGCAACGCTCTTTGTGGAGCCCATGGTTGTCGTTGAGCTGGGCAATGCCTGGCGCGAGGCAAAGTCGGCGGCCGAGGAGGAGGAGGCCCGGATCCTCGACGAGCTCTCCGCAATGGTGGCCGCAAACGCGATGCTGCTGCGCGAGACCCTCGACGCACTTGCCCAGTTCGACCTCTGGGTTGCAAAGGCCCACCTCGCCGCCGACATGGACGGCATCCGGCCTGCGACATCCACGCGCCAGGAAGTGGTCCTGCTCTCGGCGCGCCATCCGGGGCTGACGGGCCGCGTCGTGCCCATCGACATCCGCCTCGGCGACGGCTACACGGCCCTGATCATCACCGGCCCCAACACGGGCGGCAAGACCGTTGCGCTGCGGACGCTTGGCCTGCTGGCGCTGATGCACCAGTCTGGTCTCCACGTGCCCGCCGAGGACGGATCGCGGCTGCCGCTCTTCCGGGACATCTTTGCGGACATCGGTGACGAGCAGTCGATTGCCCAGTCGCTGTCCACGTTCTCCGGCCATCTGCGCTCCATCATCCGCATCGTGGAGAAGGCAGGCCCGGGGATGCTGGTCCTGCTTGACGAACTGGGCGCAGGGACGGATCCAACGGAGGGATCCGCCCTTGCGCAGGCGCTGCTGGACCACTTCATCCGCTCGGGCGCCCTGGTCGCCGCCACCACGCACTACGCCGAGATCAAGGTGTACGCGCACGAGACGCCGCAGGCGCGGAACGCGTCAGTGGAGTTTGACCTCGCGTCGCTGGCGCCCACCTACCGGCTGACCATTGGGCTTCCCGGCGGCAGCCAGGCGTTTGCAATTGCGGAGCGTCTTGGCCTGCCCGACGCGATCGTCAGGGACGCCCGAGGACGGCTCTCGGACAACCAGACGGCCTTTGAGGCCACGCTTGCGTCCATCAGGCGCCAAGAGGGCGAGATCGCGGTTGCCGTGGACCAGGCAAAGGTTGCCGAACTGCGCGCCGTTGAGGCTCTCACAAGCGCAGAGGAGGAGCGGCGGCGCTCCACGCGGGAACGTGACGAGGCCGTGCGCATCGCCCGCGCCGAGGGCGAGCGACTGGTGGCGACGCTGCGCGCCGAGGTGGCCGACATGCGCCGCCGCCTCGAGCGAGAGAGTGTGACCGCGCCCGCCATTGACGCCGCGTTGGCCCGCGCCGAGGAGACGCTTGGGCAACTGCCTGAA
>CAIYHO010000256.1 GCA_903925955.1 uncultured Chloroflexota bacterium
CTATGGCGGCAACGTCGTGTCGTGCGCGGCGGCCATGGCCACGCTGGACGTCATTGAGGACGAGCACCTGCTTGCCAACGCTCGGGAGCGCGGCGCACAGTTCATGACAGGGCTGCGGGCGCTGCAGGCGGCGCACCCGTCCATGGGCGACGTGCGCGGCATCGGGCTGATGGTGGCGATTGAGTTTGTGAAGCCAGGAGAGGGCGACGGGCGCGTCCCGGACGCGGCGCTCACCAAGCGCGTCCAGGCGGCGTGCTTTGAGCGGCGGCTGATGCTGCTCACCGCAGGCACGTATGTCAATGTCGTCCGGATCATTCCGCCGCTTGTCACAACGGCAGAAGAGGTCGATCTGGCCCTCCGGATCATTGCTGAGGCACTAGACGCGGCTGCCGCCTGACGCGCAGACTCGTTGCATGGACGAGCAGCAGCGCGAACACGGTGATGTCCAGGCCCGCGCGCGACTTGAGGCGCTGTTTGAGGGTTTTGACCGCCTGACGCCAGACGAGCTTGCCCACGTGGGCATGCGTCGCGATCACGGTGAAGCGCGTGCCAGCCTGCTGCGTGTATGCGCGGAGGCCGCCGAGAAGCACGGTCGCACCGAACTGCTGGCAGAGGCGCGAACGCAGGCGCGCGAGGCCGTCCTCAACCGCTACTCCGCAGGCAGCCTGCACCCCACGTTCATCGGGCTCAATTGGGGCCTCTCCCAGGGCACCGTGGAAGACCGCGTGTCTGTGGTGCAGGCGCTTGAGGATGCTGCCGCGGCCGCTGTGGTTGCCGATCTGGTGGACCGAGACGTTGCCGATGCCCTCTCGGTTGACGCCGAGCACCTGGTGGACCTGTCCGCCGGAGACGTCTCGGACGGATCGCTCGCACACGCAATTGCGCCACCGGCACCCGGGCTCCACGACACAGGTTCACGCAAGGCGGCCGTTGGCTTTGGCGCGCTGGTTGTGGGGGTGCTGGCGATCGCGGCCGGCCTGCTCGCGGCCGGGGCCGGCGTGGCGTACGACATCTCCATCGCCACCGCGTTTGTCGTCGGCGTCGTCGGTGCGGGCATCGTGTTTGCGCTTTCGCGTCGCTAGCGCGGCTGACGCATGGAGATCCGGCCCAATGAGCTGAGCGATCCCGGCGAACGGGCGGCCTGGGCGCGCGTCGAGGCGCTGTTTGAGCAGTTGGACGCGCTTGAGCAATCGGCGCTGGTCCTCTCGCTGCGCCGCTCGCTCACCGAGGCTGAGCATGACGACCTGCTTGACTGGGCCGAGGAACTGGTTGATGGCCTGGGTCGCGGAGACCTTCTGGACGCTGCCACGGACCATCTCGAGGCCGCCCTCTCGGCCCGTCTCTCGTCACCGGTGTATCGCCACATGCCGGCGACCGGGCGCCCAGAGGACATCGCCGTCTTGATGCAGGCGATGCGCGATCTGCTCCTGGCAACCGTGGTTGAAGACCGGCTTGCCCGCGACGACGTGGACCGGCTTGGCGCCGACGGCCGTCTGGTGCTGGGGCTCGACGCCGGTGGCGGCCAACTCCCCGCGTCGCCTGCGCCAACTGGCGTGATCATCGAGGAGCCAAGCGAGGCAGACTGGGCCGATGCTGCGGCCGGCCCCACCGCCGTGGATCCGGATGCAAGCGTCATCGGCAGCCGACGCACCGTTGCCGCGGGCCTGTGGGGCATGGGCATCGTGGCGGCGGTCGGCCTGCTGGCGATCGGTTTCAGCGGTGGCAATCCAGCGCTGGGGATCGGCGGCGCGTTGGTGGCGCTGCTCGTTGCGGGGAGCCTCGCGAACCGCCGCTGAGTCGCCCCCCGGGGTACCGCTCCGTAATCCCTACTTCACCGTGGCGAAGACCGACCGGACCGTGCTCTCCGCGCTCAGGATGGCGGCGCCCTCCCAGTCGACGATGCACTGGACCCGGTAGTAGACCTTTGTAAGCGACGGGGTCGCGGGCTCGCTCCACGTCAGCGGCCCAGCCGGGCCGATCGTCGCCGCCGTCACTGTGCCGCGCACAAGGGGAACCAGCGACGGGCTGCTCCCGGTGGAGCGGGCGATCAGGTATCCGCTGAAGTGCGTCGTCTTGCAGGCGCTCCACGTCAGCACGTTCGACGTGGCCTTGGACGTCACGGTGAGGCCGATGACGCCCTTGCCGAAGGTGACCGCCAGATAGCCGGTGGTCGTGGCAAATGCCTTGTCGGCCTTGTTGAAGCAGAAGACGCGGTAGTAGTCCAGCGCGCCGGGCGGCGGTGCCTTGTCCGTGTACGAAAGCGTGCCACCAGACACGATCACGACAACCGCGGTGTCATTTGCGCCAAGCGGGTAGGTCATGTCTGAATCGGGTGACCGCACAAGGACGTAGCGGTACGGCGCACCGGCCGCGAGGCTCTGGCAAGAGCCCCACTTCAACTCCAGGTAGCCGCCGACGAAGGAGCTGGAGAAGGCGAACTTCGGCAGCAGCTGCACCGGCGTGGGGGTTGGCACGGGCGTTGGCTTTGGCGTGGGCTTGGCGGTTGGCTGCGGCGTTGGCGGCGTGGTTGGCGTGCTCGTGGGCGGCGCGCTGGCCGAGGCGTCGGGCGACGGTGACGCGCTGGGCGATGCGGTAACCCCCGCGGGGCTGGCCGTGGATGTCCCAGACGGACCGCTCGTGGGCACCACTGCAGCAGCGCTGGAGGATGGTGCTTGCGTTGGCGAGGGCGACGCGCCAGACCCGCAACTCGTGACAAGCCAGACGAGCAGAAGAACGGCCATGACCAGCAACAGCGCCACCAGGGCTCGGTTGCGGCTGATCACCTTGCCCACGACTGGTGCTCCTCGCTGTCATCCCGGCACGCGCGCCCGGTCCCGGAATCGTACTGCGCCGCGCGGCGACTATGCAGGTACTTCGGGCTATGCCGAAGTACCCGGTGCTGGACGGGGCTGCCCGGCAGGCAGGCAGGCGTGCGGCGGGCAACTGCTTCGATTTGGCCCGAAGGATGTGGAGGTGCCACCGGGAGGGGCACCCTCCGTCCCCGGCGGACGCACCGCAGGCGCGGGCGAAGCCTCAGGCGGTGGCGCGCAGCCGCCGCAGGATCTCCTCGTGGAGATGCCCGTTGGAGCCCACGAAGGATGGCGCGTCAATGCGGCGCTCACCGTTCACGTCCGTGACGCGGCCACCGGCCTCCTCAATCACCACCACGGGTCCGGCGAGGTCCCAGGGATACATGCCCACCTCGAACATCGCCTCGGCGGCGCCCTCCGCCACCAGCGCGTAACCCCAGAAGTCGCCAAAGCCGCGCTCGCGCCAGGCGTCCGAGATCAGCGAGTCAAACCCGGGCATCAGGCCCGAGCGCGCCGTCTCGCGCGACGAGCCGTAGAGCAGCTGCGAGTCCGCAAGGTCCTTGACGCGCGACACGTGGATCTGGCGCTCCCCGTCCAGACCCCGGGACCAGGCGCCGCCGCCACGGTACGCAAACCAGCGCTGGCGCATCGCCGGCGCAGAGATCACGCCAACCTGCAGCTCGCCATCGTGTTCAACGCCAATGAGCGTCCCAAAGAGCGGCACGCCGCGGATGAAGTTGTGGGTCCCGTCAATCGGGTCGATGTACCAGCGCGTGGGGGCGTCGCCATCGGCCGTCCCGTACTCCTCCCCCACCAGCCCGTGCGAGGGGTACCGAGCGGTGATCATCGCGCGGATCTCCCGCTCAATCCCCTGGTCCGCAATGGTCACAAAGGAGCGATCGGGCTTGCGCTCAAGGTCCAGATCGCGCCGGAAGTGCTCCATCGCAATCTTGTCCGCCACGTCGCAGGCCTCAAGGGCCAAGGCTAGCCACTCGCGCAGGGTGGCCTCCGGGACACGGGCTAACGAGGCGGACCAGGCGGGACCGAAGGCGTTCTCACTCATGCCGCAAATGATGCCCGCTCTCAGGCCTTGACGCGGGCGTTGGCGGGGTCATACAGCGGCTCGTTGGCCACCTCAAACCCCACCCACGTGCCAAAGACGTCCACCTCGCCCCGGGTGCCGATGGCGGCATCGGGCGGCAGGTACGCGTACGCGATGCTGCGCTCCACGGTGAACCCATAGCCACCTGATGTCACGCGGCCCACCACATGGCCGCCAATCCGCACGGGCTCATTGCCCAGACACACCAGACGCGGGTCATCAAGGACCAGACACCTGAGCCGCTTGCGCGGACCGGCATCCTTTGCGGCCAGCAGCGCCTCGCGCCCAAGGAAACGGCCCTTGTCCAGCCGGACGGCAAAACCCAGGCCCGCCTCAAGCGGCGTCTCCTCGGGCGTGATGTCCGAGGCCCAGGCGCGGTAGCCCTTCTCCAGCCGAAGCGCGTCGATGGCGCGGTAGCCGCCCGCGATCATCCCGTGCGGCTGGCCCGCAGCCCACAGCGTGTCCCAGAGGACGGCGCCGTATTCACTGGGTGCATACAGCTCCCAGCCCAGCTCGCCCACGTACGTCACGCGGACTGCCAGCAGCGGCACATTGCCCACGGTGATCTGCCGCGCCGTGAGGTACGGGAACGCCTCGTTGGACAGGTCGTCCGTGGTGGTGGCGGCCAGGATGTCCCGCGCCCGCGGACCCCACAGGCCAAACGCAACCCGCGCGGACGTGAGGTCGCTGATCAGCACAGACCCGTCTGTGGGTGCGTGCTTGCGGATCCACGCCGCGTCGTGGTTGCCAAACGCGGTCCCTGTGACCAGCAGGAAGCGGTCCTCGGCCGTGCGGGTGACGGTGAGGTCGCACTCGATGCCGGCCCGCCGGTTGAGCAGCTGCGTGTAGGTCACGGAGCCAATGGGGCGATCCACCTCGTTTGCGCACAGGTGGCTCAGCAGGCCAAGAGCGCCCGCACCCGCCACCTCAATCTTGGCAAACGAGCTCTCGTCATAGAGCGCAGCCGTGGTCCGCGTGGCCAGGGCCTCGGCGGCGATGGCCGGGTGCCAGTGCTCCCCTGCCCAGCCGCGCGGCCGCAGCGCCTCAAGCGCCTCGGCTGCAGCCCCAGCGGCATTTGGCTCAAACCAGTTTGGCCGCTCCCAGCCGCCCTTCTCGCCAAACGCGGCACCCAGCGCGGCAAGGCGCGAGTACGCGGGCGACAGGCGCAGCGGCCGGCCGGCCTGGCGCTCCTCGTTGGGGTAGTGGATGTCGTAATAGGTGGCGTAGTTCTCATACGCCTTTGCCAGGGTGAAGCCCCGGCTGCGGTACTGCGGCCCAAAGCGCCGGATGTCCATCTTCCAGAGGTCAAGCTCAGGCTCGCCATCGACAATCCACGACGCCATCTGGCGACCGATGCCGCCGGCGCCGGCAATGCCATGGGCGCTGAACCCGGCGGCCACAAAGAACCCGCCAACCTCGCTCTCGCCCAGGATGTACTCGTTGTCCGGGGTGAACCCCTCGGGTCCGTTGATCATCTTCGTGACGCCCGCGTTCTCCATCGCGGGGACGCGCCGAATGGCACCCTCGAGGATCTCGTCAAAGCGCGGCCAGTCCGGCTCGAGGAGCTTGTGGTTGAAGTCCGCCGGGATCCCCTCAAGGGACCACGGCGCCGGGTTGCGCTCGTAGCCGCCCATCAGCAGGCCGCCGGTCTCCTCGCGGAAGTAGACAAGGTTGTCCGGATCGCGCAGCTGCGGGAGGTTGCGGGTGACGCCGTCGATGGCGGCCGTGAGCAGGTACTGGTGGGCCATGGGGATCAGGGGCACGTTGACCCCGGCCAGCTGCCCAATCTCGGGCGCGTACATGCCGCCCGCATTCACCACCACATCGGCGCTAAACGAGAAGGGCTCCCCCTTCGCCACGCCCGAGACGCCCGTGACGCGCCCGTCCGTCACGTGGATGGCCGTCACACGGTGGTGGTTGAGGATCCGCGCCCCCTGCTTGCGGGCGCCGGCCGCCAGCGCAAACGCAAGGTTGGACGGGTCAAGCCAGCCGTCCGTGGGCAGCCACACCGCGCCCCGGACGCCATCGGTGGTCATCAGGGGGAAGCGGTCCTGCGCCTCCTTCGCGCCAATCAGGTCAATGGGCAGCCCAAACGTGCGGGCCCAGCCCACCTGACGCTGCAGCTCCTCGTAGCGCGCCTGTGTGGACGCAAGACGCAGCGAGCCAACCTCGTGCCACGAGGGGTCCACACCGGTCTCCGCGGCCAGACGCCGGTACAGGTCAACGCTGTACATGAGCATCCGAGTCAGGGTGGTGGAGCTGCGGAGCTGCCCCACAAGGCCCGCGCTGTGGAACGTGGAACCAGAGGTCAGCTCGGCGCGGTCCAGCAGGACGATGTCGGTCCAGCCGCGCTCCGCAAGGTGGTAGGCGATGGACGTCCCGCCCACGCCCCCGCCGATGATCACCGCGCGCGCATGCTCCGCTGCTGTCACCCTGCAACCTCTCTGATGGCCCGTGTAAACCGGACAGTTGCGGCATTTGCGAGGAGCCGCTCAAAGTGCTCCGACGCGTAGGCCTTGAAGTCAACGTCCAGCGTGCTGATGCCCTCTTGGAGGACGGCCCACATCGCCTCGCGGAAGTCCGAGATCACCCGGAACAGCACAAGCCTGGCCAGACGATCCGCGCGTGGCGTCTCGGTTGCATCGTATGCCGCAAGGAACGCCGCGTCCTCGTCCTCGGTGAGGTTGTTGTTGATGCTGAAGTTGCCAAGGTCAAAGAAGGGATCGCCCATGCCGGCGTACTCCCAGTCCACAATCCGCATCCGGACCCCATCGTCGATGAGGTTGCCCGGCAGGAAGTCGTTGTGGCAGGGCAGCATCTCCAGCGGGTTCATGATCAGGGCAAGCTCAACGCGGCGGGCGATGGACTGCGCCTGCGCGTACTCCGGAGGGACCACCACGCCGCGCGCCACGGCCAGCGCCCGGTACGCCTCCACAATCCGCAGCGGGATAAACAGCCCCGGGATGGCCGGGCCCTCATGGAACCGGCGGATGGAGTCCGCAATCTTGGCGATGACGTGCGGCGCGTGGACGTCAAGCTCCGCCATGGGCGTGCCCTCGATGAACCGCGTCACAAGGATCCCCTCCGGGCGCAGGAACGCCACAACCTCGGCGCCCACGCCCACGCCCGCGGCGGCCACGGTGGCTGCGTGCTCCACCTCGCGGCTGATGCCCAGGAGGTGCGTGTCGTTGCCGCCAAGGCGGATGACAAAGCGCTCCCGCATCCCCGCCGAGTCCACGCGGTAGTTGCGGTTGGTGATGCCCCCGGTGAGGGCCGTCAGGGTCATGTCCTGGCCCGCCAGCTCAGGGACGCGCTGCATCGCGGCCACCAGCTCGTCATGGAGTTCGCCGTGGAGGACCCCTGCCGTGTCGCCGCTCATCGCGGACCTCCCGTTGTCAGGCGAATCGGTCGGGCGGGGCAGCGTGTGCCGCCCCGCCCGATGTTGCTGCGCAGGTGCGCGAGGTCAGCCGATGGTGGCCTCGCCTGTGGCTGCGTCTCCGGACTCAACGTCGTGCGCCGAGCCCCGAACCGCAACTGCGTAGTAGATGACGCCAAGGACCAGGATCACCCCGATGATCGTCTCAAACGTTGGCCAGGCCGGCATGCCGGTGAGCTCCTGTCCAAACGGCTTGAAGAACGAGTTGATCATGGGGTTGGTGAACCCGCGGCCATCCCCGCCGAAGTCTCCGAAGAGGCTCGTGTCAGCCCAGAGACCGATGTTGATGATCATCAGCCCGCCATAGACAAGGGCGAGGATGTTCACCGGCATGCCCCACTTGCCCAGGTTGAACCACGCGGGCTTGTGCGGCCAGCCCTGTCGGCGCGCAAGGAGCACGCCGATGTTGCACAAGAAGTAGGACAAGTAGATCAGGCCCGTGGCGGCAATCGAGAGGAAGAAGCCGCCAAGCGGACCGATGACCAGGATTGGGACCACGGCTAGAACGCCAACCGCCAGCACCGCATTGGCCGGGGTCTGGAAGCGGGTGTTGACCTGGCCCCACAGGCTGCCAAGCGGCAGGTGGCGGTCGCGGCCCATCGAGAACATCAGGCGCGCAGCAGCGCCCTGGATGGCCAAGGTGCACACGAAGACCGAGGCCAGGATGATCACCAGATACGTCTCGCCCAGCGTGACGCCAAAGAGCAGCTGCGTCTGCAGCGCGTTGGAGATGGTGGTGGCAATTGGGAAGCCGCCCGCCTGGCCTTCGGCCATTGCCGCTGACATGTCCGGGATGGCGAGGATCACGGCAACCAGGAAGATGGCGCCGATGACGCCCGACGCCAGCAGCGCGGTCAGGACGCCGCGCGGAGCCTGGCGGCTGGCGTCAACCGTCTCTTCGCCAAAGGTGCCCGCGGTGTCAAAGCCGTACACCACGAAGAGCGCCATGAACATGCCCAGCGCGAAGGCCGGCAGGTAGTTGCCCCCAGTTGCGGTCTCTGCGCCAGCGGTGTCCACAAGGACGCTGAGCGGCTGGTGGTTTGCAAAGAACAGCAGGATGATCGCGAACAGACCCATGCCGATGATCTCGGTGGCCACACCGATGTTGTTGAGGATTGAGAGGACCCGCACGCCAAACGCGTTGATCGCGGTAGTGAGGACCAGCGTGGTGATGGAGATCATGGTGAACATCGTGGTCAGCCCGGTGGGATCGGTGCTGTCCAGGAAGGGCACGGCGCCATCGACCGCCGGGAATGCTGCGCCGTGAAGGCCATCGATGACAAAGGCCACGATCACCGACACGGCCGTGACCGTCACAACCTGCGCCCAGAAGTAGATCCAGCCGGTAAACCAGCCGAGTGTCCGGTTGGACAGGCGCTTGGACCACTGGTAGATGGACCCGGCCACGGGGAAGTGGCTGGCCAGCTCGGCAAACACGAGGGCCACAAACAGCTGGCCGATGATGACGATGGGCCACGACCAGATAAAGGCTGGGCCGCCAAGACCAAGCCCAACGCCAAAGTTGCCAAACGTCCCCGTGGAGACACTCAGGAAGCTGAACGCCACCGCGAAGTTCGACATAAACCCAAGCGTCCGCTTGAGCTCGGGCTTGATGCCCAGCGAGCGCAGGTGCGCGTCGTCGCGGGCGGCCTGATCGGCCTGGGAACTACCAGCCACTGGTTCCTCCTCCATCCCGGCCGCACCAGTCCGGCACGGTCCGACCTCCTAGAGTGGGCGCCATCCCTCCACCAGACGCGCCCTCCGCGCGCTGGCTTGCGCGGATAGTGGCGGCTCAGACGCACCCCGTCAACGTGATTCGTGAATCACAGCCGCCAAGCCAACGATATTCGTCGGATGTGGCGCGGCTGTTGCGTCAGGCGAGAGGGCCAAAGGCCTCCGGGTACCGGACGATCCCGCGGAACTCGTCGCTCCACGCGGGCAGGAGGCGGGCCATCCATGCCTCATCGGGCCATGCCTCGGCGGGAGGCAGCAGGCCAAACCCGCGGGCGGGCTCATAGCCAAATCGCCAGTAGTAGCCGGGATACCCAAGCAGCACCAGCGCGGGCACCCCGCGGGCAACAGCCAGCAGCGCTGCCGCCTGCATGAGCGCCGAGCCAATGCCGTGCAACTGCAACTCCGGCAGGACGGCGATGGGGCCGATGGCCAGGACAACCGCAAGCGGCTCCCCGTCCTGGCCCTCCACCACGCACGGCGAGAGCAGCGCGTGGCCAACGATGCGGTCCTGCGCGTCCGGTACGGCGTCCACGGCCACGATCGACTGCCAGCCGTCTGGCGCCGTCCGGCGGATCTCGTCCACGATGGCCGCCTCTTCGGGGCCCGGAAACGCGCGCTTGTGGACATGGCGAACCCCCGGCTCATCACCGGGGGTCTCCAAGCGGATGCGGACCGGATGGGGCTGTGGCCCCGGTCCGGGCCCCGAGGCCGGGGCGGCGGCCATGTCAGACAGTGGCGCTCTTGAGTGCTGCGGGGATTGGCCGTGCCAACGGCACCGGCTTCACGTACTTCTCAACCATCTCGCGTGAGCCCACAACCTTGAGCTGGTTAAACAGGTACTCCACCTTGGCGCCCGGGCTTGCGAGGATCTCGTCCTTGGTGGAGAGGTCCCAGAGCTGGCGCTTGAATGGGCCGATGGCCTTCTTGCGGGTGGTGTAGAGGAACTGGTCCTCGGTCTGGCCGTCCTTGCGCTCGTCGGCGGCGTTGACCACCAGCCAGGCGTTGATCTCGGCCATCAGCTCGGCCGGGAAGGCCGCGTGCTGGTAGAGCGCGTTCTGGAAGCCCGTGGCCAGGTGGATCTCGGCCGTCTCCACCATCGGGAAGCGGTGGAACAGCTCGTCCGGGAGCGTGGAGGCGCCGTGCTGCACAGCGCCCGCCAGGCCAGAGGTGCGGGCACCCTCGCCAAGACGGGCAAGCACGTCGAAGTCAAGCTTGACCTCGGCCACGCCGCCGCCGGGGAGGGGCACGCCGCCGTGGCTGGTGCCGGTCTGGACCGACACCTTGGACACGCCGGTGGCGCCGGGCTTCAGCTTCTGGAGGACGCTGTTGTAGCCGTCCAGGTATGCCTTGAGCTCTTCGACGCTGGAGTTGACCTTGCCAACCTCGCCAATCTCGCCGCCAACGCTGACGGTGACGCCGTCGGTCTCAAGCGAGCGAATGAGCGCGGTGAGCTCGGCTGCGCGGGTGTAGTTCTCGTGCTGCTCCGCATCAAGGTTTGGCTGCGAGAGATCAACCAGCGTGGAGCTGTCGATGTCGATGTTGCGGTAGCCCGCCTCAATGGCCAGGCGGCACGCGCGGCGGATCTCCTCGGTCATGGCCTCGGGATCGGTGGCGTACTTCTTGGCGTTGAACTGGTAGTGATCGCCCTGGATGAAGATGGGGCCATCCCAGCCGGCAGCCATGGCGCCTGCGTACACGGACGCGGCAAAGTCCATCGGCCGCTGGAAGGTGTACGTCTGCTCGCTGCGGGCGATCTCGAGGATCAGCGCGCCCACATCGTTGCGCTTGGCCGTCTCGTAGATGGTGCGCGCCATGTCAAAGGTCTGGGCGCGCAGGTTCATCGCCGGGACGGTAAAGCCCTTGACCTCGCCGCGCGAGCGGGCCATGTACAGGTCCTGGATGCTGGCCGAGCGGGCGCCCAGCGCCTGGCTGGCCTCCCAGATGATCCAGCGGGCGGCCTCAGCCGTGGCCTCGTCCGCGGTAAACGCGGCGGTCCAGGCAAGGTCAGCGGCGGCGCTCGAGCGGAAGGTGGCCTCGTTGTCAATCACGAGGCTGTCGCCGGCGATGTGCGCTGCGCCCTTGAGCTGGGTCAGCAGATCGGCGATGGAGGTGGCGGCGTGCGGCATCGGGGTTTGGTCTCCTTGGGTTCGCTTGTGATGGTACCGGCGGTCACAGACACACGCGTATGACCGATCGGACCCAGCGCGGTTGCGGAGGGGTGTCTGATCGCGGGACCGATGGCCCCCGTCCGGGGGCCGGTTGGCCGCGTTGGGGCCTTGCGCATGCAGCCGGGTATGGCGCCGGGCGCGCGTCAGCCCCGGAGCCAGACCGCCGTGTTGGGCGGGAGCAGCACGCCGCCGTCAGCCGTGCGGATCCCCGCGGTGGACGCTGCCAGCACCTCGCTGCCCTCGACGCGGGCCGGCGCGGCGCCCAGGTTCATTGCAACCACGATGTCCCCCGCCCCGATCCCGGCACGACGCAGCACCAGCACCGCCGGATCCTCGTGCGCAACCCACGTCATCGCCGCGGAACGGAGGGCGGCCTCCGACCGACGCAACCGCAGCGCCCGCCGCACCAGCGCCAGCACGCCCGCCGCACTCCGCTCTTGGCGAGCAACGCTCATTGCGCCCCAATCGGACGGCATCGGCAGCCAGCTCATGCCCGCCGGGCCAAAGCCGCAGCCCGGCTCCTCATCGGTCCAGGGGATGGGCACGCGGCAGCCGTCGCGCAGCCCGTCCGCCCCATGCGTCCGGGCAAACGCCGGATCCTGGCGCACGCCTGCCGCCAGCTCCCAGACCTCGCGCAACCCGAGTTCCTGGCCCTGGTAGAGATAGGCAGAACCCGGCAAGCCAAGCATGAACAGCGTTGCCGCCCGGCCGCGCAGCACGCCAAGCGCATCGTCGCCCGGCCCAGACCGGTCGTTGATGTCCATCCCGGCGGCATCAAGCGCAAACCTTGACCGAACCCGGGGCTTGTCGTGGCTCTCCAGCACCCACGTGGCAGGCGCCCCCACAAGCCCTGCCGTGGACAGCGACGCATCAACGACAGCCCGCAGCCGATCCGCATCCCAGGGGCACATCATGTAGTCAAAGTTGAACACGGTGTGCAGCTCGTCCGGCCGCAGGTAGGCCGCCAACCCAGCCGGGCTGTCCGCCCAGACCTCGCCCACAAACACGCGCGGCGGGTTGTACTGGTCAGCCACGCGGCGCCAGGCGCGCCAGATGTCGTGAACACCGGGCCGGTTCCACTGGGGCTGGCCCTCAACCACCTCCAGCGACAGACCCGCCTCCACACCCGCGGCGCGGTGCTCGTCGGGGTAGCCGGGCGCCTTGATGAGCGACGTCGCCACGTCGATCCGAAAGCCGTCGAGACCGCGGTCAAACCAGAACCGCAGGATGTCCTCAAACTCGGCACGGACGGCCGGGTGCTCCCAGTTGAGATCGGGCTGGGTGGCGTCAAACAGGTGCAGGTACCAGAACCCGGTCGGCTGCCCCGCGGCGTCCAGAATGGGATCCCAGGCGGACCCGCCAAACACGGACAGCCAGTCGTTCGGTGGCTCGGCACGGCCCACCCCCCGCCCAGCCACTGCGTGGAACAGGCTCCACTCGGCCGAGCCAGGGGCCGTGGCCAGCGCCGCGCGAAACCACGGGTGCTGGTCCGAGACGTGATTTGGGACGATGTCCGCGATGACGCGCAGGCCCAGCGTGTGGGCATCGCGGATAAGCGCCTCCACCTCGGCCACGTCCCCAAAACGCGGGTCAATCTGGCGGAAGTCCTCCACGTCGTAGCCGCCGTCACGGTCGGGCGAGCGGTACCACGGGCTCACCCAGATGGCGTCAACGCCAAGATCCGCCAGATACGCCAGACGGGTGCGGATACCGGCGATGTCGCCAATTCCGTCGCCGCTCGCGTCCGCAAAGGACTTGGGGTAGATCTGGTAGATGACGGCGGTCCGCCACCAGTTGGCTGTCACGTCTTCCGGTCCCTCGTAAAGGTGAGCTGCCGCAGGACCGTCGCGCCCATCGGCACCAGCGCCACCCGCTTACGCTCGCCCGCTGGCCCCACAACGGTCACGGCCACGCCCTGGCGCTGCCATGCGTGCGGGGCGGCGGCAGCCTCGCTGTCCTCCGGGACGGGGCACGGCTGCGGATCCGCGTCCGCGGCGAGGACGATATCTGACGTGTCGCCAACCGGGTGGACGGCGATGTCGCGGAACTGGACGGACGCGCCGGGAACGCCCACGGGGTAGGCACGCACCACCTCGCGGCGGCCAGGGAGCGGACGGGCAAACAGAAGCGGACCCCAGCCAATCAGCGTCTCCCCGCCGCGCGCCGCGCGCACCTCGGGCGCAGCCGCCAGATCAACGGTGAGCGCTGTACGGCCGATGGGCCAGGGGCCGACGATGCGGACGAAGCCGTCCTGCTCCCCCACTCGCCCAACGTCGATGCCGTCCACTGCCGCGCCGATTGCCCAGTTCGGGCGCCGGATCGCCAGCACAA
>CAIYHO010000257.1 GCA_903925955.1 uncultured Chloroflexota bacterium
CCGCGAAGATCAGCGAGTTCTACACGCGATACGCAGAACGGCTCGATGCATTGGGCAAGTTTGTTGCCCCGCCCGAACCCCAATGCCTAGCCCCCACCCCGTCGCCGAGCTGAGAGCCGACGACCAAACCGGTCGAGGAGGACCCCCGTCATGCGCCTGTACGCCTACCGAGACCGCTACGGGGATGAGCGCTTTGGCGTGCTCGTGGTTGGGCAGCTCCTGACGGGTTCTCAGCTGGAGAAGCGCGGCGGACTGACCATCGACACACGACTGGGCATCGGCGCCATGCTGAAGCTTGAGCCCGACTGGCACGCGCGCCTGGCCAGGGCGGCCCACAAGGCCATCAAAGCGGGCGCACCCCTCATCAACCCAGACAAGCGGCGCCCATCTGCGGCGATTGACGCGATGGACCTCGGCGAGAAGATCGTTGGCATCGGGCTCAACTACGCGGACCATGCGGCCGAAGGCGGCCGGGTTGCACCCGAGCGGCCGCTGATGTTTGCCAAGTTTGGCAACGCCCTTGTGGGCGACGGTGATCCGGTGATCCGGCACCAGGACACCCACGCGATGGACCTCGAGGTGGAGCTGGGCGTGGTCATTGGCCGTCGAGCGCGGCGTGTGTCGGTAGATCGGGCGATGGACTGCGTGGCAGGCTACGTGGTGGCCAACGACATCAGCGCCCGCGACTGGCAGGGCAACCCGCAGGCGCTCCCCGAGGGCAAGAAGGGCGACGGCCAGTGGCTGCGCGCCAAGGGCGCCGACACGTTCCTGCCCGTGGGCCCCGTCATGGTGACGCCGGACGAGCTGGACCCAAGCGTCGGGCTCCGCCTCCGCTCCTGGCGCATCCCGGCCGAGGGCCCGGACGCCGGCACCGCGGTCCTGATGCCGGACGGCAATACGGCCAACATGATCCACGGCGTGGCCGCGCTGATCGCGATGATCTCCGAGTCCGTCACCCTTGAGGCTGGCGACCTGATCGTCACCGGCACACCCGCAGGCGTTGGCGTCTTCCGCGATCCGCCCGTCTTCCTGCAGCCGGGCGATATCGTCCGCTGCGAAGTGGAAGGGATTGGCACCGTCACCAACCCGATCATCGACTGGACCGAGGACCAGCGCTTCGAGGCCTGACCTCAAACGCGACCACTCCCCCGCAGGAGGCGCCATGCTCGCCCTGGTGAAGACGGCAGCCGGTCCAGGTCTCACGCTGACCGAGGTTCCGGAGCCCGTGCTCGGCATCAACGACGTCCTGATCCGCGTGCACAAGACGGGGATCTGCGGGACGGACCTCCATATCGAGTCGTGGGACCCGTGGGCCGCCAAGACCATCAAGCCGCCGCTGATCGCCGGTCACGAGTTTGTGGGCGAGATTGTGGAGGTGGGCGCCAACGTCAGCGACTTCCGCCCCGGCAACATCGTCAGCGGCGAAGGGCACGTCACCTGCGGACGGTGCCGCCACTGCATGGCCGGGCGGCGCCACCTCTGCGCCCGCACGGTGGGTCTTGGCGTGGGCCGCGACGGCGCCTTTGCGGAGTACGTGGCGCTGCCGATGACCAACATCTGGCACCACTGGCCAGGCGTTGACGAGGATGTCGCTGCCATCTTTGACCCGTTTGGCAACGCGGTCCACACGGCGCTTGCGTTCCCGGTCCTTGGCGAGGACGTCCTGGTCACGGGTGCCGGACCCATCGGCCTGATGGCCACCGCCGTCGCCCGCCACGCTGGCGCCCGCTTCATCGTGGTCTCGGAGCCAAACCCCGTCCGCCGGGCGCTCGCCCAGCAGATGGGCGCCACCGCGGTTGTGGATCCGCGGACCCAGGACATCAAGGACGTCATGGCAGAACTTGGAATGGTGGAGGGCTTTGACGTGGCGCTGGAGATGAGCGGCAACCCGGCCGCCGTCCGCGGCGCTATCGACGCCATGGCCCACGGCGGGTCCATCGCCATCTTGGGCATCCCCACCGAGGACATCGCAATCGACGTCAACGAGATCGTCTTCAAGCTGCTCACCATCCGCGGCATCTATGGCCGTGAGATGTATGAGACTTGGTACAAGATGACCGTGATGCTCCAGTCCGGTCTGGACATCCGGCCCGCAATCACCCACCGCTTTGGGTTCCGCGAGTTCGAAGAGGCCTTTGCCACGGCCCGCTCAGGGGACTCCGGCAAGGTGATCTTGGACTGGACCGCGTAGGCCGCGTCGGGCGCGGAGGAGGCAGCACCATGGGACCCGCAGGCACACCCGATCCCCTCGCGTTTATCGGTGACGAACTGGCGGACCTCCGCGAGCGCCATCTCTACAGGCCGCTGCGCGTGATGTCGTCTGCGCAGGGGCCCGTGGCCGTGATGGACGGGCGCGAGGTCATCAGCCTCTCGTCCAACGACTACCTGGGGCTGTCGAACCATCCGCGGATGAAGCGCGCGGCCATCGAGGCCGTGGAGCGGTATGGCGCGGGATCCGGCGCCGTGCGGACCATCGCTGGGACCATGACGCTCCACGAGACGCTGGAGGCGGAGCTGGCCGCCTTCAAGCACACCGAGGCCGTCCTCACCTTCCAGAGCGGCTTCACCGCCAACACCGGCGTCATCCCCACCATCACAGGTGACGCGGACCTCATCGTCTCGGACGAGCTCAACCACGCCTCGATCATCGACGGCATGCGCCTCTCCAAGGCGCCGCGCAAGGTGTTCAAGCACGCCGACCCAGAATCCCTGCGCGCGGTGCTCGCTGAGGCCGTGACAGCCGGTCGCGACGGCCACGACCAGCCTTATCGGCTGATCCTTGTGGTGACCGACGGCGTCTTCTCCATGGACGGCGACATCGCGCCGCTGCCGGCAATTGTGGAGGCGGCCGAAGCGTTTGGGGCCGCCGTGATGGTGGACGATGCCCATGCCTCGGGCGTGCTGGGCAAGGACGGGCGCGGCTCGGTCAGCCACTTTGGGCTGGAGGGGCGAGTTGCCATCCAGGTGGGCACGCTCAGCAAGGCCGTTGGGGTGCTGGGCGGCTACGTGGCCGGATCCCAGAACCTGCGCGACATCCTGGTCCAGCGGGCGCGACCGTTCCTGTTCTCCACCAGCCACCCGCCCGCCGTTGCCGCCGCCTGCAGCGAGGCCA
The DNA here is from genome assembly GCA_903925955.1 of uncultured Chloroflexota bacterium. Lineage (GTDB taxonomy): Bacteria > Chloroflexota > Limnocylindria > Limnocylindrales > CSP1-4 > CAIXZV01. The sequence continues at coordinate 3,113 of CAIYHO010000257.1, forward strand.
TCAAGATCATGGTGGACGAGCCCTGGCTGATTGAGCGCCTCTGGGCAAACACCCGCCGGTTCAAGGCAGAGCTGACGCGTCTGGGCTTCAACACCGGCCGATCAGAGACGCCCATCACTCCTGTGATGCTGGGCGACAGCGAGACAACCATCAGGTTCAGCAGCCGCCTGTTCGAGGAAGGCGTGTTTGGCACCTCGGTCATCTTCCCCACCGTGGCGCTGGACCGGGCGCGCATCCGGACAATCGTGACCGCGGCGCACACGGACGACCATCTGGACCGGGCGCTTGCAGCCTTTGACTGTGTCGGGCGCGAGCTCGGCGTGATCGCGGGCTAGCCGGTGAGCGACACGCGCGATCGCGCGGAGATTGAGCGCGGGGTCTTCCTGGCGGGCACGGCGGCGGGGCTGGCCGCGCCTGTGGCGCTGCCGCTGGACGCCCACATGCACACGGTGCGCTCGCCCGACGCCAACGCCATGCTGGACGCCTACTGCGTGCTGGCCGTGGAGCGGGGGTTGGCCGAGATGGCAATCACCGACCACGTGGACTTTGACCCCACGATGCCGGCCTACGGCTTCGCCTCCTTTGCGGACCGCGAGCGCGATGTGCGCGAGGCTGCCGAGCGGTGGGCGCCACACGGTCTGGCCATCAGGTTTGGCGTGGAGGTCACCTACGAGCGCGCCTACGAGGACGACATCCGCGGCTGGCTGAAGCGCCACCCGCACGACTACGTCATCGGCAGCGTCCACATCAGCGCAGAGTCCCCATACAAGGCGTCCAACGTGGCCTCGTTTGTGGCTGGCCGGTCCCTGCCCGACGTTGTGGCGCCGTACTTTGACGAGGTCATCGGCGCAGCGCACAGCGGCCTGTTCGACACGATTGGCCACATGGACTTTGTGAAGCGCTATCTCGTGCCCCACGTCCTGCCGTCAGACCTGGCGGCGGCGCCCGAGCTGTACGAGCCCGCACTCACCGCCATGATCGAGACAGGCACGGCGCTTGAGGTCAACGCCTCGGGGCTGCGCCAGATGGCGCGTGAAACGTACCCGTCAGCCGCCATCGTGGCCCGCTACCGCGAGCTGGGCGGCAGACACGTTGCCGTTGGCTCGGATGCACACCGCGTGGAGTGGTTTGGATACGGCCTCGCGCAGGCCTATCGCCTGGCGTCAACCGCCGGATTTGAGACACTCGCCTTCCGGCGCGGTGGCGAGCGGGTCACTGTGCCAATCACGGGTCTGGAGGGGTAGGCATGCGCCTGAGCGTTCTGGGGGCTGGGCCCGCGTACACGGATGTCTACGACTCGGCCGGGGCCGCGTACCTGGTCATGCACGGCGCCACAAGCCTGCTGCTGGACCTCGGCCACGGCTCGTTCTCGCGGATCTTCGCGGACCGCCAGCCTGAAGCCCTCGATGCCGTGGTGATCAGCCACCTCCACCCTGACCACTTTGTGGACCTCGTGCCGATGCGCCACTACCTGCGCTACGAGTTCAACCCGCCGCGCCGCATGCGCGTGCTTGCGCCAAGCGGGCTTGATGGCCGTCTGGACGCGCTCCACGCAGAGCCTGGCTTTGCGGCACAGGCGCTCGACACCGAGGTGCTGGGTGAGGCCACCCGCACAATCGGCGAACTGACGTTGGAGTCGCGCAAGGTCTGGCATACCGCTGAGAGCTACGCGTTCCGCGTGGCGCCGGCCAACGGTGACGGGCCGGGGCTGGTGTACAGCGGCGATTGCGGCAGCATCGACGATCTGGCGCCGCTGGTCAGGCCGGGTGATGCCCTGCTGGTTGAAGTGGCCTTTGGCGTTGGCCCAGGACCCGCTGGCGTTGCGCACCTGACGGGTCCACAGGTTGGCGAGTTGGCGCTGCGCACACGTCCGGGGCGGGTGCTCCTCACCCACATCCTGCTCCAGCGCAACCCGGAGGCCACGCTCGCATCCGTTGCGTCGCTCTACGACGGGCCTGTGTCCTTCGTCTGGCCGGGGACCCGCCTCGAGCTCTGATGCCAGCACTTCGCCAAGAAACGCAGAACCGGAGCCCGAAGGCTCCGGTTCCTTGTATTGGGCCGGTTAATTGCTTGGCCTGCCGTCCGGCGTCACGCCGGACACCGGGGAGCTAGCGGCGACGGCGAATGGCCATCGGCGTCAGGACAAGCACGCTGGCCAGCAGACCAACAACCGCAAGCAGCAGGGTGGTCCAGCTGCGGGCAACCGCGGCCACCGCGGATGCGCCGTCTGTGGGCGGCGGGGTGATGTTGGGGTTGCCTGTCTCACCGCCAACATCGCCGCTCGGCAGGTTTGCCGTGGGGCTGGCGGTTGGGGTGGGCGTGGGCGCCTCAGTGGGTGTGAGGGTGGGCGTGGGGGTGGGCGTGGGCACCGGCGTGGGGCACACGACATCGTGGTTTGACACAGACGTTGGGGCCACCGGAGATGCCGTGGCGCACGGATCCTGGGTGGGCTTCCAGCAGTCGTGCGACCACTCATGCTCCCAATCCATTCCCTTGACACTGGTGCCGTGCTCGGCGACGGTGGGCCCGCTCTTGGGCGTACCGCGGTCGCACTCCCAGTGCCAGTGGCCGTTGTAGTGCCAGCCGTCCCCATGGTGGCCGTCATTCGCCGAGGCAACCGGCGCAAAGAGCGCCGTGACCAGGAGGGCAGCCACCGCCAGCCAACTGGCCGGCATCAGCAGCTTTTTCTTATCCATACGACTCGCTCCCCGGTGTGACAGCCGTCCGGCCCACACCCCCGGGCGGTCGCCCGGCATCCGCCAAGACTGGCGGCGCCACTATCGTCGATCCGTGACACGTAACCGTCCAGTACCAAAAGCCTATCCAAACCCATGCCAACCGCACCGCATGGCGCGCGCAGGAAACGGTTGTGGTGCCAAGACGCACCAAATAGGAAAGGGACCGGAGCCCAAAGGCGCCGGTCCCTATTCACGTCTGGCGAGGTTGTCCGGGCCCTGCCCGGACCCGGGGGGACTAGCGGCGGCGGCGGATCGCTGCCGGCGTCAGGATCAGGATGCTGGCCAGGAGGCCGGCAACCGCCAGCAGGAGGGTGGTCCAGCTGTGGGAGGTCGCGGCGGCCGCGGTGACGGTGCCGTCCGTGGGCGGCGGGGTGATGTTGGGGTTGCCGGTCTCGCCGCCAACGTCGCCGCTGGGCAGGTTGGCCGTGGGGCTAGCGGTGGGGGTGGGCGTCGGCGCCTCGGTGGGCGACGGGGTGGGGACCGGTGTGGGCTCCACGGTGGGTGTCGGGGTGGGGCAGACGTCGTCGTCGTGGCCGCCGCCAACCTCAGAGCCGTGGCCGATCGCCGGCGTGGCGGTGGCGTCGGCGTCGTCGCACTCGTCGTTGTCGTCGTGGTGGTCGCAGTCGCCCTCGCTCACGTTGCCGCTGTGGGTCAGCGACGGCGCAGCAGAGACGCACTCGGACGGGTCAGCCGAATGGCTGTCGCAGTTCTCGTCTTCCACGCCGCCACTGTGGGTGAACGACGGGATGGAAGAGGCGCAGCTGTGGTCACTATGGCCACCCTCGCTGCTGCCGTTGTGGGCCGACGCGGCGACCGGCGCAAACAGCGCGGCGCCAACAAGGGCGGCTGTGGCCAGCCATCCGGCCAGGCGAAGTGACTTGCTAATTGTCATGTGGTTTCTCGCTCCCCGGCAGTGCAGCCTCGCCGCACTTTCATCTCTCGGAGGTTTGCTCCGTTGCCGTCATCCGCTGGCGGTTTGCACATGATGGGGTACCAGAGAGGGTTCGTCTAGTACTTCCGCCAGTTTTTTACCCCACTCAACCCCACAAAAGCCCCCGATTCGCGGCCAAATCTGGTGCGTTGTGCCACCACCGCCCGGGAATCGGGTCAGATCCACTTGGCCCATGGACCTTGTGACACATGGCACCCAACACCGACGCGGGTTCTACACAGGTACGATCTTGGGCGCCAGCACCGCAGGAGAAACCGTTGAACAGCCCCGCCGGAGCCACCCTCCACACCGCCGTCCGAGATCG
>CAIYHO010000258.1 GCA_903925955.1 uncultured Chloroflexota bacterium
AGCCACGCCCCCGCCGTCTGACCCGCGCGCTGTGCGGGTTCGCCTTGCGCCGGCGTCTCAACAGGGAGATGAGCCCGCAATTCGCGTCTCGCCGGCCGTGGAGCTGCTGCGAGGGGGCAATCCGGCGACGGGCCACGGCCCGTTTGGCGGTGTTGCCGTCCCGCGGGCCGCACACAAGCTCCCAGTCAGTGCCGGGGAGCCCGCTCCGGACCACCACCCGCTGGTGGACGACGTCCCCGCGGACGTGTCCCTGCGTGCAGCGGGCGCCACGCGCTTCGTTCTTGATGAGGCTGGCGTCCGTACGGCCGCCATTCTTGAGTCTGCGGCCCACGCAGGGGGCGGTATCACCCGCCGCGAGGTCCTCGTTGAGGGTTTTCGCTTTGAGGTTGACGCCGAATCAGAGCGCATTGTGGCCCTGCGCGAGCGCGCAACTCGCGGCAGAGCAGCCAGCGGTCACGGTGGCCCCCTTGAAGTGAAGGCGATCATCCCGGGCAAGGTGGTTTCCATCTCCGTGAAGCCCGGTGATGCGGTCACGGCAGGCCAGCAACTGCTTGTGGTTGAGGCCATGAAGATGCAAAACGAGCTCAGAGCGCCAAGGGATGGCACCATCTCACGCGTTGGTGTTGCCCAAGGGGCAAATATCGACGTTGGGGATCTTCTGGTGGTGATTAGCTAGAGACGAGGTTACGGGTGAGCGAGGAGACCGAGGGCGGGGCCCAGGTAGAGCGCTGGCGCGCAGGCACGCGCGCAACGTCGCTCAAGGGCGCATCGGAGCGCAAAGACGCCTTCGTCACCACCTCGGAGATCCCCGTCGCAGACGTCTACACGCCTGCAGACCTGCCGGGCTTTGACGCCGCGCGAGATTTGGGCCTCCCGGGCGAATACCCGTTCACGCGGGGCGTCCAGGCCACGATGTATCGCTCCCGGTTCTGGACCATGCGCCAGTACGCAGGCTTTGCCACGGCTGCCGAGACCAACGAGCGCTTCCGCTACCTGCTTGAGCAGGGCCAGACGGGGCTGTCGGTGGCCTTCGACCTGCCAACGCAGATGGGCTACGACGCCGATGCGCCTGAGGCGGAAGGCGAAGTGGGTCGCGTCGGCGTGCCGGTGAGTTCGCTTGCCGACATGGAGGTCCTGTTCAACAAGATCCCGCTGGGCACGGTCAGCACGTCGATGACCATCAATGCCACCGCACCCGTCCTCCTGGCCATGTATGTGGCCGCGGCGGAGAAGCAGGGCGTGGCACGCGCGGACGTCTCGGGCACCACGCAGAACGACATCCTCAAGGAATACATCGCGCGCGGAACGTATATCTATCCACCGCGCCAGTCCATGCGCCTTGTGACGGACGTGTTTGAGTTCGCCTCGGCCGAGCTGCCCAAGTGGAACACGATCAGCATCAGCGGCTACCACATGCGTGAGGCGGGGGCCACCGCTGCTCAGGAACTGGCGTTCACCCTTGCGGACGGCATCGCGTACGTGGAGGCCGCCATTGGGCGTGGTTTGTCCGTGGACGAGTTCGCGCCACGCTTGTCGTTCTTCTTTGCGGCCTGGTCTGAGCTCTTTGAGGAGGTGGCCAAGTTCCGGGCCGCCCGTCGCATGTGGGCCAAGATCATGAAGGAGCGCTTTGGCGCATCGAACGCCCGTTCGATGATGTGCCGGTTCCACACGCAGACCGCGGGGTCTTCGCTCACGGCGCAGTCCATCGACAACAACGTCGTCCGCACCACGCTCCAGGCGCTGGCCGCTGTGCTTGGCGGGACGCAGAGCCTGCATACAAATTCACGCGACGAGGCGTTGGCGCTGCCCACGATGGAGTCTGCACGGCTTGCACTCCGGACGCAGCAGATCATCGCCCACGAGGCCGGCGTCACCGAGACGCCCGATCCTCTGGCGGGCTCCTGGTTCGTGGAGTCGCTGACGGACCAGCTCGAGGCCGCCGCAACGGCCTATCTGGAGGAGATCGACGCGATGGGCGGCACGCTCGCGGCCATCGAGGGCGGGTTCCAGCAGCGCCAGATC
>CAIYHO010000259.1 GCA_903925955.1 uncultured Chloroflexota bacterium
CACAACATCAAGAGCGCCAAGCGCATCGTCGAGCGCGTCCGCCCCGAGGTGTGGGACGTTCTCGAAGAGGTCATCAAGGACCACCCGGTCCTGCTGAACCGCGCCCCCACGCTGCACCGTCTCGGCATCCAGGCCTTCATGCCTGTGCTTGTCGAAGGGTCGGCAATCCAGATCCACCCGCTCGTCTGCACCGCGTTCAACGCGGACTTCGACGGCGACCAGATGGCGGTCCACGTGCCGCTGTCCACGGCCGCCCAGGAAGAGGCGCGGACGATGCTCCTCTCCACGGCAAACCTCCTTTCCCCGGCCGACGGCTCGCCGGTGGTTGCGCCCACGCAGGACATGGTCCTGGGCAACTACTACCTGACGATGGACGACCGGACGGGCAAGGTCTTCACCAAGGTGCAGCAGTTCGCAACCGAGGACGACGCCGTCATCGCGTACGAGCTCTACGCCCGCGGCCTGAGCTACACCAGCGCGTCGCTCACTGAGACAGGCGAGGACTCCGGTCGTCGGGGCGGGGAGCTCACGCTCCACGAGCCGATCGACGCGATGGTCCGTGTCTGGAACGCAGAGGCCGGCGGCCTGGTTGAGGAGATGCGCCGGACCACGGTTGGCCGGATCATCTTCAACCGGATCCTGCCGGAGCGATTGCGCTTCGTGAACCAGCCGATGAAGCGCTCTGACCTCAAGGCGCTTGTTGACCGCTGCTACCGCGACATCAACCCCACTGCCACCGCGCATCTGGTTGACGGCATCAAGAGCATCGGCTTCAAGTTCGCCACCCGCGGCGGCATGACGATTGGCCTGTGGGACATCGTTGTCCCGAAGGACAAGGGCGAACTGCTCGCCGGCGCCGACAAGGGTGTTATCGCAATCGATCGCCAGTTCCAGAAGGGCCTGATCACCGACGACGAGCGCTACGAGCAGGTTGTCGAGCTGTGGCAGGGCGTCACGAAGGTCGTGTCGGACAAGATGATGGAGGGGTTCCTCGACGCGAACCCCATCCGGATGATGACCGACTCCGGTGCCCGCGGTAACAAGGGCAACATCGGCCAGCTGGGCGCAATGCGAGGCCTGATGGCCGACCCGTCGGGCCGGATCATCGACGTGCCCGTGCGGAGCAACTTCCGCGAGGGCATGACGGTCCTCGAGTACTTCATCAGCACCCACGGCGCCCGCAAGGGTCTTGCCGACACCGCCCTGCGCACCGCGGACTCCGGGTACCTCACCCGGCGCCTCGTGGACGTGGCCCAGGACGTCATCACCAAGGACGAAGACTGCGGCACCACGGAAGGCAGCTGGATCACACGCGCAGAGTCTGCGGATGAGGAGGGCGCGTTCCAGCGTCGCCTCGTCGGCCGGCTTGCCGCAAATGATGTGGCTGATCCGGGCGCCAAGGTCAAGAAGGGCCAGACGGCGCCGCTCGTCGTGACCCGCAACCAGATGATCTCCGAGGACGACGCCAAGGCGATTGACGCCGCAGGCATCGACGACGTGCTGGTGCGTTCACCGCTCGCCTGCGAAGCCCGCTACGGCGTCTGCCGCTTGTGCTATGGCCGCAACCTTGCGACCGGCGACATGATCGGCATCGGCGAGGCGGTCGGCATCATCGCCGCCCAGTCCATCGGCGAGCCTGGCACGCAGCTGACAATGCGAACGTTCCACACCGGCGGCGTTGCCGGTCAGGACATCACGCAGGGTCTGCCGCGCGTCGAGGAGCTCTTCGAGGCCCGTGTCCCCAAGGGCAAGGCCGAGATCAGCCACATCGACGGGATCGTCGAGGTTATCGAGGGCGACTCGAGCCGCAAGGTCAAGGTCACCAGCCGCGAAGCGTTTGACACGCCCGTCCTGGTTCCGACCGACGCCGAGCTGCTGGCCGCTGCCGGCGACCTCGTGGAGCTCAATCAGGTCCTCGCCCGCTCGGCCACGGTCGGCGACGTCGTGGCCCCGATCAAGGGCTTCCTGCTCCGCACCGAAGAAGGCCTCGTCGTTCGCGCCGAGGACATCGTCGAGCGCGAGTACCCCATCCCGCACAGCGCGAAGCTGCTCGTCACCGCCGGTCAGGAGATCCGTTCCGGAGATCCCATCACCGATGGCCCGATCAACCCGCAGGAGTACCTCGACACCAAGGGCAAGGACGCCGTCCAGCGCTACTTGGTGCAGCAGGTCCAGCGGGTGTACCGAAGCCAGGGCGTGACGATCAACGACAAGCACATCGAGATCATCGTCCGCCAGATGCTCAAGAAGGTCCGGATCGACCAGCCGGGCGATTGCGAGCAGCTGCCAACCGAGCTTGTTGACCGCCTCGACTTCGAGGAGGGCAACAACCGGGTCATGGCCGAGGGCGGCGAGCCCGCCACGGCGCAGACGGTCCTCCTTGGTGTCACCAAGGCATCGCTCAACACGGCCTCCTTCCTCGCCGCCGCCTCCTTCCAGGAGACGACCCGGGTGCTGACCGAAGCTGCCATCAACGGCGGCAAGGACCACCTGATCGGCCTCAAGGAGAACGTGATCATCGGCAAGCTCATCCCAGCCGGGACGGGTGCGCCGCAGAACGTCGCCGCGCTCAAGGAGCGTCAGCGCCGGGCCGCCCTCGAGGCGCTTGCCGGTGAGGCCATCGAAGGTCTTGGCGGCGATGAGTACAACCCGTTCCTCCAGGACGGCGTCCGCGGCCTCGATGATGAGACGGCAGGCCTTGCGCTTGCAGCTCAGATTGGTGCCGATGACGAGCCGGAGCTCAATCCCTTCCTCGCTGACGGCCCCGCGCCGGCCATCGAGGAGGATGAGATCCCCAACCCGTTCCTGGCCGATGCCTCCGAGGAGGGCTGACCTCCGCGGAACGCAGGCGGGTCCAATCCCGCTCCGCCACTCAGGCGCCCCCGGTTTTGTCCGGGGGCGTTTGACACTCGAACGAGCGCGTTGCTAAACTCCGCGTTCGTGGCCTCGAAGGGGCCCCGGTCGCCGTGCGCGTCCGGACATGCCTCAAGAGTTCCGAGTGGGCCCCGGCCGGACCCCCGGCGCGGGTGAACCCGTCGGACCGACCACTACACCAAACAAGACAAACCATGAAAGGAGCCGCGTCTCCGTGCCGACCATCAGCCAGCTCGTGCGCCACGGGCGGAAGCCAAAGATCCAAAAGGTCAAGGCTCCGGCCCTGCGCAAGAACTGGAACAGCCTGCGACAGCGCCAGGTGCCGATTCCCGGCGCCCCCCAGAAGCGCGGCGTCTGTCTCCAGGTCCGGACGATGACACCGAAGAAGCCGAACTCGGCTCTTCGGAAGATCGCGCGCGTGCGGCTCACGAACCAGATGGAGGTTACGGCCTACATCCCGGGCATTGGCCACAACCTGCAGGAGCACTCGGTTGTGCTGGTGCGCGGTGGACGCGTGAAGGACCTCCCGTCGGTCAAGTACCACATCATTCGCGGCACTCTTGACGCCGCTGGTGTGAAGGACCGCAAGCAGGGCCGAAGCAAGTACGGCGCCAAGGTCAACCAGGCGACCGGGAAGAAGAAGTAGCATGCCGCGTCGTCAGTCGATCCCACGCAAGGCGAAGTACCAGCCCGAGACAAAGCGCGTCGCTGATCATTTCAGCGCCAAGCTCATGCGCGACGGGAAGCAGACGCTGTCTGACCGGATCCTTCGCCAGGCGCTTGCCCGCGCCGAGTTCCAGGCCAAGCGCCCGGGTCTCGAGGTTCTTGAGGCAGCGCTGCGCAACGCCACCCCGATCATCGAGGTCAAGCCTCGGCGAGTCGGTGGCGCTACCTATCAGGTCCCGGTCGAGATCCGGGGCGACCGCCGCATGTCGCTTGGCGTCCGCTGGCTTGTCCAGTCGGCCCGCAAGCGCAATGGCAAAAGCATGAGCGAGAAGCTCGCTGCAGAGTTCGTCGATGCCATGAACGGCCTCGGCGCTGCGGTGAAGCGACGCGAGGACACCCACAAGATGGCCGAGGCCAACCGGGCCTTCAGCCACTTCAAGTGGTAGTCCGAGCCAATTAGGAGCTTATAGATCGTGGCACGCGCCGTTCCGCTAGCCAGAACGCGGAACATCGGAATCATCGCCCACATTGATGCGGGCAAAACAACCGTCACCGAGCGGATCCTCTTCTATACGAAGAAGATCTACAAGATCGGTGAGGTCCATGAGGGCGCGGCCACCATGGACTGGATGCCCCAGGAGCAGGAGCGCGGGATCACCATCACCGCAGCTGCAACAACCTGCTCGTGGAACGATCACCGCATCAACATCATCGATACGCCCGGGCACGTGGACTTTACCATGGAGGTAGAGCGCAGCCTCAGGGTCCTCGACGGCGCGGTTGTCGTCTTTGATGGCGTTGCCGGCGTTGAGCCGCAGTCTGAGACTGTTTGGCGCCAGGCTGACCGGTACCAGGTGCCGCGCATCTGCTTCGTCAACAAGCTAGACCGGACCGGTGCCAACTTCTGGCGCTGCGTGGACATGATCCGCGACCGGCTCGGCGTGAAGCCCGTGCCCATCCAGCTCCCCATCGGACTTGAGGACACCTTCCAGGGTGTCATCGACCTCGTCCGCATGAAGGCGCTGATCTGGCACGACGATCTCGGCAACCTCTTTGACGAGGTCGAGATCCCGGCGGAGCTTGCCGAAGAGGCTGCTCAGTGGCGCGAGACGCTGCTCGAGGCCGTCGCTGACGTGGACGACCAGCTCGCCCACAAGTACCTCGAGGGCGAAGCGCTCACAGAGGCCGAGGTCCAGAGCGGCATCCGCAAGGCCACCTTGGGCTACAAGTGGGTCCCGGTGCTCGCCGGTTCCGCTCTCAAGAACAAGGGCGTGCAGCCGATGCTGGACGCTGTTGTGGATTACCTGCCCTCTCCGCTCGACGTTCCCCCGATGCACGGGCTCCTGCCCAACAGCGATGTTGAGGTCCTCGTCAGCCCTGACGACAGCGGCCACTTCAGCGCCCTTGCGTTCAAGATCGCCGCTGACCCGTTTGTCGGCAAGCTGGCGTTCTTCCGGGTCTACGCCGGCACCCTCAAGTCGGGCTCGTACGTGCTCAATGCCACGAAGGGCAAGAAGGAGCGGATTGGCCGCATCCTTCAGATGCACGCGAACCACCGCGAGGACATCGACATCGTGTACGCCGGCGACATCGCCGCGGCCGTCGGCCTCAAGGAGACCTTTACGGGCGACACGCTCTCGGATCCGGAGCATCCGGTCATCCTGGAGTCCATGACGTTCCCGGAGCCGGTCATCGAGGTGGCCATCGAGCCCAAGACCAAGGCTGACCAGGACAAGCTTGGCATCGCCCTCCAGCGGCTTGCCGAGGAGGACCCCACATTCCGCGTCAAGACTGACGAGGAGTCGGGCCAGACCCTGATCGCCGGCATGGGCGAGCTGCACCTCGACGTTCTCGTTGACCGCATGGTCCGCGAGTTCAGGGTTGCCGCAAACGTCGGCAAGCCGCAGGTCGCATACCGCGAGACCATCCGCCGTGCTGCCGAGGGCAACGGCCGGTTTGTCCGCCAGACCGGCGGCAAGGGCCAGTACGGCCATGCCGTGGTCCGCGCCGAGCCCAACGAAAAGGGCGCCGGGTACGTGTTCATCGACAAGGTTGTCGGCGGCACCATCCCGCGCGAGTACATCAAGCCGATTGAGGCGGGTATCCGCGAAACGCTCGAATCGGGCATCTACGCAAACGTGCCGATGGTGGACATCAAGGTGACGCTCATCGACGGCTCGTACCACGAGGTGGACTCGTCGGAAATGGCGTTCAAGATTGCCGGCTCCATGGCAATCAAGGACGCAGTCTCCAAGGCGAGCCCGGTCATCCTCGAGCCGATGATGCGGGTCGAAGTGACGATGCCCGAGGAGTTCATGGGCGACGTCATCGGCGATCTCAACAGCCGGCGCGGCCAGATCGAAGGCATGGATCCCCGCGGTTCGACCCAGGTCGTCCGCGCGGCGGTTCCGCTTGCCCAGATGTTCGGCTACGCCACAGACCTGCGGTCAATGACCCAGGGTCGAGCCAGCTACTCCATGGAGCTCAGCCACTACTCAGAGGTTCCTCCGAACCTCGCGGCTGAACTCGTCGCCAAGTCGAAGGTCTAAGAGGGTCGCTTCGCCAAGCGCGAGCGAGCAGCACGGGAGTCACGCCGGAATGGCCAAGAAGAAGTTCGAGCGCACGAAGCCGCACGTGAACGTCGGCACGATCGGCCACATCGACCACGGCAAGACGTCGCTCACGGCAGCCATCAGCAAGTACCTGGCGCTGCGGGGCAAGGCGGAGTACCGCGCGTTCGACTCGATCGACAACGCCCCCGAGGAGCGCGAGCGCGGCATCAC
>CAIYHO010000260.1 GCA_903925955.1 uncultured Chloroflexota bacterium
GGACGCGGCAGCCGATGCGGCAAGGAGCAGAACGAGAACGAGCGCGGCATACGCCGCCGGCCGGACATGCGCCATGGAGGACCTCCCGGGCGGGGTTGGACGGCGGACGACGCCACGGTAGCGGGGCAGACTTTGCTGACGCTTATCTGGACGGCCATCTGCGTCTTCGCTACCGGGTACGATGCGTCACCACGCACGCAGATTGACCCGCCTTAGGAGGAAACCCTTGGCACGCGCTAAGCGCACCGACCGCACGGAAGCCCGACGCCGTTATCAAGCCGAGCTGGCCGCCGCAGAGCCTGGGGAGACCACCATCCGGCCGAACGTCCTTGCCGGACCCGCCAAGGATGGCCCTGCCGCCACTCCTCCTGCCGGGGCGCGCCCGTCGATTGGCGCGGCGTTCCGGGGCGCCGTCCGACCGTTCGATCTGAAGGGCGACCTACGCTCGCTGCCGGTCATCATCCGTGAGCGCGGGTTCCTGATCTCGGTGGCCGTCGCTGTCGCGGCCACGGCGGTCTTCGTGTTTGCGACAAACGAGTTGGGCGCCTCGCTGAACTTCGCGCTGTCCGATCCGCTCGCAGACAAGACAATGCCCACGGCGACAAGCATCTCGTATCTCGCGGTGAGCCTGTTTGTTGCACCTCCGCCGGCCGCGGGCGGCTTCCTCATCGGCTTCTTCGCAAAGCGCGGCAGCTGGCTGACGGGCCTGATCTTTGGCATGGTGGCGGCCGCCTGCTACTCGTGGCTGATCATCTCGCCGGCCGGCCGACTGCTGACGGGCGAGAACGCCACAGACACGTATGTGCTGCAGGCGTGGATTGCCGGGCCGGTTGGCGCCGCGCTCTTTGCTTCTGCCGCCGCGTGGTACCGCCGCTTCCTCGATCTCGCCAACCCCAATCGCGGCCAGCGCCGGCCCGCGCGCCAGGCGCAGAAGACCCAGAACCGGGGCGGGGCGAAGCGCCGCTAACTCGCCAGCGCGGGGCAATCCGCCGCGGCCGCAAACGCGAAGGGACGATCGACAAGATCGCCTCGGCGTCGGCGGCCCCTGCGGAGCTCGGGCCATACGGGACCGCCGGCACCGGGGCGATCAGCGTCCGCGGAGCCGGCGTCTCCCCTCTCTCCTCCGCCGGCTCCGCGCCCCCTCCGTCCTCCGTCCTCGCCCCTCCACGGCTGCTAGCCAAGCCGCCGCATACCCGCCTGGCCCAACTGCCTGACGCCCTGCGGCTGACCGGGGCCGCCCGCGCCTGACGCTGCCTCCACCAGCGGCTCAACAGAGCGCGCGATCACGTTGACCACATCGCCGTCGCGCTGGAGATCGCCCTCAATCAGCAACAGCGCATGACGCCGCACGATGGAGCGCCAGCGCTGCCAGGCATCCGGCCAGAGCGTGACGTTGACCATGCCGGTCTCGTCCTCCAGCGCCAGGAACACGGTCCCCTTCGCCGTCATCGGGTGCTGCCGCGTCACCACCAGCCCGCCAATCCGCACGGGGCCCGGCCGCCGTTCCGCCAGCTCCGCGTTGGTCACGGCGCCCAGCGTCACCAGCGCCTCGCGGAACAGCGCCACCGCCTGGTGACGTGCGTCCAGACCAATCACGGCATAGGCGTCACCCAGCCGCTCGGGCTCGGTGATGGGCGGCAGGTCCGGCGCCTCAGTTGCCGGCAGCCGCAGGTCCATCGGCCGCCCCGCCGCCCGGCCAGCCCCGGCGGCCCCGCGCACCCGCCGCCCGTCCACGCGCCCTTTTGCCGCCCCGGCCACCTCGCGCAACTGCCAGAGCAACTCCCGCCGCGGCCGGCCGAGCGAGTCCAGGGCGCCGGCGAGGATCAGCCGCTCCACGACGTCTTCGCCCAGACCCATCCGCTCCACGACATCGCCCAGGCTGACGTACGGCCCGTGCGCCAGCTCCGCGTCAAGCCTGGGCTGGTGCTCCTTGCCAATCCCGTTGACCAAGTGCAGCCCAAGCCTGATGCCCCAGCCGGTCATGGTCTCGGCAGCCCACTTCTGCCGTGCGGCCGCGCTGGGCACAACGCACGCGGACGACCGCACGGGTGCGGGCCTAGCCGCTATGCCCAGCCCTTCGGGCATGGTCTCGCCCGCGTCTTGGTCATGGCTCCCGTCATCGCCAGCGGCACCCGCCAATGCCCAGCCGGGTCTGCCCACCCACTCGGTGGTGGTCCGCCAAGCGCTTGCGTTCACATCCACGGGGAGCACCGCCACGCCATGGCGCTTGGCGTCGTTGACCAGCACCTCCACCGGGTAGAAGCCCATGGGCTGGGCGTTGATGAGCGCCGTGGTGAACTGCGCCGGATAGAACAGCTTGAGAAAGCTGGACTCATACGCCGTCCGGGCAAAGGCCGCGGCGTGGCTCTTGGCAAAGCCGAAGCTGGCGAAGGCGGCGCAACGGCGGAACAGCTCTTCGGCATCGTCAACGGGCATGCCCTGGACGCGCTGGCACCCCTCCACAAACTCGGTGTGGAGCTTGTCCATCTCCTGCTTGCTGCGATACGTGCCCATCGCGCGCCGAAACGCGTCCGACCCGGCCGGCGTGAAGCCCGCAACGCTGATCGCGATCTTCATCACCTGCTCCTGGTACAGGATCACGCCGAGGGTGTCGTGGAGAATGGGCGCAAGGCTTGGGTGCAGGTACGTCACCGGCTCAAGGCCCTGCTTGCGTCGCAGATACGGGTGGACGGCATTGCCCTGGATGGGCCCCGGCCGGATGATCGCCACCTCCACCACCAGGTCGTCGAGGCTCCGCGGCTTGGACTTGGGCAGCGTCTGCATCTGGGCGCGGGACTCCACCTGGAAGACGCCCACGGTGTCGGCCGCCTGGAGCATGGCGAAGACCTCGGGGATCTCCTCGGGCAGGTAGTCCAGCGTCAGACACACCGCACAGTCGTGCTCCACAAGCTGCACGGTCTCGTCGATGGCGGCGAGCATCCCCAGACCCAGCAGGTCCAGCTTGATGAGCTTCAGCGTCTCCACGTCGCGCTTGTCAAACTGCACAACCACGCGGTCCGCCATGGTGGCGCGCTCCACGGGGGCGATGTCGATAAGCGGCGCGGCCGTCACCAGCATGCCGCCCGAGTGGATGCTGAGGTGCCGCGGGAAGCCGTCAAGCCGGGCACAGAGCTCCAGCCAGCGGTCCCAGTCGCTCATGTGCGCCACGGAGCCGCGATGCGGGTTGGGTGTTGTTGTCCCGGAGTCCTGGCGTCGCGGCTCCGGCGTCAGGACGCCGCTCTCGGGGTCGAGCCGCCCGTCCGGCCCATACCCGGTGCCGCGGCCGGCGCGCAGCCAGGCGACGCTGGCGGGGGTGTCGCCGGGGCCGCCCTCGTCATCACCGCTGCTGCCCGGACGTCCCGGGCGGATGGCCGGCCGTCCCGCGGGCGCTTCCATAGCACTCACCCCACGGGTGCTACGCGCAGCCGAGACGCCGTCCGGCCCGAAATCGGGCCGTACCACTACTGGGGTGAGTGGTACGGCCTCGCCAGCGACCGCTTCAGCCCGACGCGCCGAAACTGCCGCATTACCACCACCCGCATGAGTGCTAAGGAACGGTGAGACGCCGCGGGCAGCCGCGCCGCCGCCGCCAAGACGCCCGCCGCGTTCGTGGTTGAGCTGGCCCATCGCATCGGTGAACCCGCGCGCGTCCGCTGGGGCGGCGGCTGGGATGGCACCCGCGCCCTGCTCTGGCCGCTCAAAGAACTGCGCAAACCCGCCCTCCGCCTCAAGGTCCCGCCGCACCATCACCGAGTCGTACGTTTCAAGCGCCTTTGCCACGCGATCCACCAGCGGCCGCGGGAAGCCCAGCGCCGCGCCCACCTCGCGCACGGCGGAGCGCGCCCTGTACGTCACGAGGTTGCAGACCATCCCCGTGTGCTCTGGGCCGTACTTGCGGTAGACGTACTGGATGACCTCCTCCCGCCGCTCAGAGCTGAAGTCGATGTCCACGTCCGGGTACGCCGTCCGGCCCTCGTTGATAAACCGCTCAAACAGCAGCTCGTGGCGGATGGGGTCCACCCGGGCGATGCCCAGCACGTACGTCACGATGGAGCCTGCCGCGCTCCCCCGCCCCTGCGCCGGGATCCCGCGGGACTTCGCGAACTGCATCAGGTCCCAGCAGATGAGGAAGAACTCCGCGAGACCGGTCTTCTCGATGACGTCCAGCTCGTGCGCCAGCTGCCGCATCACCGCGGGCGTGAACGGGTGGTACCGGCGGTGGGCGCCCTCCCAGCAGAGCGTGGAGAGGTGGCTGAACGGCGTCTCGCCCTTGGGCACGGTGAAGCCCGGGAAGCGGTAGCGCTCAAACCCAAGCTCCAC
>CAIYHO010000261.1 GCA_903925955.1 uncultured Chloroflexota bacterium
CCCCTTGGGCTCCCCGCCACTCGCTCCATGCGTGCGCGGCGTGTTATCGCGATGCCGGGATGGCACCAGGGTGGTCAGACCCAGGGGCCAGCGTCATGCGCGCGGGCGTTGCGGCGCTACTTCCCGTGCGGCCAAACATGGGGTGAATACCCGAGGGCTCTAGCCTCGAAATGGCGCACGCCAGGCCGGCCCAGCGGCTCTAGCCCGCGAAGGTGCACGCCACGCCGCGCTCGCACTACGCCGCCGTGAGCCCCGAAATGGTGCACGCCAGGCCGGCCCAGCGGCGCCATTAGCCCGGGATGGACTCCAAGTCCGCCTCGATGACCTCCCGGTCGCCGTCCTCGGCCACCGCGGCCAGCGCCTCGCGGGCCCGCGTCTTCCACAGCGCGGCCCCCGCCACGTCGCCCGCCACGGCAAGCGCTCGAGCCATTGCCTCGGCCGCCGCTGCCGCGTCCCAGTCCTCAAAGCCCTCGCCGCCCGCCTCGACAATCGCCACGGCCCGGGCTGCGTGGTAGACGGCCGCCTCGCCCTGACCCAGCAACGCATAGACGCGGGCGCACAGCCAGTGGCCACGCGCCTCGTTGGCAGCAGTCCCGACGTGCCGCCAGTGCCAGGCCGAAGCGTGCGCGGTGTCGATCAGCTCGTCGTCCTGGGCAGGCGTTCGGTCCGCAATCGCAAGCAGATCCCAGGTCCGGTTGTACAGGCCCGCGCCAAGCGCGCGGTGCGCCTCGGGGTCAAGCTCGGGCGGCTGGGTGGGCATGAGACGCTCCTCCGCTATCGATTGGCGTGGATGGGCGGGCCGCTATGCGCGCTCAAGTTCGCGCCCGATGGCCCGCAGGATGAACCGGGCCGCCTCGCCGCTCTTGGCGCCTAGCTTCTCGCCCTCATCGGCGTCCAGCGCCACGGCCAGATCCGCAAGCATCAGGGCAAGCGCAGGTGTGCGCGCAAGGGCGCCTGCGGCAAATGCCGCCTCAAGGGCCGCCACCGCGAGGCGTGCGTTCACAACTGCATGGCCCTTGGCATCTGCCTGGTCTCGGAACGCCGCGCGGGCCGCGTTGGCGACAGCCCCGGTGGAGGGCATCGTCACCCGCCCTTGAGGTGCCCGGCGGCCGCGTCGTCGTTGGGGCCGGCGCTACCGAGTGCCCGGCCATCAGCGGTGGCCTTCGCCTGCCAGCGCGCCGTGCGCCATTCCGGCTCCAGGATGCTCATGTGCAGCTCGTCCCACCACTTGCCGTCACGCAGGATCGCCTCGCGCGATCGCCCCTCGACAACAAACCCCACGCGCTGGTACGCGCGGATGGCCCGCTCGTTGAACGCAAACACGGCAAGCGCCACGCGATGCAGCCCCAGCGAGCCAAACGCGTGGTCCACCATCAGCCGCGTGGCGTCCGAGCCGTAGCCCTTGCCCCAGGCGTCGTGCTCGCCAATGGTGATGTGGAAGAGCGCGGACCCGTTGTCGCCGTCCAGTTGGCTGAACGCGCAGGAGCCAATCAATCGATCCGACCCCTTGATGTGGATGCCCATCGCGAGCGTCTCGGGGCCAACGGCCCGCATGAGGAAGAACCTCTCAATCTCCTCGGGGCGCATCGGACCGTCCTGGTACCGCGTCAAGCGCGCAACTTCGGGATCCTGGTACCAGCGCAGAAACTCCGCCAGGTTTTCGCGGGCATGACGACGCAACGTCACCAGATCGCCGTCGATCCGTTCGGGGAACCAGCGCTTGTGGAGCATCAGCGGCAACGCTATACCATCGGCCGCATCCGCTGCTGCACCGATGGCGCAATGCCGCGCCACGCGAGCCGCCGGACAGGGCTGCTGCGGGGCAGGATCCGCACGCGGTTGTCCACCATCGAGCAGCGGCGATAACACGGCCGAAACACAACGCTCGCACGTTGTTTACCCAAGGACGGCCGCTCGTTCACACACCGGACCTACGTTGTGCGCACGGCCCGGACGAAGCGATCCCCAGGGTGTGCCCCTCGAGTCAGCGAGATCGCCCCGGTGCCAGGAGGATTGCCTGTGGGCATGCACATCGCCCGGTTCGGGCGCGCCGCTGGCGCCGCGGCGCTTGCCGTCACGATCTTGTCGACGTCAAGCTTCGCCGCCGCGCCCCCGACCATCCCGACCACGGATGCCGGAACGATCGCGGGCATCGGAGCCACGTTCCCGGCGCCGCTCTACAACGAGTGGTCCAGCCAGTTCAAGGCCGACTACCCCTCAGCCATCGTCAGCTTCACGTACGCCGCAAACGGCTCCGGTGCCGGCGTCACGGCCGTCAAGAACTCCGCGGCGGACTACGGCGCCTCTGACGCCGCCCTCTCCGACGCCGACATGACGGCCACCTCCGGCATCCGCGGCGGCGTCACCAACATTCCGATGACCGTTGGCGGCGTGGTGCTCGCGTACCGCCTGGCTGGCGTCAAGACGATCAGCACGGGCAAGGTTGTCACGCTCAAGCTGACGGCTTCAATCATCTCGGCCATCTACGCCGGCAAGATCACCTGGTGGGATAACGCCACAATCAAGTCGGTCAACCTGGGCGTCAAGATCCCCCACACCAGGATCACCCCGGTCCGCCGCTCCGACTCGTCGGGCACCACCTTTGTCTTCCAGGCCTTCCTCAAGACCGTCGCAACCTGGAACTGCATCCTGGGTGTCGCCGGCCCCCAGAAGACGTTCAACACCTCTCCCCAGGCCTGCCTCGGCGGCAAGTCCATCCCCGGCGTCGGCGCCCCGCGCAACTCCGGTGTTGCCGCCAAGGTGGCCGCAGTCAACGGCGCCATCGGCTACATGGAGTACGCCTACGGCGTCACCGCCGGACTCAAGATGGCTCGCGTCAAGAACAAGGCCGGGATCTACCTGACCCCCACCACCAGCTCCTTCTCGGCCGCTGCGGCCGCTGCGGCACCCACGGTGCCCACCGACCTCCGCGCCGCCCCGATCATCCTGAAGCCAGGTGTCACCTCCTGGCCGATCACCGCGTTCTCGTACCTGCTGTCCTACAAGGACCTGTCCTTCATGGGCTCAACCGAGAAGGCGCAGATGTACGTCGCCTACCTCTACTGGTCGCTGACCACGGGCCAGAGCTTCTCTCGCCCGATGGGCTATGCCCCGCTCCCCACCGCCATCAAGACCAAGGCGCTCGCTGTCCTGCACACCCTGCAGTACAACGGCTCCGCCGTCTGGCCCTGATCGCCAACCGGACAGGCTCCGTATCGCCCCGCCTTCGGGCGGGGCGATACGCATGCCGACAACCATGACGCTCCTCCCCCTCCGTGACCGCCTCGCGCAACCCGTTGCGCGTGTCCCCGACCGCACGTTCGGCATCATCGCCGGCGGCGCGGCACTCCTCACGATGGCCGCCCTCCTGGGCATCGCCGTCCTGCTCGGGATCAACTCGGCCGACACGTTTCGCCACTTCGGCGTGCTGGGCTTCGTCCTGGGCACCGCGTGGGACGTGGGATCGGCTGCCTTTGGCGCATTGCCGTTTATCGCCGGCACGATGATCACGGCGGGTCTGGCCATGCTCATCGCCGTCCCTGTTGGCGTCCTTTCGGCCCTGTACCTCGCCGAGTTCGCCCCGCGCTGGCTGGCAACTCCACTGGTGATGCTTGTGGAGCTCATCGCCGCGATCCCGTCCGTCGTGATTGGCCTGTGGGGTCTGGTTGTCCTGACGCCGCTGGTCCGCGACACCGTGGAGACCTGGGTGTCCACAACCTTCTCTGGCGTTCCATTCCTCGCCGGCGCCCCCGTCGGCAGCGACGTCTTCACCGCCTCGCTGCTGCTGGCGATCATGGTCACGCCAACCATCGTCGCCGTGAGCCGCGAGGTGATCCTGGCGCTGCCCGCGAACTACCGCGAGGCCTACATCGGTCTAGGCGCCACGCGCTGGGAGACCGTCGTCACGGTGGTGCTGCCCTCGGTCCGCGCGGGCGTGCTGGGCGCCTGCATCTTGGCCCTTGGCCGCGCGATGGGCGAGACGATGGCCGTGACCATGACCATCGGCAACGCCGACCGCGTGCCGACCGGGCTCTTTGACCAGGGCCAGACGATCGCCTCCAAGATCGCCACAAGCTTTGTGGAGGCCTCGGGCCCCGAAGAGGTGGGCGCTCTGCTTGGGCTGGGGCTCATCCTGATGGTGATGACGCTGGCGGTTGGCATCGTTGCCCGCCTGCTCGTGGGCCGGTCCCGCGCGGCGGCCGCCTCGTGAGCGCCGTGGCTGTCCCCGCGCCCGCCACTGTTGGGCGTGTCGCCAGGCTCGTGCTGACCCGGACACCACGACGCACGCTGACCGATCGCGTGATGCGCGGTCTCACGGGTGTCGCAACGGTCTTCATCCTCATCCCGCTGGTTGCCCTGGTCGGCTATGTGACGGTCAACGCGCTGCCATGGATTGACCTGGAGTTCCTCACCAGCGGACCCGTGGACTTCACCCGCGGCGGTGCCCTCAACGCCATTCTGGGCTCCCTCCAGCTCATCCCGCTCGCCACCCTGATCGCCGCACCGCTGGGCATCCTCGGCGGTGTCTTCCTTGCGGAGATCGCCTCGCCCCGCCTGGCCAATGTGATCCGCTTCGGCACTGACGTCATGGTTGGCCTGCCGTCTGTTGTCGTGGGCGTCTTCTGCTACGCGCTCCTTGTGGTCCCGTTCCACGGGTACAGCGCCATTGCGGGCGTCGTGGCCCTCGCGGTGATCATGGTCCCAATCATCGCCCGCAACACCGAGGAGATCCTGCGCCTTGTGCCTGCCAGCGTGCGCGAGGGCGCCCTGGCGTTGGGTATGCCGCGCTGGCGCGTCATCCTCACCGTCCTGGTCCGAGCAGGCCTTGGCGGCCTTGTGACCGGCGTTGTCCTTGCGGTTGCCCGCGGTGCCGGCGAGACCGCCCCACTGCTCATCACCGCACTCGGCAGTCGTCTCGTCAATGTCGGCCACCTCAATGAGCCGATGGACACCCTGCCCACGTTTATCTACACAAACTCCGGCCAGCCGTCACCCGTGCTGATTGGGCAGGCATGGGCGGCCGCCCTGATCCTGCTGCTCTTCGTCCTGGCCGCCAACATCGTCGTCCGCGTGCTGACGGGACGCCGCTCGTCCGGAGGAAACAACCGATGACCACGGACAACGCGCTCGTCGCGGACGCGTCCCCCGTCGCCAAGACCGTCGCCAAGCCCGCCGCCAAGCCTGATGGCGAGGGCGTGCTTGAGCTGCGCAACCTCACGGCGTGGTACGGGAGCTTTGCTGCTGTCCGCGACGTCTCGCTGCGTATCCCGCCGCGCACCGTCACCGCCTTTATCGGCCCATCGGGCTGCGGCAAGAGCACGATCATCCGAACCATCAACCGGATGCACGAGACGCTGCCGGGCGCGCGCATCGACGGCGGGGTGGAGCTTGACGGCGTGGACCTCTACGGCAGTCAGGTGGACCCGGTCCAGGTCCGGCGGATTGTCGGGATGGTCTTCCAGAAGCCAAACCCATTTCCCGCGATGTCCATCTTCGACAACGTCGCGTCCGGCCCGCGCGTCCTCAAGACGATCAAGGGCAAGGCGGAGATTGAGGAGGCCGTGGAGCGCAGCCTGCGCCGGGCGGCCCTCTGGGACGAGGTCAAGGACAAGCTCAAGAAGCCTGGGACTTCGCTGTCGGGTGGCCAGCAGCAGCGCCTCTGCATCGCCAGGGCCATCGCGGTGGAGCCGGAGGTGGTCCTCATGGACGAGCCCTGCTCTGCCCTGGACCCCATCGCGACACTGCGCATCGAGGAGCTCATCAGCGAGCTCCAGAAGACCTACACCATCGTGATTGTCACCCACAACATGCAGCAGGCATCCCGGGTAAGCAGCACCACCGCGTTCTTCTCGTTGGGCGAGGAGCGCGCGGGCCGGCTGATTGAGGCCGGGCCCACCAACGAGATCTTCACCAGCCCGCGTGAGCAACTCACCGAGGACTACGTCTCGGGGAGGTTTGGGTGAGCGTGACGCGGATTGCAGCGATCGCCGTTGCCGCGGCGCTGCTCGTGGCTGGGTGCGGTGGCGGTCGGGCGGCCTACATCGCTTCGCTCCAGTCGTCTGACCCGGGTGCGCTGGAATCCCCGGATCCGGGCGCGTCCGAAACCCCCGTGAACTCCGGCGCACCCATCCTGCCGCCCGATCCGGCGCAGATGGATGTCCAGCTGGACAGCTTCTTCGGCCCCGAGGCAATTGGCATCTATGACGCCCAGGTGAACGGGCTCTACCAGCACGAGGCGATTGAGGTGGGCGTCCGCCCCGGCTCGCCGGACGAGGACCCAATTGACGCCGTGATGGCGGAAGGCGGCGCTGAGGTGCTCATTGCCTCGCTGCCCTACGTGCTGCAGGCCCGAGAGACCAAGGGCGCGGACCTTGTCCTTGTGGCGCAGCTGTTCCAGCGTTCCGGCACCTACCTTGTCAGCCCCAAGTCCACGCCTGTCACATCCCTTGGGGCGCTCAAGGGCAAGAGCGTGGGCACAATGGATATGGCCGGGCGCTCGCTTGATCTCACCGCGGCGCTCGCCGTTGCAGGTGTCGAGACAGGCGCGTTCGAGCCCGTTGGCGGCTACGACTTCGTGGGCGACCCGTCGTCCATCCCTGTGGCCACCACGCTGCGCTCGGCTGGCGTGGCCGCGCTCCAGGCGACACGCTACGACCTCTACCCGCAGCTGCTTGAGTTCCCCGCAGACACCGGTGAGTCCGCCTACAAGGCGTCACAGCTCTCGGTGCTGGACTTTGACAAGAGCGGCGACGCGCTTGCGTCAATTGGCGTCTACGCCCGGGCGTCATGGCTGGCAGACCCCAAGCACCACAACGCGATGATCCGGTTCCTACGGGCCACGTTTGCCGGCTACTCGGATTGCGCCGACTCCGTGGTTGACTGCGCCCAGCTGGTCAGCGACCAGGGCAACCCGATGCCCGGCGGCCACCTGCAGTACTCGGCCAACGAGATCAACGCGCTGATCTGGCCCAACGCGGCTGGCATTGGCTCCATGCCCGCAGGCCTCTATGACGCCACCGTCAAGCGCCTTCTGGACACCGGGCTTCTCGCCACGGCGCCCGACGCGGCTGCCGTTGACCTCAGCTACGCCGAAGCAGCCCTGAAGGCCAGCAAGGACGTGGACCTCATGTGGCCCAGCTACGCCAAGGCGGACCAGCCCATCTACGACATGGGCGAAGCGCCGATGGCCACGGACTCGCCGGACCCGAATGCAACCGACGGGGGTCCCACGGATCCGCCCCTCGAGACCGACCCGCCGTCCTGAGGCCGATCCCGGTCGCCCGGCCGCCCGTCCGGACGGGAGATCTCGCCGCCGCCGATATGATCGGCCCGTGGTTTCCCCGTTCATGCCCGACGCCGACAAGCTTGCTGCCGTCCGTGACGCGCTGCCCGCCACGCGGGCCGGCATCTATCTCAACGCGGGTTCGTGCGGGCCCATGCCTGCCGAGACGGCGCGGGCGATGGACGATGCCGCCGCCCACGAGCTGGCCGTTGGGCGGGCGGCGCCCGGTGGCTGGCAGGATGCGCTGGTCCGCATGGACGAGGCGCGCTTTGCCGTGGCCGCGGCCCTTGTTGCGGATCCCGCTGACATTGCGCTGACGCACTCCACCACCGACGGGCTGAACCTCGCAATCTCCGCCTTGGCCTGGCGGGCCGGCGACCGCGTCCTCACCACGGCCCACGAGCACCCGGCAGCCTATGCGCCGCTTGCCGCCCTGCGCGCCAGGCTGGGCGTGGAGGTGGACGTGGTGGACACGGGCGATGGCGGTGACCCTGACGCCGTGACGGCGGCCTTTGCGCACGCGCTGGAGCGGCCCGCGCGGGCCATCGTTGCAAGCCACGTGCTCTGGACCACGGGTGCGCTGCTGCCCGTCGGGCGGATTGGCGCCATGGCCCGGGCCGCCGGGACCGCCTGCATCATCGACGGCGCGCAAGCTGCGGGCGCCATCCCTGTGCTGCTTGACGACCTTGGCGTGGACGCCTACGCCGTGCCCGCCCAGAAGTGGCTCCTGGGTCCCGAGGGGATGGGCGCGCTCTGGGTTCGACGCGCGTTTGCGGATGCGACCGTTCCGGCCACGTCGGGCGGGCTCTCGTACCCGTCGTTCTCGCTGGCAAGCCCTGTGCTGCACCCGGGTGCGCGCCGATTTGAGGCCACGGGGTTTCATCGGCCATCCGTCATCGGCTTTGCGCGCAGCCTTGGCTGGCTGTCGATGTATGTGGGGCTGCCGTGGACGCAGGCCCGCGCAAACGCGCTTGCGGTTGGGCTGGCGGACCGCCTGGCAGCAATCCCCGGCGTCACGGTGCTGACGCCGCGGCCGGCGCCGGCAACGCTTGTGTCGTTCCGTATTGCCGGCTGGAGCGCGTCGCAGGTGCTTGCCGAGCTGGGCCCGCGGACGTTTGCTGTGGCGCGCGACATCACGCCCATCGACGCTGTCCGCCTCTCTGTGGGCTTCTGGAACACGGATGCCGAGCTTGCGCGTGTGGCGACGGTGGTGGAGGAATTGGCCCGCCATACGGCTGACTCCATCCCGGCGCGGCGGCTTGCGGTACTCGACGGGGAGGGCCGCCCCCTTGGCTGACCCGCGGCCCCCCGTGCCCCAGCGCGGCTTCTTCGAGGTCCGCTGGCGCCAGTTTCGCAACGCTCCCCGGCCGGTTGTGCGGGCTGTCGCATCCAGCCTGGTCGCGGCGCTGGCGGGCGGGCTTGCGTTTGAGGTCTACGACGTGGCGCTGGACCGGGGCGCTGTGATGCCGGGTGGGGATCTGCGGATCCTGGTGCTCACCGTCTATGTGTTCGCGGTGCTGGTGATCGGCTCGCTGGTGACGTATTTCGTGGTGCCGCTGCCGTCAGGCGCTGGACGGGCGCACGTCACGCGGACGCCGTGGAGCGCGATGCTGGGGCTGTTTGCCGCGATCCCCGTGGTGTACCTGGTGCTGGTGGTGCTCCACGAGATCCTCAAGCCGCTCCTGCTGGGCTAACGGCGCGACCCCGGATGGGCGGCCGTGACGCGGCTATCATCAACACGCGGACCAATGGGGGAGTAGCTCAATTGGTTAGAGCGGCGGGCTTATATCCCGCTGGTTCCAGGTTCGAGTCCTGGCTCCCCTACCAGCACAGCCGCGGGCAGCTCAGCCGCGGGTAGCTCAGCGCCGGACCACCTTGCCTGCGGCCGCGCTCTTCGCCATCGCGTGGAGCCGCTCCAGCCGGCTGGCGGTAAGGCTCTGCTGGACCGGCAGTGCGCCCACCCACACCGCCAGGTCATGCGGCCTGATCACAGGGCAAGCAGCGGTGCCATGCACCCGCGGGTCGTCCGTGGCGAGCACCGCGCCGACGGTGATCACAAAGTCGCGGTCGGCGGCGACAAACCAGCTGCGGAGACGGTCCGCGTCACGGGCAGCACGCTCGGCCGGGGGCTCCACGGACACCCAGCGGTTGCGCGCGGCGAGGATCTCCCAGCGCATGCCGTCAGTGCGGCTGAACGCGGTTGGCGGCACGTCGCCCACCACCACGGCGCCAAACGGGCCGATGAGGACCTGGCTGATCCGGCGCCCGTCACCGAGGGCCAGATCGGCGATGGCTGAGCGTCCGGGGGCAAGCGCCTGCCGGAGCGCTGACACTGGGCGATGCGGGAAGCGTCCGGTCCACGCCTCAAGGGCGAAGGCAATCCGCGCCATGCCAAACACGACAAGACTGGCTGGGACCGCAATGGCGAGCACCCAGGCCGTGATGCCCGCAGCCACGGCTCCTGGCGACCCGTGGCTCGCCGGGACGAGGGTCAACACGATCGGGGTGTAGAGGAGGATCCAGCCGAGGACGCCACCCACACCAACCATGGCAACCGCAATCACGAGCGACCGGATGGCGGCAAGCCGTCCGGGGCGCGGTACGTTCGGGTTGGCTGGGGTGACTTGCATGCCTTCATCCTCGCGCATGGCCGCAGGAATGGAAGGGGGCGAATAGGACTAGGCCGGATGACTCGTGGGTCCGTTGCACCTCATCCAACCCCACAGGACCTGACCCCGAGGCGCTGCACCCACGCACCATCCCCCACGACTGGGGTAGGTCAGATTGCCTGTCAGGCGGCTCGGGAGCTGCGGCGCTTGGCGGGCTCGGGGGCCTTGCGCAGGATGACGATGTGCTGATGGGCGATGTTGGGCACAAATGACCGCGGGTAGCCATAGGGCCGGAGCCGGGTGCCCGCCTGGTACCAGGCAAAGTCTCCCTTCGGCACCAGGCCAACGGCGTCTGCGCGAGCAGCAAGGTCGGCCGCCGTGAAGATGTAGCGGCTCTCCTGATAGGCGTCGCGGACGATGAAGGCGGCGTACCGCCCTGGGCGCAGGACGCGGTGGATCTCGCCAAAGATCTCGCCCATCGCGTCGAGGAACGCCGCATAGGAGGGGAGGTTGGCAAGATCGGCTGACAGGTCGGACACCATCGCGTAGTCCGTGCGCCGGTTCGCGTGCTCCTCGGCCAGCTTGCCGCCGGCCATCGTCATCGGCAGCTGCACGTTGTACGGCGGGTCGGTTGCCACGAAGTCCACCGATGCGTCGGGGACGTCGCGGAACAGCACGCGCGCGTCACCCTCGCGGAGTTCGGCGCCTGACGGGTCAAAGCCCCGCACCCCGCCAGGGTCGGACATCCCGAGGTCCGCCAGGAGTGGCCCCGCCCCGTCGCGCTCGGCTGACAGCGCCGCCACCGTGTCGCGGTACACCGTTGCCCAGCGCGGATCAAGTTCAAACCCGATTGCCCGACGCGGTCCCCGGGCGATGGCTGCGCCCAGCAGCGTGCCGCCGACACCCGCAAACGGATCCAGGACCAGCTCGCCTGAGCGTGTGAAGAACTCGATGAGGCGCGCCATGAGGCGGGGCGGCTTGTTTGCGCCGTGCGCCTTGCGCCGCGCATGGCCCAGCTCCGACGGGTACGCCGTGGTCCAGAGCGACTTGGTGAAGTACAGCCACTCCTCGCCCGGCAGCTCGTTGAGGTCATTTGCGGGATGGGGGGGCTTGCGCTCTTGCACCGCCGCAGCGTACCGGCACCGCCAGTACCCCGCGCCCGGTCCCTACAATGGACCGATGTCGGGTCGAGTGGATAGCCCCCGCTATATCGGCCGTGAGCCCGAGTTCGCGATGCTTGAGGCTGCGGTTGCGGGCGCCGCCGACGGTTCCTCCGCCACCGTGTTGGTGGCCGGGGCCGCGGGCATCGGCACCACCCGGTTTCTCGATGAGGCGCTCGCGCGCATCGCCGCCCGGCCCGGCGCGCCGGTGATCCTGCGGGCTCGCGCTCATGGCCCGGCTGAGCCGCCGTGGGCAATCCTGCTTGCCGCGCTTGACCCGCTCTTTGATGCCAGACCCGCCGCAGAACTTGAGGACCTTCTGCGCCGAGACGCCCGACCGCTCCTCGTTGGCCGCCCAGGGCTGGCCCGCGTGGTTGGGCGTGTGCCGCCACCGGTCACAAGCGCGTTGGCAGACCCTGAACGCACGCAGCCGCGCGCCATCGAGGCGATCCTGCGCTGGCTTGGCCGTGCCGCCGCTGACCGGCCCATCATCCTGGTGCTTGAGGACCTGCACGCAGCCGACGCCGCAACCCGCGCCTTTGCCACATTCACCGCCCGCACGCTCCACGACGAGCGGCTGACGCTCATCCTCACCTATCAGCCGGACCGCCTCACGCGCGGCCAC
>CAIYHO010000262.1 GCA_903925955.1 uncultured Chloroflexota bacterium
CCAGTAAACTATAGCTTAAATTTTTAGAAATTTTATTGACAATTAAAAAAATTCCTTTATATTTATTTAATCATAAATTCAGGAATAGCAGGCGGAAGTGGCTCAGTTGGTAGAGCATCACCTTGCCAAGGTGAGGATCGCGGGTTCGAGTCCCGTCTTCCGCTCCAGCTCCTCTCGTCGTACCCAGGTCCGCTTCGGCGTCCTGCGTCGTCGGACCCCGACCGCTGCCCCTTCGTCTAGTGGTAGGACAGCGGACTTTGGATCCGTGAACCGAGGTTCGAATCCTCGAGGGCCAGCCACTCATCCGGGGCGACGTGGCGAAGTGGCCTAACGCGGGGGTCTGCAAAACCCTTATTCATCGGTTCGACTCCGATCGTCGCCTCCATTGACAACTGACGAACCCCGGGCAATCGCCCGGGGTTCTGTGTTTCTCGCATGGCCGCGGGAGGCTGAGCTAGTTTGCGTGCCCCCGGCCCTCCGCCGGCGATGCCGCCGCAAGACGGGCGATGCCCGCCCGCACGACGGCGGGGCTGAGGCCCGCCCGTGCCAGACCGCTCCAGGCCACGGCGCCGGGCTCCATCAGGAGTACCCGCACAAGGTGGCCCGCGCGGAGTTCTCTCTCGCCTTCGGCAAACGCGATCTGCGCCGCTGCCGCGAGCAGGCGGACGACCCGTGGCGTAGGCCGGGGCTCGTCGTCGCAGGCGCCCATCCGCGGGTGGGTGCAGCAGTGACGCAGGGCGCCTCCGAGTTGCGTCGGATCCAGGCCCGAGACGCGGGCGAGCTCGGCGAAGCCGCCAACACCATCGACCGCGGCAAGCGCCAGATGCTCGGTGCCCACGTGCTCGTGGCTGGTCTCGGCGGCCTGCCGAATGCAGAAGCCCAGCACCGGTAGGACATCAACCAGCACGAGGTCGCCGACGGGCTCTCCGGCACTCGTCGTGAGATCTCCGAAGCTCATGGCTGCCTCCTTGTGGTTGTCTGGTTGAGTAGCGGATGTGCCAGACGCGTGACGAGCGCGACGAGCTCGTTAGGCGCAAACGGCTTGGCGAGGACGCCGACCACCGTCGGGATGCCGCGAGCCTCAACCAGCGAGTCGGCGTCCAACGACATGACGATGACCGGCAGGTGTGGTGCCTGGTGACTCATCAGCCGCGCGAAGTCCAGACCGTCAAGAGCGCCCGGCATCGACACGTCAGTGAGCACCAGGCTGACCGTCGAGCGGAGGGAACCCAGCGACGTCACCGCGCTGTCGGCGCTCTCGAACGACAGAGCGGCATACCCAGCGTGATCGAGAATGCCCACGGCTGCAGATCGTATGAACTCGTTGTCCTCGACAACTGCAATCAGCATCAGCGCTACTCCTCCCGCTTCCCCGGGCTGGGCCCGGAGTACATTCGCAGCGTGACGGGCATGCCCTCATGGGCACACCGGGCGGATACACAGGCGCGATGACGTGTTTCCACGTACCACAAGAGGGGGATTGTCCACCGTGACCGCCAGGCCCGAGCCAGGACCGCCAATCCGGTTTCTCGTTGTCGAGGACCAGCCGCTCGTTGGCGCCAGCGTCGGGAGCGCCCTGGCGGGGCTTGGCGGGTTTGAGTTCGTGGGTATGGCGCGAACCGTCGATGAGGCCGTGTCGGCTGCGAACCTGCTTGCGCCTGACGTGGTGGTGGCGGACCTGAGCCTTGATGACCACCTCGCCTTCGACCTGCCTGGGCGCCTGAAAGCCGCTGAAGTCCCTGTCGTGTACCTCACGGGGCTCGCTTCGCGCGACACCGAGCAGCGCGCCCGCCAGGCTGGCGCCGTCGGTATCGTGGGCAAAGATCAGCCGCTTGCGAACCTTGCGGTGGCGGTCAGCCACGCTGCCGCCAACGGTGTCTGGGTGGCCTTCTCGCGCAGCGGCGTTGATGGCCCAACGCCGCGCGAGCGCTTGGTCCTGCAGGGGATCGTCGAAGGTCAGACCAACAAGGAGATTGCCCACGCAATGGCGATCGACCAGCGGACCGTGGAGACGCACGTGCTGCGGATGCTGAACCGGTACGGCGCATCGAGCCGCGTGCAGTTGGCGGTACTGGGGCTCAAGCAGGGTTGGGTGGCTACAAGTGGGGTATCGCGCACATGAGAGATGACGTGGTCTCCGTAGCCCAGATGCTCGATCTGGTTCTGGCGGAACTTCGCGCTGCCGAGGCCTGGCGTCGTTTGATGACGGCGGCGCTGAACCACCATGGCGGCCATTTGGGTTCGTCTGTGGAGCGCGCTGGACTCGCTGTGTTGATGGTGGAGTTGCCAGACGCCACGTCAGATGACTTCGGCCAGCTGGTCGCGGCCGCCACGGTCGCCTCTCAGCACGGACAGTATCTCGAGCACTTCACCTCCGGGCCCCGCTGGTTTGGCAACGGTGTGGACAGTGTCGACCTTGCTGCGGTCATGGCCGAGTTGGATCTCTGGCTTGGGCCAGCCCTGCCGCCGTGCGTGGTCCGGCTGGGCGCGGATGATGCACGGGCGCTGCTTGCTGAACTGCTGGCCCGAGGAGCGCCGGGCGCGTCGATCTCGCTGGCGCGCTACCCGGCAAGCGGCACCGGCTCCCACTGGGCATATCTGCAGGTATCCGGCCACGCTCCGGAGGGCTACCGCAAATCAGTGTCATCGGACGGCCTCGTGGGCAAGGCTGGCGGGCTCTTACTCGAGTCTTGGCCGAACATCGTGGCGGAGTGCTGGCTGCCAGCTCTGTAGCGGCCTTTGGGTTGCCGCGTAGCGGACCCGTGACGCAGCCGGGGACCGATGGCCCTGTCGCGGCCTGTAGGTGGGGCCGCACACTCCTGGCATCGCGCTGGCAGGACGGCGCGGGCGTGGGAGGACAGCATGGGCCTGGGGAGGGCGCTGCGCGTTGCCGCAGTGTTGGCAATCTGCGTGCTGGTGTTTGCAGCCGGCACCACAAATGGCGCCGAGCCGCGTGGCGGCTCCGGCAGCGCCGGGGTGTGCCGCACGTGGCCCCGCCCGGCGTTGGCTCAATCGATCAGCGCCACCACCGGATTCGTGCCGCGCTAGGTGAGCTGGCCATCGGCGAGGATGGCTAGGCGGGCTGGCCCCGCCGCGGCAGGACCACTCACAGGATCTTCGCGAGGAAGGCCTTGGTCCGCTCCTCCGTGGGGTTGGTGAAGAAGCGCTCCGGCGTGGCCTCCTCAACCACCCGGCCCTCGTCCATCATGACCACACGGTCCGCCACTTCGCGCGCGAAGCCCATCTCGTGGGTGACAACGATCATCGTCATTCCCTCGTGGGCCAGCTCCTTCATGACCTCCAGGACCTCGCCGATCATCTCGGGGTCCAGCGCACTCGTGGGCTCGTCGAAGAGCAGCAGGGCCGGCTTCATCGCGAGCGCCCGGGCAATCACCACGCGCTGCTGCTGACCGCCGGAGAGCTGTGCCGGGTAGCTGTCGGCCTTGGCGGCCAGACCAACGCGTGCCAGGAGCGCCGTGCCCACCTCGAGCGCCTCGTCCCGGGGGATGCCGCGCACCTGGGTTGGCGCCTCGATGATGTTCTCGAGTGCCGTCTTGTGCGGAAACAGGTTGAAGCGCTGAAAGACCATGCCGATCTCCTTGCGCTCCTTGGCGATGTTCGCCTCCTTGTCCTCAACCAGCTTCCCGCCCACGTCGCGGTAGCCGATCAGGTGGCCGTTCACAAGGATCCGGCCGCCCTGGATCTTCTCGAGGTGGTTGACGCAGCGGATGAACGTGGTCTTGCCCGAGCCCGACGGCCCGAGGATCACCACGACCTCCCGGCGCTTCACCTGCAGGGTGACGTCCTGCAGGACGTGGACCTTCCCGTACCACTTGTCCACGTGCTGCGCGTCCACCATGAGGTCCGTGGCGTCCGTGGCGTCCGTGGCGTCCGCGGCGGCCGCGGCGGCCGCCGCGGCGTCCGCCAGATGCATGTCGCCGGTCATCGGGTGCCTCCGCTCTGGCTGGTGCTGCGGCCGATCCCGGCCAGCCGCGACAGGGCGCCCTTCTCGGGCTCGCTTCGGCTGAGGCCCGCGCCGAATTTCCTCTCGATCCGCTTTTGGACAAGGCCCCAGAGGGTGGTGAGCAGCAGGTAGTAGACGCAGATGCCAATCAGCGGCTCAAACGGCTTGAACGTGCCGCCATAGCGGTTCTGAGCGAGGAGCAGCAGCTCCGTCACGCCCACGACTGATGCGAGCGACGTGGTCTTGAGCATGTTGTTGAACTCGTTGCCCAGCGGCGGGACGATCACGCGCATCGCCTGCGGCAGGACGATGCGCGACATCGTCTTGCCCGGGGTCATGCCCAGTGACTTGGCGGCCTCGGCCTGGCCGGGGTCAACCGAGAGGATGCCAGCGCGGATGATCTCGCTCATGTAGGCGCCCTCGTTGATGCCGAGGGCCAGGGTGGCGGCCAGGAACGCGCCGCCGATCAGCTCAGGCAGGTTGCCGTACTGCTTGGGGAACGGGTCGAAGCCCAGCAGCGCCGGGATGCCGTAGTAGAGCAGCGCGATCTGCACCAGCACCGGCGTGCCGCGGAAGATCCAGACGTAGATGCTGGCGATTCGCTTGACGGCCCTGTTGCGGGAGCGGCCGCCGAGCGCAGCAAGGAGACCCAGCCCGATGCCCAGCAGCTGGGCCAGCACCGCCATGAGCATCGTGGTGACGAGCGCCCCGATCAGGACCGTACGCCACGTGAAGGTGAAGTCCAGGAACTCCTTCGGGTCGAAGCCCATCCGCGCGTTTGTGTCCGCGCCAGGAGCTGGCGGCTGCACGACGCCCTCGGTGATGCCCCACTTCTGGACGATGGCTGCCATCGAGCCGTCGGCGAGCATGGCTGCGACCGCAGTCGTGACGGCGGCCTTCATGCCGGTGTCGTCCTTGCGCATCGCGATCCCGATGGGCTGCGGGCTGATGGGCGTGCCGCCCACCTCAAACTTGCCGGCGTTGTCCGGGAGGCTGGTGTAGTAGGCGACGACGGGCGAGTCGGTGGAGTAGGCGTCCACGCGGCGGAGGCCAAGCTGCGAGAAGGCGTCGGTGTCCTTCTGGTAGCCCTTGATGTCGATTGGCGCCTTGCCGGCTGCCTGGAGCTCTTCGCTCTTGGCAGTCAGGGCGTCGAGGTTGGTGGTGCCAAGCTGGACCGCGACGCTCTTGCCGGACAGATCGTCAAGCGTGTGGATGCCCTTGGGGTTGCCCGCCAGCACCAGCAGGCCTTGGCCAACCTTGAGGTAGTCGACGAAGTCAACCTGCTCCTGGCGCTTGGCGGTGACGTTCATGCCGGAGATGACGAGGTCGCACTTCTTGGCCTGGAGGGCCAGGATGACCACATCGAAGGGGGTGTTGTCAATCTCGGCCGTGACGCCCCAGTACCTGGCGATCTGGCCCGCGATGTCGATATCGGAGCCCTGCGCCGTGGTGCCGTCGGCCGCGTAGAACTCCTGCGGCGCGAAGCTGACGTCGGTGCAGAACACCAGCGCGCCGGCGGACTTGATCCGGTCCGGGGCGGCCAGCGTTGCGGCAATGGGGGCAGCCGACGGGCCTTCTGGGGCGGTCGTGGCGGTGGTGCCACCACAGGCACTCACGAGCAGGACAATCGTCCCGATAAGCCCTAGGGCACGGGCGCGGGATCCGAGCATGAACTCCTCCTGGTGGTCCGCGCACGCGGCCGGACCTTCGGGTTGGCATCGCGAGCCTACGCCGCGTCTGATGCACCGGACGGGGCCGAACGGACTACGACCCGGTGCGCACGTACCCCCCCGCAGCCGGTCTGTGAGGCCCTCATTGCGGGTGGACCGAGGCGTGTCCCCCCGAGTGGTGTGATTTGAGCGAGGCTCCTGGCGCCGGCTGAG
This sequence comes from uncultured Chloroflexota bacterium, assembly GCA_903925955.1. GTDB lineage: Bacteria > Chloroflexota > Limnocylindria > Limnocylindrales > CSP1-4 > CAIXZV01. The sequence continues at coordinate 5,848 of CAIYHO010000262.1, forward strand.
CCGGACAGTCAGGGGCCACCGGTGTGATCCTCAGCGTGTTCCGACCAAGGTTCACGACGAGGAGATCAATCCGATGGCCCTCTCA
>CAIYHO010000263.1 GCA_903925955.1 uncultured Chloroflexota bacterium
CGGTCACCAAGGGTTCGGCTCATCGGCAGGACGCTCAACATGCCCTCTGGCATGCCGGCCTCGTGCAGGATCTCCGCCACCTTGAGCATGGTGAGGGGATCCTTGGTGGGCGGCTTGAGGATGATGGTGTTGCCCGCAGCGATCGCCGGGGCCACCTTGTGGATGGAGAGGTTCAGCGGGAAGTTGAAGGGGCTGATGCCCGCGATTGGCCCAATGGGGAAGCGGCGAGTGATGCCAAACCGACCCTTGGATCCCGGGTTGATGTCAAGCGGGATCGTCTCCCCGTACATGCGCTCCGCCTCCTCGGCCCCAAGCCGGAAGACAAGCGACGCGCGGTCCACCTCCACGTACGCATCGCGCAGCGGCTTGCCGGCCTCAGACGCGAGCAGCACGGCCAGCTCATCGCGGCGCGCGGTGATGCCGGCGCTGGCGTGGCGCAGGATCCGGCCGCGCTCGTAGGCCGGCAGGTGGCGGGTCACCGAAAACGCGCTGACCGCGGCAGTGACCGCTTCCTCGTACTGCTCAGCCGTGGCGAGGTACGTGGAGCCGGCCGGCTCACCGTGGCGGGCGGGGTTGTGCACCACCAGGGTCTCGGGCGAGTCCACCCAGCGGCCGGCCAGATAGATCTTCTGCGGGCTCACGGTAGAGCCGGGGACGCTGCCTGTCATGTCACTTGCCTCCGAGGATGCCGAAGAGCCCGCGGATCAGGTTCTGGCCGCCGCGCGATGTGACCATCCGGCCGGCGGTCCGCATGGCGGTCTGCATGGTTCGCTGGCGCTCCCGCTCGGCCTGGGCCTCCGCCTTGGCCTGCGCCTTGGCCGCGCGTGCGGCCTCGCGCCGAGCGGCCTCATCGGCTCGCCGCTGGACGTCCATCGCCCGGGCCTGTTCACGCGCCTGACGAGTGATCTCGCGCTGTTGCTGCGCGGGGGTCATCATCGGCGGCGTCCATGCGCCCGCGACGCCCGGCGCGCCAACCGCCCCCGGCACCGTGCCCACGGCGGCATGGGCCGCGGCAAGACGCGCGGTGATGATCTCGTGGGCGCTTTGCGGATCCACCGTGGTGCCGTACTTCAGCGTGAGCGGCGAGGCAGCGGCCAGCGCACTCAGTTCATCCGGCGTCAACGGCGCCATCCGCGAGTCCGGCGGCAGCAGCCGCGTTGCGGCCAGCGGCGTGGGCACACCGCGCGGCGAGAGCACCGTGACCAGCGCCTCACCGATGCCCAGGCTGGTGATCGTCCGCTCCACGTCGTAGTGCGTGGTGACCGGAAAGGTTCGCGCGGTCTTGCGCAGCGCATCGGCATCGTCAGGCGTGAAGGCCCGCAGCGCGTGCTGCACGCGGTTGCCAAGCTGGGCAAGGATGGGCGAAGGGACGTCCTGCGGTGCCTGCGTCACGAAGTACACGCCCACACCCTTGGACCGGATCAGGCGCGCGGTCCGCTCCACCTGGTCCAGCAGCGCGGTTGATGCGTCCTTGAACAGCAGGTGCGCCTCGTCAAAGAAGAAGGCGAGCTTTGGCTTTGGCAGGTCGCCAACTTCGGGCAGCGCCGCGTACAGGCGCGCCAGCATCCAGAGCACAAACGTGGCGTAGAGGCGCGGCTTGTCCATGACGTCCGCAACTTCCAGCAGGCTGATCACGCCGCGGCCATCCGGGGTCATCGTGAGCAGGTCGTTGACGTCAAACTCCGGCTCGCCAAAGAACACGCCGGAGCCGTCCTGCTCCAGGACCGTGACGGACCGCAGGATCACGCCCAGCGTGGCCGGCGCAATGCCGCCGAGATCCTCCAGGATGGGCTTGCCGTCGTCCGAGCCCAGGTACTTGAGCGTGGTGCGCAGGTCGGCAAGGTCCAGCAGCGGCAGCTTGTTCTGGTCGCAGTAGTGGAAGACCATCGAGAGGACCGAGACCTGGGTGTCGTTGAGGTCCAGCACCTTGCCCATCAGCAGAGGGCCAAAGGAGCTGACGCTGGCGCGCACGTGGCCGCCCACGTTGCCCGAGAGCGAGAGCACCTGGATGGGGTGGCCGGCCGCGGCAAAGGTCCAGCCCATCTGCTGGGTGCGCTCAAGCACCTTTGGATCGGCGGGATTGCCGGGCGCGCCGATCCCGCTCAGGTCGCCTTTGACGTCCACCGCAAACACGGGAACGCCGGCGGCGCTCAGCTGCCCCGCGAACAACTGGAGCGTCTTGGTCTTGCCGGTGCCGGTGGCGCCCGCGATCAGCCCGTGGCGGTTGACCCGCGACAGCGGGATCGAGACGTGGACTTCGGGCAGGAGTTCGGTGCCCAGCATGGGGACGCCCAGGGCAATCACGGGCTCGTTGAACGTGTAGCCCGCCGCCATCTCCGCCCTGAATCCGTCGTCCACGTGCCGCCCTCCGTATGTCCTGCATGCAATCGCCGCGCGGTCCGTATCATCGCACCCGACGGGGAGAGGCCACTCCGGCGCAGGACCCCCGAACAAGCCGATGAGGATGAGATTGTGAAGATCGACGAGGTCGAGGGGATCGGGGCAACCTACGCCGAGAAACTGGGCGAAGCCGGCGTCAAGAGCACTGACGACCTCCTTGCAACGGGCGCCACCGCCAACGGGCGCGCCAAGCTGGCCGAGGCCACGGGCATTTCCGGCAAGCTGATCCTCGAGTGGGTCAACCACGTGGACCTGATGCGTCTCAAGGGCGTCGGGTCGGAGTACTCGGATCTGCTGGAGGCCGCCGGTGTGGACTCCCCCGCGGAGCTTGCGCAGCGCAACGCCGCAAACCTCGCGACCACCATCGCCGAGCTGATCGCCGCCCGACCGGACGTCGTGCGCCGCACGCCGTCGCAGGCCACGATCGAGGGCTGGGTCGCTGAGGCGAAGACGCTGCCGAAGGTGGTCACGCACTGACCTACCGCGCGCAAGCGCACTGACGGGGCCGGAGCAATCCGGCCCCGTTTCGATTCCCGGGGTGTGCTGGCGCTGCGCCGGCCCGTGCCCGGCCCGTGCGCGGGCGGCCCGTAATACTCACCCAGGTGGTGCTACGGCCCGAATACGGCCACATCTGGCCCCCCTGGCAGCCCCGGCGTGCTCAGCTCGCCCCCGGAGCGCGCTCGTCCGCTGCTTTGCACCACGGGGGTGAGTGTTACGGAACTGGGCACGGCGGCAGTTGGCCCGCCTCCTGTGGGCCTTCACATCTGACACCCATTGGCATCATGCCAGTTCGTCAGGAGATCGAAAGGCGCCCGAAGCGAGTCTGTCCCAAGCGGTTCACAACGAACCGGACCACGGCCCGACGGCCAAGGAGACAGACATGCAGAAGCGCATTGGGGCCGGGATCGTCGCCGGCGCGCTCATCGTGGCGGGAGCCGGGGCGTCCATCTTGGGCATCCAGGTGACCAATGCGGCGGACCCAACGGCCGCACCGGCGGCATCCGCGGGCACATCGACCAACCCAACCACCCCGAACGACAACTGCGATCTGGGCGAGCACGGCGGCCGGGGCGGCCCGGGCGGGCTTGACGCGGACGACCTCACGGCCGCTGCCAAGGCCCTCGGCATGACCGAGGCCGACCTCACCGCCGCGCTCACGAGCGGGCAGACGCCGGCCGAGATCGCCAAGGCCAAGGGCGTCGATCTCCAGAAGGTGATCGACGCGATCGTGGCGGTCGAGAAGACCGAAATCGCCGCGGCCGTCAAGGCGGGGACGATGACCCAGGCTCAGGCTGACGAGCGCATCGCCAACCTGGCCGCGCACGTGACCGACGAGGTCAACCGCCTCGCGGAGGGCCCAGGCGGCCCGGGCGGCATGGGCAAGGGCGGCCATGGCGGCATCGGCGGCAACCACGGCGGCCCCGGTGCCGATGACGTGACCGCTGCAGCCAAGGTCCTCGGCATGACCGACGCCGACCTCACCACCGCCCTCCAGAGCGGCAAGACGCTGGCGACGATTGCCACCGCGCAGGGCGTAACCCTACAGAAGGTGATCGACGCGATCGTGGCCGCCGACAAGGCCGAGTTCGCCGCCGCCGTCAAGGCGGGGACGATGACCCAGGCTCAGGCTGACGAGCGCATCGCCAACCTGGCCGCGCACGTGACCGACGAGGTCAACGGCGTGGCAGGCGGCCCCGGCGGTATGGGCGGCGACGGCGGCCGCGGTCACGGTCACGGTGGCCCCGGCGGCCATGGCCCGGACGGCGCACCTGGCGCCACGCCGAGTACCGGCACCGGCGGCTGACGCTCACGTAACTCGCACACACGGCCCGGGGTCAGGCGCGCGCCGGCTCCGGGCCCTTCCATGTCCGAAGCAGTGCGGCGCGGCGGAGGTGCGCCAACCTGGCGAGTGTCAATTAACACTCAGGAAGCTATTCGACCGCCAACTTGGGTCACCCAGTCCTGAAACGACTATCTGACCGCGTTTCGGCCCTCTGGGGCTCGGTGGTGGCGGCGTCTAGTCTCCTGAGTTGTATTTGACACGTCTGGCCAGCGCCCGCGCGCGACCTACTCCTCGGCGGCCCGCGGGTACGTGCCAAGGATGCGGACCACCTCGGTCTCCTCGGCCAGCGCGGCGAGGGCATCGGCACAGGCAGGCGACGCGGGGTCCCCATCGAGGTCCACCCAGAACAGGTACTCCCAGCGCGACCCGCGCTCCGTCCACGGACGCGACTCCAGACGCGACAGGTTCAGCCCTCGCGTGGCAAACGCGCCAAGCGAGCGGTGCAGCGAGCCCGCCACATTGCGCACGGCGAAGACCAGAGACGTCCGCGCAGGCCCGGCCACCGCAGCCGGGGCAGCGGCAGCGTGCACCACGGACTCAGCGCCGCGCCGCGTGACCACGGCAAAGCGCGTCCGGTTGTTGTCGCCGGCCTGGATGTTGTCCGCCAGGATCTCCAACCCGTAGATCGCCGCGACACGCGCAGAGGCAACCGCGGCCGCCCCGCGCTCACCGCGCTCGGCTACCTGCTTGGCGGCGCCGGCGGTGTTGTACGTGGTCTGGATGGTCCACGGCCGCGAGCGCAGGAACTCGTCCGCCTGGGCCAGCGCCGCCGAGATGGAGTACACGCGTTCAATCGTCTCGAGCCGCTCGCCCGGCAGCGCCAACAGCGCAAGCCGAACCGGCACGGTGACTTCGCCCGCAATCGGCAGGTCAAAGGTCCACAGCAGGTCAAGGTTCTCGCGGATGGTGCCCAGCAGCGAACTCTCCACAGGCACCACGCCGGCATCGGCCGCCCCGTCACGCACGGCCTCAAAGACCGCCCGGAACGAGGACATCGGCACAGCATCGGGCGCCGCGAAGAAGCGCAGCACGGCCTCTTCGGCAAAGGCGCCAGGCTCGCCCGTGTAGGCGACGCGCAGGCGCGCCACATGGCCGCTCATGGCCGACGCCCCGCGATGATCTGCATCGACACCGGGATCGCGTAGCCGTCGGGGCGGCGATGGACCGCAGCCAGCACGTCAAAGGCGGCGCGGATGGCCCCGCGGATGGCCTGGGGCTGACGCGTGATGGTGGGCGGGATCTGGCCGCCTGAGTCCAAGACGCCGTCCCACAGCGTGTCAAGGTCCGGGACGCGCGCCTCAAACATGATCCGGCTCACGCCCACGCCCGCAAAACCCGCGGCGACAAACAGGGCGCGCAGCTCGTCATCAGATCGGAAATGGATGGGGCCAGCTGGGAGACCGGACGGTGGCGGCGCGCCGATGGCCGACAGCGCATCCACAAACAGCCCAAGCAGGCGGTTGCGGCTTGGCGCGTCCCACGTGGCCAGCGCAAGGTGGCCGCCGGGCCGCAGGACACGCCACGCCTCGGCTAGCGCCGCCTCGGGGCTCCCCACGTGGTTGAACACAAAGCCACCAAGCACCGCGTCAAACGCGCCCTCACCGGCGGGGATCGCCTCAAACGAGCCCACTCGGAACGGGATGGCGTGGTTGGCAAGCGCCGCGCGCCGAACCATCGAGGGCGCCACGTCGATGCCCACGGTGTCAGCGCCCAGCGCCGCAGCAGCGGCCGCCAGATCGCCCGGCCCAGACCCCACGTCAAGCACCTGCAGCCCGCGCGCAACACCCGCGGCCGCCAGCAGCGACCCGTTGGCACGTGCCGTGAGCTTGCGCAGGAACCCGTAGGACCCCGCGGCGGCCTCCCAGGCGTCAAGCTCAAGACGGTTGAACTCGGCGGGGTCAACCGTGGCCGTCGAAGCGCCGGCGCCCGCCAAGGCCGGCCCGGCGCCCGCCAAAGCCGGCCCGACCACGCCTAGCGGCTGAACCACGCCGTCGTGTCGATGGCGGGCTCCTCGCCCAGTTCGGCGCCAACGGCGCCCTCGTCCGCCCCGTCAGCCGAGCCGCGCCGCGCGGAAGCCTCAGCCGCGGCACCCGCCCAGGACGCGTCGCCCAGCATGGCGTTGATTGCGGTCACGTACGCCTCCACAGACGCGGCGACGATGTTTGTGGACGCAATCCCGCCCGTGAACCGCCCGCCAGCACGCAGGCCCGCCGCAGCCGCCGGCGGGGCAATCTGCACCGTGACGCGTCCCTCGGCGTCCGGCCCTTCGGCCAGGGCGTGGACGTCATAGGCAACCAGCCGCGGCTGACCACCAAGCACGTCGTGCAGCGCCTGATCCACGGCCTTGAAGAGCGCGGCCACGGCGCCGTTCCCCTCGGCCGAGGCGTGCCAGTCATGACTGCCCGCACGGAGCACCACGGCCGCCCGGCTGTTCACGTTGGACCCGGACGTGACGGTCCAGCGCGCAAGCCCAATCGGTTCGGGGCGCCCGGCGTCAGTCATGCTGTTGGCTCCTGCCCTTCGGCGACGTGGCCGTTGGTGGTGAAGTGGCGCTCATCGCGGCGGCGCAGCTCCGTGCCGGACTTCCAGATTGCGTACTCCAGCGAGTCCGCGAGCGCTTGCGCCGATGCCGCGATGATGTTCGTGTCGCTGCCCATGGTGGACCAGGTTCGGTTGCCGTCCTGCGAGTCGATGATGACGCGTGTGCGGGCCGCTGTTGCGGTGACGCCGTCAAGGATGCGCACCTTGTAGTCCACCAGGTGGACGTTGTCCAGCCACGGGTAGAACGCGCGAAGCGCCTTGCGAAGCGCGCCATCCAGGGCGTTGACAGGGCCGTTGCCATCGGCTGCGGTGTGGAGCACCTCGCCATCCACCTGCACCTTGACCGTGGCCTCGGCGAGGAGCTCGCGGCCGGACCGCTGCTCCACGAGACAGGTGTAGTCAAGGATCCGGAACGGCGCGACATATCCGGGCGAGTTGCGCCGGATCAGCAACTCAAAGCTTGCCTCGGCGCCTTCAAAGGCCTGGCCTTCGTTCTCGAGGCGCTTGATGAGCTTGCTCAGCTCCTTTGCGTCAAGGACCCCGTCAAGCTCCAGGCCAAGCTGGCGGGCGCGGATGGAGGTGTTGGCCTTGCCGCCAAGCTCGCTGACCACCAGCCGCCCGGCATTGCCCACGGCAACCGGGTCCACGTGCTGGTAGCTGCGCTCCACCTTGGCCACGGCCGCGCCGTGCACGCCGCCCTTGTGGGCAAACGCGGACCGGCCGACATAGGGCTGATAGTCGTCGGGATTGATGTTGGCGATCTCGGCCACGGAGCGCGACAGCGCGGTGAGCGCCGCGAGGTCACCGCCGCCAGCCGGCGCCAGCACGTTGTCCGTCTTGAGCGCGAGGTTGGCCAGGATCGACACCATGTTGGCGTTGCCGCAGCGCTCGCCGTAGCCGTTGATGGTGGCCTGGACGTGGCGGACGCCGGCCTGCACCGCGGCGATGGAGTTCGCCACGGCGAGCTCCGCGTCGTTGTGGGTGTGGATGCCCCAGGTGACGCCCGGCGCGCCGGGGTCGCCCTCAACCGACGTGCGGACGTCGCGCAGGATGTTCACCAGCTGGCCGGTCAGCGTGCCGCCGTTGGTGTCGCACAGGACAAGGGTGCGGGCGCCGGCGTCGCGGGCGGCGCGCAGGGTTGCCAGCGCATAGTCCCGGTCCGCTCGGTAGCCGTCAAAGAAGTGTTCTGCGTCGTACACCGCCTCGCGGCCGTGGTCCACGATCCACCCGACGGACTCCGCAATCATGTCGAGGTTCTGCGCAGGCGTGGCGCCCAGCACCTCGGTCACGTGCAGGAGCCAGCTCTTCCCGAAGATCGTGATGACAGGCGTCTCGGCCGCCACCAGCTCGCGCAGGTTGGGGTCCGTGGCGGCCTTCTGGTCCTTGTGCCGCGTGCTGCCAAACGCTGCAAGCTTGGCCTGCTCCCAGCGGATCGTCTTGGCCGCGGCAAAGAACTCGATGTCCTTCGGGTTTGAGCCCGGCCAGCCGCCCTCGATGAACGGGAAGCCGTACTCGTCAAGCATCCGCGCAACGCGGATCTTGTCCGCGAGCGACAGGGTGATGTTCTCGCCCTGGGTGCCGTCGCGGAGGGTGGTGTCGTAGAGGATGACGGGCTGGTCAGACATGGCCTGCGGAGTCCAGTTCGGCTGCGTGGGTGTCGGGGTGGTTCGCGGGTCTCGTGGCCGGTGCCCCGCCGTCAGGCGGTCACCGGCCGGTTAATCGCGATCCGATCCCCCACCACACGTGCCATCGCCTGCGTCCCCACAACCGTGAGGGTTGCAGCCTCGGCAGCATCGGAAGGCAGCAGGTCCTTCGTCCGGAACCCGTCGGCAAGCGTTGCGGCAACGGCGGCCTCGATGGCCTCCGCAGCGTCGGTCCGGCCAAGCGACCAGCGCAGCATCATCGCCGCGGACAGGATGGTTCCCAGCGGGTTGGCCAGGTCCTTGCCCGCGATGTCCGGCGCCGAGCCGTGGATGGGCTCGTACAGCCCGTGCCGGCCGTGGGCCGTCTGGCGGGTGCCGATGGATGCCGACGGCAGCATGCCCAGCGAGCCCGCGATCACCGCGGCCTCGTCGGACAGGATGTCGCCAAACAGGTTCTCCGTGACCAGGACGTCAAAGCCCGCCGGCCACTTGGCCAGCGTCATGGCGGCGCTGTCCACAAGCCGGTGCTCAAGGGTGACGTCGGGGTAGTCCGCGTGGACCTCCTCGGTCACCTTGCGCCAGAGGCGTGACGTGGCCAGGACGTTGGCCTTGTCCACCTGGGTGAGCTTGCGTCGCCGGCCGCGGGCCAGCTCAAACCCAAGCGTGACGATGCGCCGGATCTCGCTCTCCGTGTACCAGAGGGTGTCGATGGCGGCACGCTCGCCGTCGGCTGTCACGCGGGGCTCGGACGGCTTGCCGAAGTAGAGGCCGCTGGTGAGCTCGCGGACGATCATGCAGTCCACGCCCTCAAGCAGCTCGGGCTTTAGCGGCGAGGCGCCGATCAGCTGCGGCTGGACGGTGATGGGGCGCAGGTTGGCAAACAGGCCAAGACCGCCGCGCAGGGCAAACAGGGCCTGCTCGGGACGCACCGTGGCATCGGGGTTGTCCCACTTGGGCCCACCCACCGCGCCCAGGAGCACGGCGTCTGCCGCACGGCAGGCCTCCACGTCCTCGGGCCGGCACGCGATGCCGTAGGCGTCAATCCCGGCCCCGCCCACGATGAGGCGGTCCCAGGTAAAGCCAAAGCCAAAGACGCGGCCGACGGTCTCAAGGACCTCCACCGCACCTGCAATGACCTCCGTGCCCACCCCGTCGCCGGGGATGAGCGCGAGGTGAAAGGTCTGGCCGACGCCGGCCTCCGCCGCGCTCATGGGAGCTCGGCGCCGGACCGCTGCCCGACAAACGCTGCCGTGATGCCGTTGATCTCGGCACCGTGGAGCTTGTTGGCCGCTACGAGGTAGGCCTCAAGCGACGCCTCGATGATGTTGGTGGAGAGGCCGTGTCCGGTCATGATCAGAGCGCTCGGGCCCTCGTCAGACGACCGACGGCAGCGCGCGAGCACCTGGCCCTGGGCATCCTCGCCCGCGCTGACGGCCTTGATCTCGTACTCGGTGAGCACGGGGTTCCAGTGGACAATCGGGCGGATCGCCTCGTCCACAGCCTTGAACAGCGCATTGACGGGGCCGTTGCCGGTTGCCTCGCCCGCGTGCGGCTCGCCGTCAACAACCAGGCTCACGGAACCGGTTGAATGGCCGCCCGAGGAGGAGCTGATGCTCCAGTTGAGCAGCGTGATGGAACTTGGCACATCGGTCTTGCCCTGGTCAACCAGTGCAAGCAGGTCGGCGTCGGTGACTTCCTTCTTGGCGTCGGCCAGCGCGATTGCCGCGCGGTACAGAACGTCAAGCTGCTCACCCTCAACCTCGTGGCCCAGCTCGCGGAGCTTGCCCTGGAGACCACGGCGACCGGACAGCTTGCCAATCGACAGGGTGCTCCCGGCCAGCCCAACGGACTGCGGGGTCATGATCTCGTAGGTGAGCGGGTTCTTGAGGTACCCGTCCTGGTGGATCCCGGACTCATGGGCAAACGCGTTGGCGCCCACGATGGCCTTGTTGGGCTGGATGGCAAACCCCGTGAGGTAGCTCACCAGGCGCGAGGCCGCGGTGATCTGCTCCGTGGCAACGCCAGCGGCCAGGTCCGGGAACTGGGCCGGACGCGTGCGCAGCGCCATGACGACTTCTTCGAGTGACGCGTTGCCCGCGCGCTCGCCGAGGCCGTTGATGGTCACCTCAACCTGCCGAGCGCCGGCCTGGACGGCTGCCAGCGTGTTGGCGGTGGCGAGGCCCAGGTCGTTGTGGCAGTGGACGCTGATGGTGGCGGCGGTGCCGATCCGCTGGCGAACATCGCCCACGAGGCGGCCGAACTCGGACGGGATGGCATAGCCAACGGTGTCCGGAATGTTGAGCGTTGAGGCGCCGGCCTCGGTCACGGCCTCATAGACGTCCAGCAGGAACGAGTGCTCGGTCCGGCTGGCGTCCTCGGCGGAGAACTCCAGTTCCGCATCGCGGCCAAGCGCCTCGCGTGCCCACTTCACCCAGCGGACGGCCTCCTTGAGAGCCTCATCCCGGGACATGCGGAGCTTGTGCTTGAGGTGGATGTCAGATGTTGCGATGAACAGGTGCAGGTGCGGACGCTCGGCCACGCCAATCGCCTCAACCGCACGCTGCGGGTCGCCGTCACGGCAGCGGGCAAGCGCCGCAACCGCGATGCCGCCCTTGGTCTCAAGCGCGATGCGCCGGACCGCCTCGAAGTCGCCGGGCGAGGCGGACGGGAAGCCCGCCTCGATCACGTCAACCTTGAGGCGCGCCAGCTGGCGGGCAACCTCGAGCTTCTCCGCAGCGGTCAGACCGGCGCCAGGCGCCTGCTCGCCGTCACGAAGGGTGGTGTCGAAGATCCGGACCCGGCCCTCCGCAACCCCGCTGCCGAAGCGCGGGGTGATGGCCTCAAAGGTCACTTCCGGGCCTCCCCCGCCTTGCTTGTGGAAGCCTGCGCCGCGCCTGCCTCAACAACGATGGGGTTCAGGAACTGCATCTTGCTGCGCAGATCGGCGCCAACCTGCTCAATCTGGTGGCCGCGATCGCGGGCGCGGAGCTCGCGGAACTCGTCGCCACCGGCCTCCTGGACCGCAATCCAGCGATCGGCGAAGGCGCCGCTCTGGATGTCGGTGAGGACGTCCTTCATGGCGGCCTTGGAGCCCTCGGTCACGCGCGGGCCGCTGACGTAGTCGCCAAACTCGGCGGTGTCGCTGACGCTGAAGCGCATGTAGTTGAGGCCGCCGCGGTACATCAGGTCCACGATGAGCTTCAGCTCGTGCATGGTCTCGAAGTACGCAAGCTCGGGCTGGTAGCCGGCCTCAACGAGCGTCTCAAACGCCGCCTTGACCAGCGCGGAGACGCCGCCGCAGAGGAGCGCCTGCTCGCCAAACAGGTCGGTCTCGGTCTCCTCCTTGAACGTGGTCTCAAGGACGCCGGCCCGGGTGGAGCCGATGCCGCGGGCGTAGGCCAGGGTGCGGGCGCGGGCTGTGCCGGTCCCGTCCTGCTCCACCGCGAAGAGCGCGGGGACGCCGCCGCCCTGCTCGTAGACAGACCGCAGAAGGTGCCCCGGGCCCTTGGGGGCAACCATGCCCACATCGGTGCCGGCGGCAGGCATGATGCGGCCAAACCGGATGTTGAAGCCGTGGGCAAACATCAGGAGCGCGCCGGGCTTGAGGTTTGGCTCAATGTCGTTGTCGTAGACGGACTTCTGGATTGTGTCCGGCACCGCGATCATGACCACGTCTGCGACCTTGACGGCCTCGGCGACGGTCTTGACGGTGAGGCCCGCGGCCTCCGCCAGCGGCCAGCTCTTGGAGCCGGCGGCCAGGCCAACGATCACATTGACGCCGCTCTCACGCAGGTTGAGCGCGTGGGCGTGACCCTGGCTGCCGTAGCCGATGACCGCGACGGTCTGGCCATCAAGCGCCGACAGATCGGCATCGGCGTCGTAGTACATCTTCGCGGTCACAGCTTCAGAGCCTCCTCGATGGAGCCCGCGCCGCGCAGCATCACTGTTGCGCCGGTACGGACCAGTTCCTTGATCCCATAGGTGCGGAGCAGCGCCACAAGCGCGTCGATCTCCGCTTCAGTGCCATGCGCTTCAACAATCACGGACTCGGCCGAGATGTCCACGATGGCGCCTTTGTACATCTCCACAATCTTGATGACCTCGCCCCGGTTGGCGTCGGTCGCGCGAACCTTGATAAGCGCCAGCTCGTGCTCCACGACCTGGTCGGCCGTGACGTCCTGCACCTTGAGGACGTCGATCAGCCTGTAGAGCTGCTTGGCGGCCTGCTCCACCGCAACGTCGTCGCCGCGGAGGGTCAGGGTCATCCGGCTGATGTTGTCGCGGTCGGTCCGGGAGACCGCCAGCGAATCGATGTTGAAGTTGCGCGCCCGCATGAGGCTTGCAACGCGGTTGAGGACGCCGGGCCGGTCCAGAACCAGCACGACGAGGATATGGCGGCCAGCGGTGCCTGTGCCCGGGACGGAGCGCGGCGGCGGGGCCTGGGTGGCGGTTGCGTCGGTGGTGCTCATTCTTCGGGTGCTCCGTCGATCAGGTCGGACAGGCCCTTGCCGGCCGGCATGATGGGGAAGACGTTCTGCTCTTCAACCGTCTCAAACCAGATGAGTGCCGGCCCGTTGACGGCCTGCGCCGCCCGGATGGCGTCATCCACGCCGTCCGTGGTGGACACCTTGAACCCGGGGACACCGTAGGCGTCCGCCAGCTTCACAAAGTCCGGACCGGGCAGATGCGACGAGTGGTAGTTGCCCGCGTAGAAGAGCTCCTGCCACTGCCGGATCATGCCCAGCTTGTGGTTGTCCAGGACCGCGATCTTCACGGGGATCTTGTCGGCCACCAGGGTCATGAGCTCCTGGCTGGTCATCTGGAACCCGCCGTCGCCGCAGACCGCCCAGGTCTCGTTGTGCGGGTTGCCAAGCGCCGCGCCCATCGCGGCCGGAACCGCAAAGCCCATGGTGCCCAGACCGCCCGAGCTGATGTGGCTGTGCGGGCGCTTGAACTTGGTGTAGCGGGCAAGCCACATCTGGTTCTGGCCCACATCGGCCACGTAGGTGGCCACATGGTCCGTGAGTTCGCCGATGCGCTCCACGATGTAGTCCGCGGTGAGCTGGCCGCTCTGCCAGCCGCCGGAGCCATGCCAGCTTGAGCCCACGGACTCCTGGCGCCACCCGTCCAGCTGGGCGAAGTACTCCGCGCGCTCAGCGGGGTCCACGGGCTTCACGAAGCGGATGAGCCCCTCGAGGACGTTCTTGGCGTCGCCCACGATGGGCACTTCCACGGCCACGTTCTTGCCAATCTCGGCAGGATCGATGTCGGCGTGGATGATCCGCGCGTACGGCGCGTAGGTCCGGACGGAGCCTGTGACACGGTCGTCAAAGCGCATGCCGATGGCGATCAGCAGGTCCGCGGACTGGATGGCCCGGTTGACGTGCTTCCAGCCGTGCATGCCCATGTAGCCGTAGGCCAGCGGATGGTCCTCATCCATGAGGCCGATGCCCAGGAGGCTCCACGCCACGGGGATCTGCGCCTTCTCGGCAAACGCCTTGAGCTCGTCCCAGGCTTCCGCAATCAGCACGCCGTGACCGGCCAGGATCAACGGGCGCTTGGCGGCAGCAATCTCCTTGGCAGCCGTCTTGAGCTGCTTGGGGTGGCCTTCGGTGTTGGGGCGGAAGCCCGGCAGACCGGCGATGACCTCATCGAGAGAGGGGTGCTCGACGGTGGTCTCGGCCTGGAGGGCGTCCTTGGTGATGTCCACGTGGACCGGGCCCGGACGGCCATGGCTTGCGATGTAGAAGGCCTCGGCGAGGACCCGCGGGATGTCGTCGGCGTTGCGGACCAGGTAGTTGTGCTTGGTCATCGGCAGCGTGATGCCGGTGATGTCGATCTCCTGGAACGCGTCCTTGCCGATGAGGGCGCCGGCCACGTTGCCGGTGATTGCCACCATGGGCACGGAGTCAAGCTGCGCCGTGGCGATGCCGGTGACAAGGTTGGTGGCGCCGGGGCCGCTGGTGCCCATGCACACGCCCACCTTGCCACTCGCCCGCGCATAGCCGTCCGCCGCGTGGGCGCCGCCCTGCTCGTGGCGGACGAGGATGTGGCGGATCTGCGGGTAGTCGCCGAGGATGTCGTAGATGGGCAGGATGACGCCGCCCGGGTAGCTGAACAGCGTGTCCGCGCCCTGGAGGATGAGGGCCTCCATGAGCGCATCGGCGCCAATCCGCGTGCGCTTCTTGCCGCGGACGTCGTGGAGCATGTCGCGGCGTGCCTTCTCGATCGCCGCGGCCGCCGCCGTGCC